>JBIJDM010000220.1:0-4508 GCA_044344145.1 Phycisphaerae bacterium
GCAGTTGGTTGTCCTGAGCCGCTTGCCGCCAGAGGGAGATAAGGCCACCCAACTGGCCGTTGTAGGCCCCTTGGGTGCGTTGATTCCAATGTTCATAGGCCAGCAGGACTTCGCGTAATTCCGCTGGGGCGGGGTTGAGCGTAGTCCCACCCGACAGCCGGGCCGCGGGGGTGGTAGCGTGATAGGTGCTTAGAATCTTGTCCAGCCGGTTGATCTCATCCATCACCACCCGTTGGCAGGCTTCGGCCGTTTCGGCCTTATCGGCATTGACGCGCAGTTGCAGCGACGTGCCTAGCACATAATCCTGCGTAAACAGGAATGTTTCCGCTTGCACGGCCACCGCGCAGAAGAAAGCCGCAGTCACTACACCCAGTAAACCCAAAGTACGTACAGCCATCGAGATGCCCTCCAATATACGTTCGTTGGGAGTATAACGTCAGGCAGGTTGGGATGTAACAAAAATAACTAATTTTCCCACCCGTTTTTGTGCCAATATAAGTAGTGTTTCCATTCCGACTGGTATACCCCAGACTGGGCACGGACACTTCTACTTTAGCTAAGGGGTGACAACTCTACTCCGGTACAACAACGTGCGCGGCTGAATTATTGACAAAAACATCCGCTTTGCCGACAATGCAGTTGTATCTGTTTGAGGCTATGGTGTGTAGGCCATGCCACGGGGCGGAAATGACCTGTAGGATGGCAAAGTATTTTGTCCGCATGTCTGTTTTTCTCCGAGGGGAAAAGATTTGCCTGTATGAAAATGAACGATTTGTGGAAAAAGTCGCGGCGGTAGGGAATGTGGATTTGTTCCGCAGAGAAAATCAAACCGTCTGATGAATTCAACGGAGGTTTATGGCCATGATTGAGCGCTGTACAAACTGCCATACCGCAATCGGCAATTTTGAGACACCCTTCGTGTGGCGCGACGTAGTTGTGTGTGAGACTTGCTACCTGAAACTTAAGGGACTTGCATCCAGTCCACCGACAGAAAGCAGGTGGGCGAATAACACCATGTCCGCAGACCCGACACGACTTAAGCCCGAGGTGTCTTTGAATGATCTTAAAGAAGCGGTAGACATGACAAAATCACGGCTTGAGCCCGGGTTATCTTTGAATGCTCCCAAAAAAGCAGTAACCTCAGTACAATCACCGAGTCCACGGACAGCACCACTACCAGCATTACCCCTCAGACCGCGGCCTGCGAGTCAGCCCTTTACAATTATTGGCAGGGTCCTTTGCATTTTGGGGCTATTAGCTGGAATTGGCGCGACGGGGCTGGGTCTTTTGCTGCTGATCTACTACGCTTTTATATTCGACATATCAGTGAGTACGTGGGACGGGCGAGTCGTGAACACAGGGTTAATGCAAGATCGTATGGTCAGAATGATCCTCGGCGGGTTATTCTTCGTAGCTGGTATCATTATCGCATCAGTGTCTTTCGTCGGACTGCTGATGACTGGGAGAAAGAGGGAGCCGTCATAGGGGCAAGGAAATGTGGATTGGTTCTGCGGAGAAAATCACGCCACCTGAGGAATTCAACGGAGGTATAGGGCCATGACTGAGCGATGTGCAAACTGTGACGCCGTAATCGGCAACCTTGAAACCCCCTTCGTGTGGCGCGACGCAGTTGTATGCGAAACTTGTTACCTGAAACTAGAAGGGCGTGCATCCAGCAACCTGAAACTAGAGGGACGTGCATCAAGTCCACCGATAGAAAGCAGGTGGGCGTTCTTTGACGTGGATGATATTGGCCTGACCGAGAAGCGTGCATCCAGTCCACAGACAGAAAGCATGTTGGCGTCTAACACCTTGTTCGCAGACCCGACACGGCTTGAGCCCGGGGTGTCTTTGAATACTCCCAAAGAAGCGGTAACCTCGGCACAATCGCCGGGGCCACGGACAGCACCACCACCAGCATTACCCCTCAGACCGCGGCCTGCGAGTCGGCCCTTTACTATGGGCAGGTTCCTTCGCATTTTGGGGATAGTAGCTGGAATGGGTGCGACGTGGGTGGGTTTTTTCATGCTGATCTTCTACGCATTTATATTTGACATATCAGTGGCCGAGTATGAACACATGGGCCGGAGTTATGGGAAGCGATACGTGAACGAAGGGTTAATGCAGGATCGTATGGTTGGCGTGATCGTTGGCGCGATATTCTTCGTTGTTGGTATCATTATCGTATTAGCTTCTTTCCGTCAGACTGCTAATGACTCAAAGAAGTGGGAGGAGTCATAGGGGCACCGCCACGACAGCGGCGGGACGCTTCTACCCATGGCGTTGGCATGGGCTATATAAATACCGCCCCCTTGGGGCGAAGAACGTACCAATACCACGGAAATACCGGATGACCCGCTAATTTTTCCCTCCGTTTTCCTGCGGCGCTAACACCATCGCATATACGCAAGTTATACTCATCCCAGCAAGGCGGGTTGCCCCGTCTTGGATAACGCTGTAAAACCATTTTGGAGGATCGTCACGATGTCCGCCGCTGCTGCTGCTTTAACCCTGTTATTGGTGCCTCAGGCTTCATATTTCAAAACCACCGAACCGATCAACATCAAGGTGGTCGCGCCGGCGGCCCCTACCACCGCGCCCAGCGACCAAAAGCTGGTAATCCCCAGCGACAAACTCCTGCAACTTGGTTGGCAGGGTCCTGCGCTATTCCCCAGTCTTTATCAATCCGGCTGGGCCACGGTGCAAACCGAACAAGGCGATAGCCTGAAAGTCGCCCCCCTTGGCGGTGCGCCGCTAACCCCCGCTGGCAAACTCACCCCGAATGCCGAGGGCTATGCGGACTTGGCTGCAATTTATCCGCAAATGCGCAAAGGTGGCGCATTCATTGTCACTGCCCCCGGCGCCCAGCCGCTGGTGGTCAATACGATCTACAACCCCGGCCGCGGTCCCAATGAAATCAAACAAATCGCCCAGGACCCGCAATTTCTGGCCATCCCCGAAGCCCAGAAAAAGAAAATCCTCCGCCAGTTCGAGCCCACCGTCACCACGGTGGCGCCGCTGGAATATGCGGTGATTTCCACCAGTGCCGGCGATATTACCGTCACGTTTGCCTATGACAAAGCCCCCAACACGATCAACAATTTTGTCACCCTGGCCAAGGGTGGGTTCTACAACAATTCCGCATTCCATCGCGTCATCAAAGGCTTCATGGCGCAGGGTGGCGATTCGATGGCCATGGATCCCGAAATGGCCGGCACCGGCGGTCCCGGGCACCAGATTATGGCGGAATTCAGCGATCTGAAGCACGAGCGTGGCATACTCTCGATGGCCCGTTCCACCGATCCCAACTCCGCCGGTAGCCAGTTCTTCCTGATGCATCAGGCCAATGCCGGTTTGGATGGTCAATACACGGCCTTTGGCCGGATTACCAGCGGCATTGAAGTGGTGGACAAAATGGTGGAAACGCCCGCCGAAGCGGGCAGCGGCAGCGTCGCCGTGGCGCAACGCCCCAAGCTCAACAGTATCAAGGTGCTGCCGGCGAAGGCGGAAGATTATCAGCCGAAATAACCGCCTCGGGCAGTAACACGGGAATGCCAGCGCGGATCGGATAACGCCGTCCCTGCGGTGAGACATAGGCATCGCCCACGCGTTGCAGAGGTTCATGAGTGACCGGGCAAACCAACGGTATTACCGTGGGCGCGGCTGGGTTGGAATCGTTTTTGGGACTGGGTGCGGTGTTGTGCATACCCATGTTTTAGGCGCAATGCGGCAATTTGCCAAGTGACCGGCAATAAACAAGGCTTTGAATCATGCCCAATCAGGCCACCCATGATCTGATTTCCTTTCGCCGCAAGCGCTGGGAACTCCTGCCCATCCCCGCCGGGGTGGCGGAACTATCTCAGGCCACCGGCCAGCCTGAAATGATTGCCACGCTCCTGCTGCAGCGCGGCTTGACCGATGCCGATGCCGTGGAGCGTTTTCTCGCCCCCAAACTCAGTCACATGCACGACCCGAATCTGCTGCCCAACATCGCCCCGGCGGTGGAACGCATCGTGCACGCCATCAAACAGGGCGAGAAAATTGTCCTGTTCGGGGATTACGATGTGGACGGCATCACGGGCACCGCGATGCTGTGGCATCTGCTGCGCACGGCCGGGGCACAGGTGGAATATTACATTCCCAACCGGCTGGGCGAAGGCTATGGGATGTCCGAGGCGGCCATCCAAAAACTATTGGATCTGGGCGCGCAGCTCATTATTTCGATTGATAACGGCGGCAGTGCCATTGAGCCCATCGCGCTGGCCCGGGCCCGCGGGGTGGATGTGATCGTGACCGACCACCACGACATGGGCACCACACTGCCGGACACGCCATGGATCGTGCATCCGCGTTTGCCGAGCAGCCAGTATCCCAATCCGCATTTGTGCGGCGCGGGCGTGGCGTACAAATTATGCTGGGCTCTGGCGGTGGCGCTTTCGGGCGAGGCCAAGGTGCAGCCGCAGTATCGCGATTTGCTGGTGGAATTTATCACGCTGGTGGCACTGGCA
>JBIJDM010000221.1:0-4486 GCA_044344145.1 Phycisphaerae bacterium
TGACCATATGGTCAAACTGACTGCGGGAAAATGCAGTGGTCATGATCAGTTGTTTGGCGTGCTGATTGGTTGATTCCAAAACGGGATAATGCCGTAAGTGCCAAGCGCCAAGTTGTTGGGTAGAACTAGGATTCACTTATCGGCTCCGCGCCAGAGGAAACCATCCGGTCAGATATGCCCGGGCAATCTGCGCCGCGCTGACCGGTTGTAATGCCTGACGAATATCAACCAAGGTCAATCCGCGAAAATCACTTCCCGCCAGACTGCCCAGCAGTTCCTTAAACGGCATTTGTCCTTCGCCCAACGGCGCATCCTGGGCCAGCTTTCCCGCCTGACGCTTATCGGCCAGCGTCACCATGTGGCACGGTGACATAGCCAGACCTTTCGCCAGACTGGTACATAATTCGGTGGGGATATAATCCTGCGCCGCCAGATTCCAACCCAGCAGGGGGGTATAGGCATGCCACAATTCCGTCTGGGCGCTCCGCAAGGCCAACTGTACTCCCGCATGATCACAGTGGGGGACGAGCGTGGCCAGCATAATCTTGAGCTGCTCCGCATCAACGGCAGTTACCTCTGGCAATGAAACCGATACCACTGGTATTGCTAATGACTGCGCCAGCCGTACGGCTTCCAGCGTACGATGCAACGCATAATCTTGTTCTTCGGGCCTTCGCCATGCCGAGGGGGCCAGCGCGGTTTCAATCGCCGCAAGTCGCACTTCCTGCCGTCGGGCATGTGCCAATATGTCCCGGCTTGCCGTGGTCGATGTCAACGCCAAGACCATTTCCGGATGATCGCTGCGAAAACTGCAGGCACCATAACCCAACACAGCGCATTGCTGCCAGGCGGCACGGGCCGCGCCGCCCAATGGCTCCAGAGTTACCGCCAATCCTTGGTTATGACTCATGCTTTTTTACGACTCCCATGGCCGGATTCCGCTCCCTCGGATTGCCCCAGACCGTGCTGCTTGGCTTGCCAATAAAAACTGGCGCCAATAATCAGCACCGCCAGAGCCAGAATCCATTGGGCATGATGATACATGATTTGCTGAGTTTGGGTACGTGAGATCGGCCAGATCAGTAAACTCGCCAGCAGGCCGGACAAAAATAACTGCGTACCCTGAATACTTGCCCAGAGAATTACTGCCGGCTTGAATATGATGAAAGTCAGCATGGCCAGAAATACAAACCCAATCGCGCCTCCTGCCCAGCTATAACTCTCGGCTTGACCGCACAACTGCCATACCGCCACACCCACCACCCAGCCACCATAACCACAGGCCACCGCCGTTGACCAGCGTACCAACGGCCAGGCCACCAGCGCAAAAACCCCGCCCACCGCCACCGCGGTAATATGGGCATAGCCAAAACTTTGGCCCCATTTGTAGCCCAGAATGACCCCGGCCAGCGCGAACAGCATCGTGACCAGATACCGGTAAAAATCATATCCCCAAACCAGCCATAGCATCCCCAATGCCATGACTACCAGCGCCACATAAGCGGGTGAACTGGATAGCATTTCGATGTCTTTAAGTTGCTCGGTAATAAGCGTAAAACGCATAATTAACAAGGATAATCCGGTCGGCAACGCCCCACAAGGCAATTCGGGGTGGGAACTGGGATTTATTCGGCAAAATGGCGGTTCCACCGGTGGCTAACATTGCAACAAAGCCACTAACTGAGTAATCTATAGCGCTTGTTTTGCGTCATCGGCCGTGATTGGCCAGAGAGGAATTTTATGTCCACGAGTCCCCTGCGTAGTTTTTACGAAAATGAAGCCCCCATCGCCCCCCTGATGGGCAAAACCGTTGCGATTTTGGGGTACGGTTCCCAAGGCCACGCCCACGCCCAAAACATGCGTGATAGCGGTTTAAAGGTCATTGTGGCCAACCGGCCCGACTCGGCCAATGGCAAATTGGCCCTGTCCCATGGCTTTAAGCCCGTCAGCATTCCCGAAGCCGTCAAGGCCGCGGATCTGATCATCATCGGCTTGCCTGATGAAGTGCAGGCCGAAGTTTATGAAAAAGAAATCGCCCCCTATCTGACCGCGGGCAAGACCTTGGGCGTCACCCACGGTTTGAATATCCATTTTGGCTTCATCAAACCGCCCAAAGATATTGATGTCGTCCTGATCGCCCCCAAAGGGCCGGGCCATCTGGTCCGCAGCGAGTATGTCAAAGGCGGCGGGGTACCGTGTTTGGTCGCCGTCCAACAGGACGCCACCGGCAAGGCTCTGGCCACGGCGTTGGCCTGGGGTAACGGTGTCGGTGGGGCCCGTGCGGGCATCATCCAGACTACCCTCAAGGATGAATGCGAAACTGACTTGTTCGGCGAGCAGGCCGTCTTGTGCGGTGGTTTGGCCGCATTGATCAAAGCCGGCTTCGAAACGCTGGTCAACAATGGCTATCCCCCGGAAATGGCCTACTTTGAATGCTGCCACGAAGTGAAGCTCATCGTGGACCTGATCTATCAGGGCGGTTTGGATTACATGCGTTACAGCATTTCCAATACCGCGGAATATGGCGACCTGACCCGTGGTCCCCGCATCGTCACCGACGCCACCAAGGCCGAGATGCAGAAGATTCTCGACGAAATCCGCTCCGGTGAGTTCGCCCGTGAATGGATGGCGGAATGCAAGGCGGGCAAGCCCAAGTTCAACGCCCTCTACAACGCCGACAAGAATCATGGCGTCGAAGTGGTTGGCCGCAAACTCCGCAAAATGATGAAGTGGATCAACGCCAAAGAAATCAACTAACCACAGGGTGCCATCATGGGTATCGCGTTACGATTGGATCATGCCGCAATTGCGGCCGATGATGTCGAAGTGATGGCCAAGTGGTACGCCCGGGTGTTGGGCCTGCATATTGTGGTTGAAACGCCAGAAAAACCCCGGCGCAATCAAGTGGTCTACTTGGTGGCGCCGGCCAGCGTTTCTGGCACTACCCAAGGCCATATGATCGAAATCATGCCCCGCAATGACGATACCCGGCCCCAACGCCATGTATTTGCCGCTGGTCTTAGCCATTTGGCCTGGGCCGTGAGTGATTTTGACTATGCCTATGCTCATTTACAAAGCGAAGGCGTTACTTTTACCGGCGAAGTGACGCAGGCTGTGGGTGGGGGGCGGTTGATCAGTTTTCTCGACTGCGAAGGCAATATCAACCAGATTGTGGAACGTAAGTCCTAACGGAAACCGCCAATTGCGCACACTCGCCACTATCCTCGCCAGTCTCATGCTCATCCTGCTTGTGGGCTGTGGTCAACGCACCGTACAAATCAGCCTGATACCCGTTGATGATCGTCTGACTCCGCAACTGGTTGCCGGTGAAGATGCGGGTATGTTTGCCGACCGTGTTGCAATCGTTGAGGTGAGTGGCTTGTTGGTGAACTTCAGCCGGGGTAGCCTACTGTCCACCGGCACCAATCCGGTCAGTGATTTTCGCGAAGTACTGGATGCGATCGCCCGGGATGACAAGGTCAAAGCCGTGGTCCTGCGCCTGAATACCCCCGGCGGTACCGTCACCGCCAGCGAAATGATGTACCGTGACCTGCAGGCTTTCAAAAAGGCCACCGGCAAGCCTGTGGTGGTCAGTATGATGGATGTCTGCGCCAGTGGGGGGTATTACTTGTCATGCGGCGCCGATTACCGCTACGCCTATCCTACCACAATTACCGGTTCCATCGGCGTCATCATGCAGACGATGAATTTCACCGGCACCATGGCCAAACTGGGTATCACCGCCGAAGCCTTCACCAGTGGTCCCAACAAAGACACCGGTTCACCGCTCCGCCCGATGAAAGATACCGACCGGGAATTATTGCAGCATATGGTCACCCAGTTCTATGGGCGTTTTGTCGCCACGGTGAAAGCCGCCCCCAACCATGTTCAGGATAAAAACTGGGCGATGGTTACTGATGGTCGGGTCGTTACCGGCCAGGACGCCGTGGAACTGGGGCTGGTTGACGCCCTCGGTTCACTGGATGATGCCATTGCCCAAGCCAAACAGCGGGCGGGCATCAGCCGGGCCACCTTGATCACCTATAAACGTACCGGTGCGGTTACCGGCTCGGTATATGCCCAGACTCCGGCCAATCCTGCCCTGAGTCTGGTCAATATCAATATCGATACTGCTGCGATGGCGCTGCCATCGGTTCACCCGCAATTTTTATACCTATGGACCGGCCAATAAGCCTGTTGAATCGGAGTGCCTATGCCACTGCGTAAAAAATCAACCGAAGCCCTGACCTACAAAACCGCTGGCGTGGATATTGATGCCGGTGATGCCATGGTGGATCAGATCAAACACATGTGCGCCCGTACCTACGGCCCACGCGTACTGGGCCGTTACGGCGGTTTTGCCGGCATGCTGCGTTTGGACAATGATAAATTGTTTGGCCGGGGCTACAAGGAACCCGTCTTGATCGCCTGCACTGATGGCGTGGGCAGCAAGATTAAAATCGCCGCCCAAATGAAAAAGTACGAT
>JBIJDM010000222.1:0-4474 GCA_044344145.1 Phycisphaerae bacterium
TGGATATGGTCGTGCCGGTGGATGTGTATGTCCCCGGTTGTCCGCCGCGTCCGGAAGCCCTGATCGAAGGCCTGATGCGCCTGCAGGATAAGATCAAGAAACAGAAAATCGCCCGCAAAGTGCGCGGCGATGCGCTGGTTGGTGTCTGAGAACCGTGAGTGTGTTCCATCTAATACGGGATGTGCCCCATGACGCAAGCGCCCACGATCGAAGCGGATGTCGCGGCTTTTCGCCAGCAGTACCAGGCCATCGAAGCCCAGATCGGCGAAGTCATCGTCGGCCACCGCGAAGTGGTGGGCCAGACCGTGCTGTGTCTGCTGATTGGCGGCCATGCGCTGCTGGAAGGCGTGCCCGGTCTCGGTAAGACCCTGCTGGTACGGACGCTGGCGCAGGTGATGGACCTGCAATTTTCACGTATCCAGTTCACCCCCGACCTGATGCCCGCGGATATCGTGGGCACCTCGATCGTGACCACCGATGACCGCGGCGGACGCGTGTTCCAGTTCCAGCCCGGCCCGATTTTTGGCAATCTGATTCTGGCCGACGAAATCAACCGCGCGACGCCCAAGACCCAAAGCGCCCTGCTGGAAGCCATGGCCGAAGGCAGCGTGTCAGTGGCCCGCAAGACCCACAAAATGACCGATCCGTTCTTCGTGCTGGCCACGCAGAACCCGCTGGAAAATGAAGGCACCTATCCCTTGCCCGAAGCCCAGCTCGACCGTTTTGCTTTCAAAATCATGGTCAACAGCCCCGAATTGAATGATCTGGTGGAGATTTTGGATCGCACCACCGGCACCCATGTCCCCACGCCCCAGAAAATTGTGGACGGACCCCAGATCGAAGCGATGAAAAAACTGGTCCGGGCCGTGCCCGTGGCCAGCCATGTGAAAAATTATATTGGCCGTCTGGTCCTGGGGACGCATCCCAGCACCGCACTGGCCCCCGAAGTGACCCGCAAATATATCCGCGTGGGCGCCAGTCCCCGTGCGGCCCAGGCCGTGATGCTGGCCGCCAAGGTTATGGCCCTGCGTGATGGCCGCGCCAATGTCAGCTTCGAAGATGTCCGTGGGGTACTGACTCCCGCGCTCCGGCACCGCATGATCTTGAATTTTGAAGGTCAGGCCGAAGGCGTGCAGGCTGATGCCATCGTCAAGCGGATTGTGGATGCGACCCCCGAAGTAGTCGCGGCCTAAAACGACTCACACTTTGGGTTCAATCGCCCCGTATTTGCGCTGCCGCTGGGCATAACTGGCCAGCGCCGCGTGCAGTTCTTCCACGCCGAAATCCGGCCAGCATTTTTCCGCCACATACAGTTCCGCATAGCTGATCTGCCAGAGCAGATAATTGCTGACCCGCAATTCCCCGGCGGTACGAATCAGCAAATCCGGATCCGCCATACCGGCGGTATACAGATGTTCCGAAATAGTATCTTCGTCAATCGTATCGGGGGTCAGCAGTCCCTGTTGCACCTTCCGGGCGATCTCACGCACCGCATCGGTGATTTCCTGCCGGCTGCCATAGTTGATCGCCAGACATAAAATTAATCCGGTATTCTTGGCGGTGATTTCGGTTGCGTGACGGGCCGCAGCAATGACTTCAGGCGATAGCCCTTCCTGCCGGCCGATCTGACGGAAGCGGATATTGTTCTTCTGCATGGTGGGCAGTTGTTGGGCGAGAAATTCCACATACAGACTCATGAGCTGGGCGACTTCATCCGCCGGGCGTTTCCAGTTTTCGATGGAGAACGAATAGAGCGTGAGTTGTTGAATCCCGAGGCGAGCCGATTCTTCGGTGATCAGGCGAACCGATTCCGCACCCTGGCGGTGGCCCAGAATGCGCGGCTGGCCGCGCCGCTTGGCCCAGCGGCCATTGCCATCCATGATGATGGCCACATGGCGGGGCAGCTTCGACTCGGGGACACTCATGGCGACCGCTCCGACAAAAATTAACGGAACAGGGTCTGGGTGCGTTCGGGACCGACCGATACCGCTACCACGGGCACGCCGACATATTTTTCGATGGCTTCGATATACGCCTGCGCCGCCTTGGGCAGGGCGCTGAATTCCCGCACGCCGGTAATATCCTCGTGCCACCCCGGCAAGTTCATAAACACCGGCTCAACCTGTGCCAGTTCTTCGGCATCGGCGGGGAACCAATCGGTCTGCTGGCCGTGCAGATTGTAAGCGGTGGCAATCTTGAGTTCGTCAAACGTGCTCAGGACATCCAGCAGCATCACGCTCAAACCCGTGCAGCCCGTGATGGCCGCGGTATAACGCAGCGCCACGCCGTCCAGCCAGCCACAACGCCGCGGGCGGCCAGTGGTGGTGCCATATTCATGGCCGCGCTCGCGAATCTTGTTGCCGATGTCATTGTCCTGTTCGGTGGGGAAGGGTCCCGAACCCACGCGCGAACAATACGCCTTGACCACGCCAATCGTATTATTCACTGCCCGGCCCGGCAGCCCGGTACCCACGCTCAACCCCGTGCCGCAATTGCTGCTGGTCACATAGGGGAAGGTGCCATGATCCAGATCGAGCAACACCGCATTGGCGCCTTCGAATAAAATCCGCTTGCCCGCCTTGTACGCTTCGTGCAGCAGGCGGGTGGTATCGGTGATATACGGCCGCAGTTGTTCCCCGCAGGCGCGGGCCTGTTCGAACATCGGCTTCCAGTCCATCGGTTCGGCGTTGAACAGTGCCTTGAAAACAATATTGCGGTCCGCGACGATACGCTGCAATTTCTCACTCAGCCGGGCATCGTCGAGCAGGTCAATCATCCGTATCGCCGTGGAGCGGTTGGCTTTATCCGCGTAGCACGGGCCGATGCCCCGCGCGGTGGTGCCAATCTTGCCCCCGGCCAGCCGGGCCTCGGAGAGTTGGTCCTGCATCCGGTGATACGGCATCACCACGTGCGCCTGCGCGGAGATTTTCAGGTTGTCGCCGATACTGACGCCCTGGCCTTCCAGCTTGTCAATCTCGCCCAGCAACCCAATGGGGTCAATTACCACGCCATTGGCCACCACCGAGATACACTTGGGCCGCAGGATGCTGCTGGGAATCAGGTGGAAGGCATATTTCTTGTCGCCGACTTTGACCGAGTGGCCGGCATTCGATCCGCCATTCCAGCGTACCGACAAATCAAAGCGGTCCCCCAGCAGGTCCACCAGCTTGCCTTTGCCCTCATCGCCCCATTGGAGACCAATGATGGAAGTGTTACCTAAGTTCGTGTCCAGTATCGTCTTAGCCATAGTTTTCCGCATCCTGTCAGTACCATGCCCACGTCCGCCGGGGGCAAACCCTAAATGTACCGCATTTTGCGGCTGGCGACTACTTTGGCGGGGTGACATTCTGGGAAAGAAAGCGACTTAATATCCCGTGCTGGGCATCTTTTGGAACTCTTGGCTTGTGTGCCCATACCTGCTACGCGATAATGAACCTTGAAGGCCGCAGCAAAATTCTCCGAGAGGGACAAATTATGAGCGAAAATAACACCAGTCAGCAGCAAGTGACCCAATACCTGCAGGAATGGTCCCAGGGCGACGAGGCGGCGGGCAAGCGGTTGTTCAATCTGGTCTACGAGCATTGCCATCACATTGCCGAGTCCTACCTCCGGCGGGAACGCCATGGCCATACCCTGCAGGCCACGGCCCTGGTCAACGAAGCATTTATGAAATTGGTGGATCAGGAACGGGTCCAGTGGCAGAATCGCGGACATTTTTATGCCATCGCCGCCCAGGCCATGCGCCGGATTCTGGTGGATTATGCCCGCACCCGCAGCCGCCAGAAACGCGGCGGGGGCGCCCGACGCGTGGAATTAACCGATGGTATCGCCGGGGAAGAAGCTGTGGCGCTGGATGTGCTCGCCCTGCATGAGGCCTTGGAAAAACTCGCCCTGCTCGACGCCCGGCAGGCGAAAATTGTGGAACTGCGTTTCTTCGGCGGGCTGGAAATGGACCAGATCGGTCAGATTATGGGCATCTCCAAACGCACCGTCGAGGGCGATTGGGCCTTTGCCCGCGCCTGGCTGCGGCAACAAATGTCGGCGGAGCCCGGATAAATGAGTCCCGAACAGTTTGCCCGTCTCAAAGAATTATTTCTGGAGGCCATGCCCTATCAGGGCGCGGCCCGGGAACAATTTTTACAGCAGCAGGCCGGGCATGATCCGGAACTGCTGGCGGAGCTTAAAAACCTGCTGGGCCAGCACGAGAAAACCGCCGAAGATATTTTGAACCGTCCGCCCATGCTGACCCCGGCCACCCTCTCGGCCATTGTCGGCAAGGCGGATACCCACGCCTCCGGCACCGAAACCCAGCCCATGCCCCTGCACTGCTCGCGCCACGCCGAAGACCGCTTTGTCTCGGGCGAAATCATCGCCAACCGCTACCGGATCATCGAATTGGTCAGTGCCGGCGGGATGGGCGAGGTGTACCGCGCCGACGATCTGAAGCTGGATCTGGAAGTGGCCCTGAAATTTC
>JBIJDM010000157.1:0-7002 GCA_044344145.1 Phycisphaerae bacterium
GGTGAGGATATACGGCACCGAGAATACCTGCCAACTGCCGATCACACCCATAACCAGATTGAAAAATATGACTGGCGACAAGGTGGGCAACGTGATATTCCAGAACCGTTGCCAGCCGTTACAGCCATCCAATGCGGCACTTTCGTAGAGTTCCACCGGCACATCCTGCAAGCCCGCCAGCAGGATCACCACGGTATGGCCCACACTCCAAAAACTCATGAAGATGATCGCGGGCATGGCCCATGTGGTGGATTGCAGCCAGCCCGGTGCGGTCAAGCCCACGCTTGCCAGTAGGGGGTTGAGCAGCGTGTTGATCAGCCCCATTTTGCTATTGAGTAAAACCAGCCACAGCATCGCCGACGCCACTGCTGGTACCAGCGTGGGCAGGAAAATCAGTGTGCGGAACAGCCCCCGGCCCGGTATCGGCTGATTCAACAGCACCGCGAGTAGCAGACTCAGAGCCAAAGAACACGGCACACTAATCAGTCCATAAAACAGGGTATTTTTCAGTGCCTTCCAAAAAACGATATCAGTCCACATGTTGGTATAGTTATCCGCGCCCACCCACAGCGGCTTTTGCAGCATCGTGTAATCGCAAAAACTGTAATACAAGCTCATGGCCAGCGGGATGGCCATGAAGACACAAAAACCAATAATCATGGGGCTGGCAAAGAGCATGGCGGTGAGTTGCTGCCGCCAGGTGATGTTATCACGGTAGATCATTTTCGGGGTGGCCATTACGGTTGCCCTCCCGCTTTGCGCTGGGCCTGCCGCAGATTATGTTCCGCGACCAAACGATCCACCCGCGTCTGTACCTGACTCAGAGTCTTACCCACATCCGCACCACGCCACATGCTTTGGGAGGCTTGCTTCATTTCCTCGCGTACGGCCACCGCGGTGGCGGTGGGGGCCATAATGTGCATTCCCGGCTTGCGGCCCAGTTCATCAAAGAACCGCACAAAGGGATTGGGATTGTTGCTTAGAAAGTCGTTTGAAACGTAACTCAACGGCGAGGGCTTGCCTTGCGCCCGGCAGAGTGCTTCCATATTCTCCGGCTGGATCATGAAGCGAATAAACTGCCGCGCTTCGCGCGGATGCCTTGCCCCATGTGGAATCACCAACACGTCCGCATCCCCCAGCACTGCATCACCGGGCTTGCCATAACTGGTGGGAAATGCCGCCACCCCGTAATGCCCGACCAGTTCCGGCTTGAAACGGGCAATAAAAGTCGGGAACCAAGGACCCTGTATGACCATGGCCGTCTTGCCGGTGAAGAATGGATTGTCCGGCGTGGCAAACTGACCAAACCCACCGGAAAACGTTTGCACTTCCTGTGCCCCGTAGTGCTTGGCATAGTTTTGATACCAGGTATACGCGGCCCGGTTTTCGGGAGTATTAATGCCGAAACGGCCGGTCTTGGCATCGTATAATTGGTTGCCAAAATAGGCTCCCCACATGCTGTCATACCAACCCGGTTCGTTGGGCAGAAAACCTACCCGGATCAGGTTGCCCTGAGCATCGCGCTCGGTCATACGATCCGAAAATGTCTGCAATTCTTCCAAGGTATGCGGAGGTATTTCCGGGTCTAAGCCCGCCTGTGCGAAACGGTCTTTATTCCAAAAGAGTCCAATTACCGCCGGCGTAGTGACAATCGCATACGGAACCTGCTGGGGCGCCATAATCCGCCACGCAAAAGGTTTGTAAGTGTCTTTCGTCAACACTCCCTCGGCTTGCAGGTCCCCGAGCGATTCCAGCGCGCCATACTCGTAAAATTGCGGCACCTGATCGGCATACAATCCGGCCAAATCGGGCGGATCACCCCCGGCCACAGCGAGTAGTGTTTTATTCTGAATTTGACTTATGGACAGCAATTGCACAAAAACTTCACGCTGCCCCATATTGAACTTATCCACCACCGCCCGGATGGCATCGTACTCATGCCGGGTCCATTTTTCCCAGTAAGTGATGACCACACGCCCCTGGGCCGAACTCCCATCCGGCAACACCAGATCATTTTGCCCCCGGCCCAACAGTACCAGCGCGCAGGCAATCCCGGCCAGTAACAATATCCCGAGTATCTGCCAACGCTTTAACGTCATACCCTAATCATCGTGCTTTTCAGCCTTGGCGCCAAACCTTCACGCCCCGGCTTTCCAGAAAGGATAATTCCGCCTGCTCTTCGGCATGGTAGCTGCTCCGCACCAGAGGGCCGGATTCCACCACGCCACAGCCCAGTTTCAGCCCGACGGCTTTCCAATGGGCAAACTCTTCCGGCGTAACCCAGCGGTCGATGGGCAAATGTTCGCGCGTAGGCTGCAAATACTGCCCAATCGTCACAATATCCACGTTGACCCGGCGCAAATCTTCCAAGAGCACCTGCACCTCTTCCGGCTTTTCGCCGATGCCCACCATCAGACCGGTCTTGGTGATAAAGCCCTGTTCTTTGGCCCGTTGTAACAGTTCCAAGGTCCGCTCGTACCGTGCCTGCGGCCGGACGCGTTTATACTGACTGGGGACGGTCTCAACGTTATGGTTGAGAATGTCCGGCTTGGCATCCAACACTACCTGTAACGCTTCCCAATCCCCACAGAAATCGGGGATCAGCACCTCAATAGTGGTCTTGGGCGAGGCGGCTTGGATCATGCGGATGGTCTGGGCCCAGATACTGGCACCGCCATCGGGCAGTTCGTCGCGGTTGACTGAGGTAATTACCATGTGCCGTAATTGCATCAACCGGGCGGCTTCCGCCACCCGCCGGGGCTCGTCCAAATCCAACTCCGGCGGCCGGCCGGTGGCGATATGGCAAAACCCGCAACTCCGGGTACAGACATTGCCCAAAATCATCACGGTCGCCGTGCCGCGAGACCAGCATTCGCCCATATTGGGGCACTTGGCGGACTCGCAAACGGTATGCAACTGGTGCTTTTCGACCAACTCGCGTAACTGCATATATCCCGGCCCGGTGGGGAGCTTGACCTTCAGCCAGGCAGGCTTGCGTCCCGGCAGCGTATGGTCAGGCTTTGACTCGGGTAGAACGGTTAAATTTATGGATTTCGGACTGGTCATATCCAACAACTTCCCAAAGGGTAAAAAACACAACAGTGCAATTATATAGCGTTACTTGCCCAAGGGGTACCCGAACCCGGATTGTCCTGGCTACGTAACATTCATGACGGTTTTCTGTGGTATAATGGCCCCAGTTGAACAATGGAAAGGATTTCCTATGGGTCGGCCATTTTGGCTAGGGATAGCGATATGTTCACTCGTCTGGGCTGGTGTTGCCCAAAGCGAAGACGATGCCGCCACCGCCTTTGCGACATTGCCTGCCGCGACTGCACCAGCAACCCAACCCGCCACCCAAAGTGCCCCAACGCTGGCTTGTACCTTGGTCCCGACCGACACTGATCCGGCGCACATTTTCTATCCTAAAGATAAAGCTGTTTTCCCTGTGGTCTTGAGCAATCCGGGTGAAACTCCATTACCTGCGCCGGGATCTATTATCTTTGGTCGCTGGGATGGTCCGGCCTTTGTTGTGGTACAAAGCCACCTGCTTACTCCCGCACTCATTCCCCCCGGGGGGCGTTTACGCGTGGATGTTCCAGTAGAATTTGCCCAAACGGGGCGGTATGAATTGCGGGTGGGAAATCAGACTGTGGCTACAGGTATGCCTATCCACTGCATCCTGCCCCCGCGTACTGAAGCGCTCAAAGGCCAGCCTTCGCCCTGGTTGGGGGCCATGCCTGATGAACTCATGGGTAGCTCCGCTGCGACGGTGACTGATTACATTCAACATACTGCAATTCAAACGCTGGTCTGGGATTACCCCTGGCACGCGCCCAATCGTCCTCTCATAACGCAGGAAGCCGTGGATCAATTGGTGGCCGGGGTGAAGGCTGGTTCAGGCCAATTGGTTTTACGGATCGGAATCCGGACTCAGGCCCACGCCGACCCGCGCGATGTCGCGGATTTCAACGAATTCATGGTGGCTCTGGCCAAACGGGCCAAAGGCGTGCTGACGGCCGTTGTAGTGGCTCCGCTGGAGGCAGATGAGGCACAGGCCAGTTATACCAGCTATTACCTCGCGGCCTATGCCGCCGCTAAACACGCCGATCCCAATACCCGGCTCCTGGCCACCGGCATGGCCCTGCGCGATGCGCTGTATCTCACCGGCCAACCCGCCGCCGGACTCTCGTGGGGTAAATATCAAGATGGCCTCGGCAGTCGGCCCATGGCGGGGGAGTTGGCTACCGCGCTGAAATTGGCCGCTGGCCGTAAACAGGATGTCTGGGTGTTGCCATGGGCCTCATGGGATGGTCCTGTGCCCGCAGTCGCATTACCTGCGGTTGCGGCCTTGGCGGCGGGGGCCACACGCGTCCCACTGACTGGATTTGATCATGGCACCAAGGCCCATTTGTTCACTGGTGCCACCTATGTGGGCCGGGTGCATGATGACCAACCCTATTACCTCGCGGCCTATCAGGGGCAGGGTTACGGTGTGGTTGCGTTGGCGGGGTTGGGCGCAGGGACTTTGACGGATTTGAAATGGCCGGAAGCGGCCGCACGCCTGAATGCCGGTACTATTAAACCTGCCACCCTGAGCGTACCCGATCCCGATGGCTCGATGCGCGTGGTGGACAATCAGGGCCGCCCCGTGGAATGTCGCAAAGGGGATACTCTGGTGATTCCTTTAGGGCGTGAAGTGGTGTATCTACTGGGTATTGCTACGGCGGAAGATATGCTGGCGTTACTGCGGCCCCTGACGGCGGTGGGTTTGCCGGCCGAATTGTCGCAGATCGCACCCAAAGAATTACCCCAATAGATAATTTGCCCGATTGTGGATTACGTTTCCACAGGCGTATAATGTGGGGCATCTAACTGGCGAAAGGAGCCATGCATATGAAGGTAGCTACGATCGAGACCAACAAGGGTAAAATTCGCGTCGTGTTGTATGCGGATCGCGTGCCCAAAACCGTCGAAAACTTTGAACAACTCTCGACCAAAGGCTTCTACAACGGCCTGAAGTTCCATCGCGTCATCGCCGACTTTATGATTCAAACCGGCTGTCCCCAGGGCACCGGCACCGGCGGACCGGGCTATAAGTTCAGCGACGAATTCCATCCCAGTCTGAAACACGACGGACCGGGCGTGCTCTCGATGGCGAATGCCGGGCCGAATACCAACGGCTCACAGTTCTTCATCACCCATGTGGCCACGCCGTGGTTGGATAACAAGCACTCCGTGTTCGGACGCGTACTGGAAGGCCAGAACGTGGTCAACGCGATTGCCGTCGGTGACAAGATGCTCAAAGTCACCGTGGCTGATGAACCCGATGCCAAGTAAGTAAACCCCGGCCGCGCCAGACATGTGTCTGGCGTGGCTTTTTTTAACAGTTGTAATCGCCCCTAAAGAGTGCCATATGGAATACCGTTTCATCCCCAAGTCTGATCTGCGTGTTTCTGCCTTGTGCTTTGGGAACTTTATTTACGGCTCCTTCATGTGGGGTAAAACCGCTGCCGATGCGCCCGAGGGTGTGCGCTTGCAGAATCTGGCTTTCGATCTGGGGGTCAACTTTTTTGACACTGCGGATGCCTACGACAATGGGCGGGCGGAAGAATTGATGCGGCCCACGCTGGCCTATGCCGGGCGCGACCGCATAGTTTTAAGCACCAAATTTGGCTATGACTTCCATAGCGATCCCGGCACCGCCGGCTCGCATCGGGAACGCAAGCAGGATTTCTCGCCCACCTTCATTCGCGCGGCGTTGGAAGCTTCGTTGCAGCGCTTGGGCACCGACTATATTGACCTTTGGCAGGCGCACAATATCAAACTGCCCCACATAGTGCCTGAATTGCAGCAGACTCTGGAAGACCTGCGCCGGGCGGGCAAAATCCGGCAGTGGGGGCTGGCGCTGGGACCAGCGATTGGCTGGCGGGAAGAGGGCGTCATCGGCATCCGGGATTGGCATGCTGCCACCATGCAGACGGTGTTCAACATGTTCGAACAACACCCCGGCCGTGAACTGTGTGAACTGGGCGAGACGTATGGCAGTGGTATCATTGCCCGGGTGCCCCATTCCTCGGGCATTCTGCAAGACATCTATACCCCCGACATGAAGTTCGATGATCACCGCAAGTTCCGCGATAAAAGCTGGCTGATCTACGGCATCAAAAAACTGGAGTTCCTCCGGCATATCCAACGCGCCCACGGCGTGACCATGGCGGAACTGGCCCTGCAGTGGCTCATGACTTGGCCAGCCATGCTCAGTGTGCAGCCGAATATTATGAACGAAGCCGAATTGCGTCAGTTCGCCACTGCGTGTGACGGGCAAAAATTAAGCGCCGCAGAGATGCGCGAGATACAGGATTTGGTGGAATCAGATTTTGGTCTGGGTAGCGAAGCGCACGCCTGTGAACTCAAAAGCTCAATAGACCCCGCAGGCCGCACCCCCAGCCATTATCAGGGGGGACAATCTGCCGGCCTATTAAGCCCACTTTCCGTGTGATCATGTATTCCGAAACGCGTTCAGTACTGAACTGAGTGTCGCCTTGACCGGCTGGCCCTTTTGCAGCTTGTTATTGGCCACAAAGCCTTCCGGACGGAGTTGCAATTCCTCGATCAGCAATTCACGCAGATGTTGCATCACCGGCGGTACCCCGTTGTTCTGGGCCGCCAGATCAAACACCTCATGCGGGTCATTGGTTAGGTCGAACAATTGCTCCTGGCCGCTGCCGCTGAACCAGACATATTTATAACGTTGTTCGACAATGTAATGCACACTCTGGCCGAACATCAGGTGTTCACCATGCAGATGGCTGCGCCACAGGGTTTGCTCGCCGCGCGCCAAAGGTAACATGCTCTGGCCATCCAAACCGGCGGGCGGAACCAAGCCCGCGCAATCCAGCAAGGTGGGCATGATATCGCGTAATTCCACCAGATCACTTATCACCGAATTGCCCTTGATTCCGCTGTCTTTGGGGCCATAGAGCAAGAGTGGTATGTGGG
>JBIJDM010000134.1:0-8056 GCA_044344145.1 Phycisphaerae bacterium
GAACCTTCATAGGGCAGGCCCTTGCGCCAGAGATTATGATCTCCGAGCAACTCACCATGATCCGAAGTAAATGCCACGTAGGTGGGACCCACCCGACATTCATGCAGCGATTCGATGAAGCGAAATATTTGCTGATCAATATGGCTCATGTGACCAAAATAGCCGGCGCGGGCACGTTGTAGCACGTCTGGAGGGAACTTGCCCACAAACGTTTGCGGTTTACCTGCATTGTCATAAGCCTGAAATGGCTTGGACCAAACGCCCTGAGGAGGGGGGGGCATCTGGGCATGCAGGTACTGTTCAAAGGCCCATGCCGGCGGATCGTAGGGGGGATGGGGACGATGGAAACTCATATACAAAAAGAACGGCTTGCGCGGATCGCGCCGGCGCAGGAAGTTGATCGATTGACTCGCTACCCAGTTGGTCGGATGCAGGTATTCCTCATATCCCCAAGGCCGGGCAACATTGCTATTGCAGTCAATACCATGATCGGCATAATCAGCGTCAGGCCGGCCAAGTTCATTCCGGAACCATTGCAGGTAATCATCAATGTGTGCCTGATTGGCGGTATTACGCCGGGCAAAGTGCAGATATCCATCGTGGAGCAGGACATTCTGGAACCCCATCTGGCTGCGTTCGGGAAATACATGAAGTTTGCCAATAGCCTGCGTCTGATATCCTTGGCGGGTGAATTCCGAGGCGATGGTTACCGGATAATCCCACGGAACCCCATCCTGATACCCACACCGCCCGTGATGTGCCTGATTCAACCCCGTATAGAGCGCCGCGCGCGCAGGGATACACGTTGGGCAGGCCGAATAGGCCCGATCAAACCGTGCGCCCTCGCAGGCTAACGAGTCCAGGAACGGGGTGCGGACCACGGGATGACCTGCCGAGGAAAGGCAGTCACCGCGCCATTGGTCCGCAGAAATCAAAATGATATTGGGTCTTTGTGTAGCCATGACCCGATTATAAGGGTGGCGCCTTAAAAGCGAAGCGAAATTTTTCGCAATTTTATATCGGTACCAGAACGCCGATGGACACGAGCCATACCCGTGCAGGCGAGTGACGAGACGTGGGGTAAAGGTCTGATTCCGTGCGCATAATGCCACGAAAAAGCTCATATTGCGTCAAATTTAGTCAAAAACTCAAAAATGGCCCGATGTTGGGTGATTTTTAGGCAGGTCATGGCTGACCGAAACTGGGGAATGAGTTTTGACCTGGAGTATTTTGCTATTAGCGAATCGTCGGATTTGTCCTTGACTGGTGTGGTCGTTTAGGCGACAATAACTCTAGAGATGTGCGGAAAAGGGCTATTTTTCTGATTACGTAGCCCATGTAAACTCCGACAAGTTGACCGGAAAATGAGCTTAGTAAAAATAAATAAAAAAAATCAGAAAAATGTTGATTCTGGCATTGGTCTCGTGTATAGTTATTTTGTCTCATGTTCTTCGTCACCTCGCGATGTGTTGTCTCGGGTGACAGGAGCGGAGTATAAAAGGGGTTAGATATGAAGCTCACAAGTTTGGGTATGGGCGCGATGATCGCTCTGGCGGGTATTACCGCCGCTACGGTGCAGGCTGCCAACATTGTCCCGGGTTCGATCGCTACTTCGTCCTCGACTGGTGTCGGCGCATCGTCGGTGACTCAGGGAGTCTATTCGCAGTATATCGATGCCGACACTGTGGTTGTTGTCGGTGCGGCGTGGGAAGCTAAGAATGATCTGAACATCACCGGCATCAGCTGGGCTGGTCAGAGCTTTTCGCAAGTCGTTGGCACTGCCAACACGACCCGCGAAAATCCGACCTCAGCCTACACTGAATCGGAATATTGGATTGCCAAGCCCGCCGCTGGTGCCCTCTCTGGCGCTTTGACGGTGACTTGGAACGGTCCGACCTCCGAAGCCAATGACGTCTTGTTCATCACCATCCAGACGATCACCAAGGTCGCTGGCACGGAACGTGGCTCGGCGGGTGGTAGCAACTATAACACCACCATCACGCAGCCTGTTGCCACCACGGCTTCCGGCGAACTGATTCTCAGCTTGTTTGTCCATGGTGCGTCCTCGGCTTCTACCGTGGCTTCGTCCTCGACCCCCGGCGCGGCTACCGTCATCGTTAATGATGTCAAGCCAGGCATCGCTGGTCTGTTTGAATCCATTACCTCGGTTGCTGACAACTCTGGCCTCACCAGTCATACCTATACGGTTGCCAGCACGCAGGGTGGACCTTCCTTCAGCAGCCTGTCGGTTTCGGTTCTGGCGTTCCCCGTACCCGAACCCACCAGCCTCTCGCTGTTGGCCGTCGGTGCGGCTGGCCTGCTCCTGCGTCGTCGTAAGACGGCCTAAGTTGCCAGTTCAGTACTTTCTGTGACGATACACGCTGCGGCAGCCATCAGGCTGCCGCAGTTGCTTTTGCACTATCCATCAGGCCACGAAATAAGTCCCGGTGCTTCGCGTTGTCATCTAACGGACTAACGTGTGAAAGTCGTCTTTGTGCGAGTGTGGTACGATGCCTAACCAAACCAAGCAACACTTCGGCTTCACCCTGGTTGAGCTGCTGGTGGTGGTGGCGATCATTGGGGTATTGATCAGTATCATCGTCCCCAGCGTCGCCGGGGCCAAGGGACAGGCCAAGAAGATGGCCTGTGCGGCCAACATGAGCCAATTGGTTAAAAGCCCTGCATGTATACTTCGGCGAAAGCGACGGCCGCTTTCCACCCAATGGTACCATCATCCCCAAAGGCTCGGGGCTCGACCCCAAACTCTCCGTAGATGTTCAGGACAAATGGCGGATTGATCATGGCGCGTTATTTCATATCCTCAATGGCCAACGTAAAATATATCTCTGCCCCGAAGATGATCGCCAGCGTTTAAGTGCCAATGCACTGGTGCTGGATAATGCCAATCAGGTGCAGGTTGGCGGCAGCAAAGGCGAGGGCTTCTGGTCTTACTCAGTAAACGCGGTGACCAATTCCCAAGGCAAGTTTCGCTTGAACTTTCCCAGCAAACCCTGGCCCGATCCACTGAGTATGTCGCGGGTAACCGATCAGACCAGCTTTGTCGTCTTTATCGAAGAAGATGCCCGGTCCTCATTCAATGATGAAGTGTTCGATCCTCCGGCTTTTAATGGGGGAGATAAACTCACCAATAGACATGGTGGTTTTGGTAATGTGGCCTTCCTGGGTGGCAATGTGGAATCCGTGCGTGATGTCCTATTTAATAATGTCCCATCCATCGGCGGTGGGGGGGATATGCAGGCCGCCATGCAATCTCCGTATACCCGCTGGTTTTTCCCCGATGGCGGCGCCTTCGCCTTCAAATAAAAAAAACACCCCACAGATCCTGTGGGGTGTTCCGTTTCATGCATGAATGCTAAGCATTGGTGCGGTTATTTCACGCTGTCATAAATCGGGATGTGATTACGGATCATCAACGCCGACAAACCGGGATAGCCGGGATCGCCCGCAAAGGCTTCCCGGGCCAATTGCTCCAGACGCACCTTATCACCGATCTTTTCATAAAATTCCGCCGCCCGAACCTTCAGTGGTATATGACGCGGAAAATCAGCAAGTAACGCTTCAAAATAAATTTTGGCGTTGTCATAATCACCGATGCGTTCATACGCCCGGGCCACGCGCAGACGGTCTTCGTTCTTATTGGCAAACATACGGGCCTCGATTTTGCGCGTCGAGGTGGGATTAGTAGTCAGTAAATTTTTGGGATCAGCCACCCGGCTATCCGCCACTTGGGCCGTCAGACTGGCATCACGTTCCAGAAAGTCCAATGCCTGCTCCCGCTTGCCCTGCCGGAGGAATACTTCCAGCAAACCGTCCTTCACATCCGCGCGGCTGGGATCGGCTTTCCACGCGAGTTTATAGTGATATTCGGATTGCTGATACTTGCCCAAGTTGGCATAGTTGGCCGCCGCAAACGCATTGGCTTCAGCGTTGAACTGATCCTGCTCCAGCAATTGGTGCATCTTCACCAGCGAGGCGTCATATTGTCCCTGCTCATACAAACTGATCCCTTCTTCGCGAATGATCTGGTTCTGGGTCTTGCACCCGGCCAGGCTCAAACCGACCAAAGCAATGGCCAGACTCGCACCCAGTTTCAAACTCCGACTCAGTTTCAGATGACTCATAGCATATCTCCGCGAAAAAAAGTCTCGTTGTTCAGATAAAATCCTACCACTAATTGCGTCACTGTCCACATTATAACCGCAAATTCGGGATTATTACTCAACAAACTGGTGGTTGCGGCCACTCCGGACGCAAAAATCGCCCAGCTTCTAATATCGGCACACCATCCGCCAGGACTTGAGCTCCGCTTTGCCGCAGGTCGCAGACCATGTCCCAATGCAGGCCACTTTCGTTGACCCCGCCGGACTCGGGATACGCCGCGCCCACGGCCGCATGGCAGGTGCCACCAATTTTCTCATCGAACAGGGTATTGCGGGTGTATTGCTGGATACCATAATTGGTCCCCAACGCAAATTCGCCCAGTGTCCGCGCCCCGGCATCCTGATCCAGCATCTTGATCAGGAAGTCCAGACCCTTGCTGGCCTGGACATCCACCACTTTGCCCGCACGGAACGTCAGCCGGATATCCAAGCACTCGCGTCCCATATGTACGGCGGGGAAACTATATTGAATCGTACCGTCCACCGCGTCTTCGACCGGGGCGGTGAAAACCTCGCCATCCGGGAAGTTTTCATGCCCGCAGCAGTTGATCCACTTGCGTCCGGCCACCCCCAAACGCAGGTCCGTCCCCGGCGCCAATACGCGTATTTCCTTGGTTTTATTGAGGAAATCAACCAATCGTTGTTGCGCTTCGCCCAATTGCCGCCACGCGGTCACGGGATCATCCAGATGCAGCAGACCGGCACCAAAAACAAAATTCTCATACTCATATAACGACATTTCCGCATCCTGGGCACAGGCCTGCGTGGGATATTGGGTGCCGACCCAGCGCAATTTACCCTCGGCCGCACGCTGTAAAAAGCGCTTGGAGATAGCCTTCCCGGCCTGCGCCGCCAGCGCCATTTTCTCCGGAGGAATATTGGTGGCGCTGCGGGTATTTTCCTCCGCCCACAGACCGATATGGACATCAATTTGTTCCACGCTATAACTGGCGATGGGGGAGACATACGATAATTGTTTGTCCGAAGCCGTCCGGAATAATGCATCACTCATCGCTTCGGTGGTCAGTTGGACGAAGGGGTTGCCACCCGCTTTGAGGACCGCTTCATAGACGGCCTCGACCAACGGCAAGCCGGGCAATTCGCTACGAATGCGAACTAAATCATCAGGTTTAACCCCGGCAGAATACTGGACCAATAGGGTGGCTAAACGATCAAGTCGCGGGTCACGCATGCGGACTCCGAAGTGGGTATTAGAAATCGGGATGTCGCATACTTCCCGACTATATATGATGATACGGGAAAACCGTAGTGAACGCCAGAATGTTAAAAACATGCGAATTTACGGGGGTTTTTGTCGGTTATTGGTTGCCAGTTTAAGCCCATTTTATTACAATGTGGCCCGTCAATGAGGTGTTTTAGACTGCTTTTGATCAACCCGGACAAAGTGGTCCGAGTTTGGAAAGGATAGCCGTGAGTACTGCTTCTGTTAGCTCCCCGTCCCAGAAAGACCCCACTAACTATAGTTCCTCTTGTGGTCTTTTCCATTTTTGGCTCCGCCGGGTCCACTCGCTGGCCGGTTTGATGTTTGGCGGTTATGTCGTGGTGCACTTGACCGTGAACGCCACCGGCATGATTTCGCCCAAGATGTATCAGCAGAATGTGGACAAAATTCACTCTCTGCAGCCTATGCTGCCCTTTATCGAACTGATGACCATCTTCGCCCCCTTGGCCCTGCACATGTTCTATGGCATCTATATCACCAAGGCGGGTAACCGTTGGAACACCGTACAATATAATTACGGCGGTAATGTACGTTATTTCCTGCAACGCATCACGGCCATTCTGCTCATGCTGTTCTTGGTCTACCACATCGGTACCCTGCATAAATGGTTCGCCGGGGCGTTTAATCCGGAAAATATGGCCTATCAGTCCACGGTATCGGCCATCAAAACTCCTTACGATTCCTTGGCTTTGAACTATGGCGTGCAATTACTCTATCTGATTGGTATTTTGAGCGCGGCCTTCCACTTTGCCAACGGGGTATGGACTTCGGCCATCGCGTGGGGCTTGACTCTGACCGAAAAGTCGCAAAAGCGTTTCGGGCATGTATGCCTGGGCTTGGGGGCGTTCCTTGCCGTCGTCGGGTTGACCGCTTGGGTGGCCTTTGCGATTGTGGGTAATCCGCAGTTGAGTATTAAAGATACGATGACCAAACCCGAAGCGCTGTTAGAAAGTCACTAAGTGGACCTTCTTTCGGGTTGGTCGTTGATTTCGTCGGTTTGAATATCGGTTGAGTTTCAGAAACATTTGAAACGTGAAAGCTTGAGGTTGTTATGGCACGTAAGAAAGTGATTGTCGTCGGCGGTGGGTTGGCGGGTTTGGCCGCGACCATGAAGCTGGCGGAAGACAATATTCAGGTAGACCTGTTCTCGTTGGTGCCCGTGAAGCGTTCGCACAGCGTCTGTGCCCAGGGTGGCATCAACGCGTGTAACGAAGTGGCCCGGCAGCAGGGCTATAGCGAACAGATGCACATGGAAGAGACCGTCCTCGGTGGTGACTTCCTGGCCAACCAACCCCCCGTGGCCGAAATGACCGCCATGGCCCCGGGCGTGATTGATCTGCTCGATCGTATGGGCGTGCCGTTCAACCGCACTCCGGAAGGTTTCCGCGATCTGCGTCTGTTCGGTGGTTCGCTGTTCAAACGCACGCACTTCTCCGGCGCTACGACTGGCCAACAATTGCTCTATGTGCTCGATGAACAGGTTCGGCGCTGGGAAAACGACGGTCTGGTTAAAACCTATGAATTCTGGGATTTCCTCTGGCCCGTACTCGATGAAACCGGCCGTTGCGTCGGGATCGTGGCTCAGGACCTGCGCAGCATGAAGATTGCCGCGTTCCGTGCCGATGCGGTCATCATGGCCACCGGCGGTAACGGTCTGATCTTCGGTCAATCCACCATGTCCACCATTTGCACCGGTTCGGCGGCGGCGCGTTGTTACGCGGCCGGGGCCAAGCTGGGCAATCCGGAATTCGTGCAGGTTCACCCCACGGCCATCCCCGGCGAAGACAAGTGCCGGCTGATGTCCGAATCGGCCCGCGGTGAAGGCGGGCGCATCTGGGTGCCCAAGAAACAGAAAGACCCGCGTCACCCCAACGACATCCCGGAAAATGAACGCGATTATTTCCTGGAACGGCTCTATCCCAAATACAAGAACATTGTTCCGCGTGATATCGCCACCCGCGAAATCTACTATATCTGCGAGCAGGGCTATGGCGTGGGCAATGGCCAGATGGTCTATCTGGACCTGACCGAAAAAGCCACCGGCATCAAGTACGAAGTGCTCAAGAAGAAACTCGGCGGTATTCTCGAAATCTACGAGAAGTTTGTCGGCGTGGATCCGCTCAAGGAACCGATGCGTATCTATCCCGCGATCCACTATTCCATGGGCGGCCTGTGGGTGGACTTCGTGAAGGATCAAAAGACCGGCGGTCTGGAAAAGGGCAACGTCCGCAACCAGATGACCAATATCCCCGGCCTGTATGCTGCGGGCGAAGCCGACTACCAGTACCACGGGGCCAACCGCCTCGGTGCCAACTCGCTACTCAGTTGTATCACCACGGGCCTGTTCATGGGGCCGTGCGTCAAGAACTACATCGAAGGCGTGGATTCCAGCAAAGCTCCGCAGGCGTTGTACGACGCGGTGGTCAAGCAGGAAACCGACAAGATGAACCAGTTGCTGGCCGCCAAGGGTGATCAGAACCCGTATGCTCTGCACCGCGAATTGGGCAAGACCATGTCGGACAATGTCACGATTATCCGCATCAACAAGCGGATGAAAGAGACGCTTGCTCTGGTGCAGGATATCAAGAACCGCTTCCAGACCCGTCTGGGCCTGCCGGATGCGGCGACCTGG
>JBIJDM010000043.1:0-15007 GCA_044344145.1 Phycisphaerae bacterium
CCTATCTCGTGGTCGGACTTACACTTACCAACCCGGAGCGAATATCGTAACACGTCCCCACCCCCACACCAAGCATTTCCAGATGCCTTGGGCAGAATTTTCCTTTATGATGGGCACTATGAGTTGGCTTATAAACCTCGCATATCTCGTCATCCTGCTTCTGGCCAGCCCGTTTCTGCTGCTGCGCTCCTGGCGGACGGGGAAATATCGCAAAGACCTGGCTGGGCGGCTGGGCCACCTCAGTCCCGAACAACAGGCCCGGATTGACCAGTTACCACCCAAACGGCTCCTGCTGCACTGCGTTTCGGTGGGGGAATTGCTGTCGGTGCGGGTTTTGATCGAAAAACTTCAGGCCGCCCAGCCCGATTTGGGCATTATCGTCAGCACCATCACCGATACCGGTACCCAGCGAGCCCGGGAGATGTTCCCCGCCGATGGCCCCCTGAAGCACGTGGTGCCGGTGCGGTATCCATTTGATTTTTCTTGGGCGGTAAACCGCTTTCTGAGGGCCACAGCACCCACGGCGATTGCTCTGATTGAACTGGAAACCTGGCCGAATTTCATCCGCGCAGCGAACCGTAAGGGCATTCCCATCGCCATTATCAATGGCCGGATGACCCAACGGGCGTTTGGCCGGTATCGGCTGATTGCCCCGGTGATGCGGGGGATGTTGCATCGGCTGGCCTTTGTGGCGGTGCAGACGCAAAGCATTGCGGAACGGTTCATTGCGCTGGGGGCCGATCCGGCCAAAATCACCGTGGTGCCGACGCTGAAGTATGACGCGGCGGTCATGACCGATGCGATTGCAGGCAAAGAAGCTCTGGCCGAAGCCATGGGGATCGGCCGGGGGCAGGCATTGCTGGTGGGTGGTTCCACCGGGCCGGGCGAGGAAGAAATCTTACTCACCACGTATCTGCATCTCTACGACCGCTTCCCGCATTTGCGGCTGGCGCTGGTGCCACGCAAGCCGGAAACGCTGCCGCAGGTGCTGGCGGCCATCCGGCGGTTGAAATTTGAACCCGTGCTGCGGACCGCATGCCCGGATGGCACCCGCCGGCACACACTGGGCAAAGATGAAATCGTCGTGCTGGATACGATGGGTGAGTTGCGCAAGATTTATGCGCTCGGGACGATCAATTTTGTCGGCCGTTCGCTGGTCAAGCTGGGCGGATCGGACATGATCGAATCCGTGGCGATGGGTCGGCCCACGTGTTTTGGACCGCATACGTTCAACTTTGCCGAAGCAACCGCCCTGCTGCTGGATGGCCGGGGTGCGGTGCTGGTGCCCAATGGGGACAGCCTGGATATTATTCTCAGTCACTGGCTGGAGTTCCCGGCGGAAGCCACCGCCACCGGCCAGCGCGGGCAGGCGATTATCGCCGCCCAGCGCGGCGCTACGGCGCAATATGTCACCCGCCTGAGCGCGTTATTAAATGGGTCTGCTGTATGAGTGATCAGCCCCCCAAACAGATTGCTGTCGCCGTGGCGGTGATCGTGCATCCCGACACCTATGCGTTATTAATCTGCCAGCGCCCCGATACCGCGGTGCTGGGCGGATTTTGGGAATTCCCCGGCGGCAAGCGCGATCCCGGCGAAAGCCTGACCGATTGCGCGCAGCGCGAAGTGCGGGAAGAACTGGGGATAAGTGTCTCGGTCCGGCAGGCCCTGACGCCCATTGAACATCGCTATCCCCATGCCCATGTGAAACTGTTTCCCTTTGTCTGCCGGTATGACGGCGGTGAACCCCAGACGCTGGCGGTAGCGCGGTTTCGCTGGGTGCGGGTGGAGGAATTGGATGGCTTTGAGTTTCCCCCGGCCAATCAGGGGTTACTGGCAGAAATCAAATCGTTGTATGCGCAGGGCTTTGCACTTTAATCCTGCCGCATAATGCCCTTCAAATTTGCCATCATCCCGGCCACATCGCCGGTGCGCATCAGCGTTTCGCCGATGAGGAAATTTTGGATGCCGGCGGCGTTGAGGCGTTGGATATCCATACGGTCGCGGATGCCGCTTTCGGCGATGAGGATGTTTTTGTCCTCGACCAGTTCTGCCAAGCGCACGGCGTGGCCGACATCAATCTGGAAGGTGCGCAAGTCGCGGTTGTTGATGCCCAGCAGACTGTAACTGCGCATGGGCAGGCCGATGAGCGAACGAACGCGGAGCAGGTTTTCCATGTCGTGGACTTCGACCAGTGCGGTCAGGCCCAGTTCCGCGGCGAGTATCTGGTAGTCAATGAGCTGGGCATCTTCGAGGATTTCGGCGATCAGCAGGATGGCATCGGCCCCCGCCGCGCGGGCTTCCCAGATCTGGTAGGCGTCAATGGTGAAATCTTTGCGGAGTAGAGGCAGGTCCACGGCGGCGCGGACCTGACGGAGATAGTCGAGGTGGCCTTTGAAATATTGTTCATCGGTTAAAACCGAGATGGCATCCGCCCCAGCGCGGGCGTAACTTTGGGCAATGGCCACGGGGTCGAAATCCCCTTTCATCACCCCAACGGAAGGAGATGCCTTTTTCACTTCCGCGATGATATTAGCCAGGCCCTTGGGCACTTTGGTCATGGCCGCGAAAAAGTTTCGGGTCGGGGGCAGGTCCCGGCATTGGGTCTTGAGGGCTTCCAAAGAGACTTTTTTTTGCGCTGCGGCCAGTTCTTCGCGCTTGGTGGCGACAATTTTGAGTAGAATATCGGGCGTTTGCTGAGTCATTTTTTTGAAAGCCTTCATTTGGACGCTGCGGAATCGTACTTGTTTTGGGCCTTTCTTGCGCTCTGGCTGCTGATCGGCCTGCGTTATTTATTGCGCTGGCGCGTGTTCCGTGCCCAGCCATTGCATGATGCACCACTGCGGCCCAATCATCTGGCCGCAGGCTGGCATATTGTAGTAGCGGGGGTGCTTTTTGTCTTACTGCCCGCGCTGTTCGTATCGGTTTTACTGGGGCCCATCACCCTGTCGTGTGCCAATGAGGATACCCGCCAGACTCGGAAATTGATTTTGTACGGTTTGGCCATCGCCGTCTGTGGGCTGGCGATGTTGGGACTGTGCAAATATGCTTTCCAGCATGGCTTGGGACGTAAAGGACTGGGGCAGAATGACCCGATCCGGGGCGCCGTCTGGGGTCTGCTGGCGATGGGGGTCAGTTATCCGATTCTGCTGGTGGTGATGCAGGGCATCACACTCATCAGCCAGCAGTTACGTTTGGGCGCCCCGTTGCCCAAACACCCGGTGTTACAAATCCTGGAAAAATCACCCAGTGCGGGTCTGGTCGGGGTGGCGATACTCGCCGCGGGGGTGGTGGCACCGTTGGTGGAGGAATTGCTGTTCCGGGGGATGCTGCAATCCGCCTTGGTTGGGGTTTGGCCCAAAAAAGATCACCCCCCGGCCTGGTGGCGTTGGGGGGCGATCATGTTGGTGGGGGTACTGTTCGCACTCATGCACTGGGACAGAGAACAGGCGAATTACGAGGTATTTCTGCCGTTGTTCCTGCTGAGTCTGGTGGCGGGATATGTGTATGAACGCACCGGCAATCTGTGGTCAGCGATCACCGTGCACATGGTGTTCAACGTCATCAGCTTGCTGGCCACGCTGGCGGGACTCAGTAAAGGCCTGTAGTCCGGCCCCGAACCCGCGTTACAGCGTGACGCCATTCTTCCAGATCGAAATTTCCCGGAAGCCGTTGATCTCGTTCTTACAACGCACGCGGCCACTGGCCACATCCAGAATATAGTCAAAGAGCTTGTCGGCCAGCGCGGGGAAATCCGCCGTGCCATCGGCCAGTTCGCCGGCGTTGAAATCAATCCAACCCGGCTTGCGCTGGGCGAGACTGGTATTGGTGGCAATCTTGACGGTCGGGGCGGGGAAACCCATGGGCGTGCCGCGGCCGGTGGTGAAGAGGACCATGTTGGCGCCGGCGATGGTCATGGCCGTGCTGGAGACGCCATCGTTGCCGGGGGCGTTGATCAGGGCCACGCCACCGAGATGCATGTGGGACGGTTCGCCATAGGCGAGGACCTGAGCGATGGGAGCGGAACCGCCTTTTTGGACGCAGCCGAGGGATTTTTCCGCCAGCGTGGTGATGCCGCCGTCTTTGTTACCGGGCGAGGGATTTTCATCAATGGGCTGGTTGTACTGCCGGAAGTAATCGCGGAAGTTATTGACCAGACTGATGGTTTCGCCGAACACATCACGCGAACAGGCGCGGTCGAGCAGGACCTGTTCGGCGCCGAACATCTCGGGGACTTCGGTTTGCAGGATGGTGCCGTTGACGGCGGCGAGACGGTCGGAGATCAAGCCCACCAGCGGGTTGGCGGTGATGCCGGAGAAGCCGTCGGAACCGCCGCACTTGATGCCGATGGTCAGTTCGCTGGCGGGAATGGTTTCGCGTTTGAACTTACTGGCGTAGGCTTCCAATTCGCGCACGCAGCGCAGGCCCTCTTCGACTTCGTCATTGACATCCTGAGCGTTGAAGAATTTCACGCGGTTTGGTTCATACCCCCCCACCGTGAGGAGGAAATCTTTCATCTGATTATTTTCGCAGCCCAAGCCCAGAATCAGCACCGCGGCGGCATTGGGGTGATTGACCAGACCGGCAAGCACTTTCTGGGTATTGACCAGATCATCGCCCAACTGCGAACAGCCGAACGGATGCGGGAAGGCATAGACGCCCTCGACGGGCTGGCCCATGCCGAGAACCATTTCCTTGTTGGCGGCGGCGACGATGCGCTCGGCGGCGTTGTTGACGCAGCCGACGGTATTGACGATCCAGATTTCGTTGCGGATGCCCACCTTGCCGTTGGGCCGGCGATAGCCTTCGAAGGTGTAATTCTTGGCGGGTTTGGCCAAGGGTTTGAGTTTGGGGGCATAGGGCAACTCGGCGAGGTTTTCGCGGAGGATGCTTTCGACATTATGGGAGTGGACATGCTCGCCGGGGGCGATATCGCGGGCAGCCACGCCGATGGGATAGCCATACTTGATGACCCGCTGCCCGTGTGCGATGGCGGTGAGGGCAATCTTGTGGCCGGGGGGAACATCGTTAACCAGCGTGACGCCTTCGACCACGGTGCCCTTGGTCAGGGGTTTGAGGGCGACGGCGACATTATCATGATCCTGAATTTTGAGCGTAAGTTTCACAGGCTATAGCCTCCAATAAAGTTCGTTGGGGGTACTATAACACAACCCGGCGGGGGTTTCATAGGGGTGCGACCCTATGGATTATGTGCCGTAATAGCTGACTGAGTTTATAGGATGGTTCGCATGCCCAACCCGATGCAATTTATTCATGCACGGTTTCCACTGTGGAGATAAACGCGCCGGGAAAGCGGGCGTGGATCAGCAGGCGGGCGTCGCTGGGACTCGCGGCCACGATCCGTTCCTCGTACCAGTTGCCTTTGTAGCTGAACCGAATGAGAAATATTTGCATAGCACAAGCCCGATCTAAAACCACGATCCAATGGGTGCGGGAACATCCCGAGCCCATGACCACTGGCCCTACGGTACTCAGAGGGTATGACAACGGTATGGCATAGGTAATTGGGCAGAAACAGATTTTTCTAGCCGCTATGGGCTGAGGGATTTGGTCGTTTGGGTACGCGATGACGAACATATTGCGCGGTTTTAGCCGCCTGGCGTCACGGTTGCGACCTTTGACTGATTGACAATCCCCCGGCAGCGCCATGAAAATCCGCAATATTGTGCGCCGTTTGCGTTATATTGTTGTTCAGGACGATTTAGTCCAGATTGTTTGCTCTACGCAAGGATGTGCTTGAATGCCGAAGATTTTTCGCCCGTTGAGGTTGGTGATGACTGCCGTATTGGGACTGGCCGGGGCGACGACGCTGCGGGCCGGGGCGATTGCGGTGCCCAATGGGTCTTTTGAAGGGCCGGTGGTGCCGTTGGCCTCGCCGTATGCCACTTCGGTCATTGACAGTTGGCAGAAAGCTCCGGTTCCGTCATGGTGGACCGGCGCGGGGTATACCGAGTTACAGTGGGACCAATCCACCGGGGTGTTTTTGAATGTCGGCAACACGGTAGATAACATCGTCGGCAATCAGGGGGCATTTATTTTCGCCACACCGGGCATGGAACTGTATCAGGAACTCCCGGCGGTATACGAAGTGGGCCAATCCTATAAACTGAGTGTGCTGGCCGAGGGGGGTGGGTATGGCATGGCGTTGGGAGTGCCGCTGGAAATCCGGCTGTGCTATACCGATGCGAGCAGCCAATGGGTCACCATCAGCAGCGTCACCGCCACCAACGCCAATGGCAGTGGGGCCATCAGCCATCTGAACGAATACAGCACCGACCTGCCCATCATTACGGGGCTGGAACCGTGGGCGGGGAAAAAGATCGGCATTCAACTGATCTCCACCGTCAGCGGTGCAGAAGCCGGGGGTTATTGGGATGTGGATAACGTGCAGGTGGTCAGTGTGCCGGAACCCGCGACGCTGGGCCTGCTGGCCATCGGGGCTGTGGGCCTGCTCCTGCGTCGGCGGCGGGTATAATTTTTCGGGGGCGGGTGATGACACAAGCCGAGTCTGACACATCCGCATGGGGCCGGGGGTTTACGCTCATTGAGTTGCTGGTGGTGGTGGTAATTATTGGTGTGCTGGTGGCCGTGATCGTCCCGGCTGTGGCGCGGGCGAAGGAATCCGCCCGGACGGCCGCGTGTGCCGGCAACCTGCGGCAGATCGGGATCGCCCTGCGCGGGTATGCGACGGAATATGACGGGCAAATACCCTATGGTCCCAAAGCGCCGCCGATGATGACGGCCACACAGTTTTATCCTTCGACGGGGGCACCCACGAGTCTGATTTCCTTGAGTAATGGCAGCCCGGTGGGGTTGGGGCTGCTGCTGCGGGGGCATCTGGCCGCACAGCCTAAAGTCTTGTTTTGTCCCAGCAGCGACCAACCGTCGAATGCCGAGGGGGAATTAGCCAAAGTCGGCTACCAGCAGGCCCAGTGCAGTTATTACTACCGGCACGGTTCGGTGGCCCGGCAGTTTGACACCCCCGCCAGTGCCACCCAGCCGGTGGAGCATATTCTGCTGGCACAATTGGGGAATAATCGGCTGGGGCAACCGATCCGGGCGCTGGTGATGGACACCCAATTCCCCGCCCCGCCGGGGTTTGCAGAGTTTGGGATCGCGCCGCGCACGCATCATCAGGAGCAATGGTGCAATACGCTGTTTTCGGATGGGCAGGTGCAGACACTGGCCAATACTAATCAGCGTTTCACGGTTAATCTGAATGATTACGCGGCGCTGACCAATGCGTTTGATCGCATTCTGCGGGTGCTGGAAAATGCCGATACGCAGTGAGGTATGGCGGGTTATTTCTGCCAGAGGGTGCGGAAGGGCGGGGGTTTCACACAAATAATAACGATGCTGCCCAATAGCGCCACCACCATACTGGCCAGCCAAAACCAAAAGCCCAGGCCATAGCCGGTAATCTGGGCGCGGCCCCCGCCTTCGTCGGTGACGATGGAGGTATGAAGCAGGAACGTCAGGGCGAGTAATAACGCCAGCAGCGCTGCGACCAAAGCCCCCCACCGTAATGGTCGCACCGCCATACAAATCCAGGCCAAGAATAAAATCGGATTGGCCAGCCACGCGACCATCCCGGCGAACAAGCCCATCCAGCCAAACAGCAGCAGCCAAATACACGGCGACCAGGCGCGGGGGTCTTTGGCGTCGAGGTAAAAGCCGTCCAGCGTCAGGCTGATCACGAAGAGCACAACACTCAGCCCAATCAGGCTGACACAGAGCAGACTGTAAGGCCAGCGCTGCGGACGCGGACCCAGTACCGGAGGTGGAGTGATGGTACTCATACCCCGCATTTTGCCGGGAACATGGCCATTTGGCAAATGCGCCAGCGGTTAGCTCTTGGTCATATTACCCTTGTCGGCGGCCTGGGCGTTCTTACGGGCGGCCACGGCATTGCGGCGCATATCCCGCACCGACTTGACCTGCAACCGGGCGGCGCCGGTGGTTTTCTTGGCGATCACGCGGGTACCCTTGCGGACATGGATGGCCAGACGTTTCCGGGCGTCAGCAATGGCCGCCGGGGGGTAATTGGGCAACCATTTCGCCTGCGCAACCAGCATTTCATCGGTCATCTGCCAGACTTCCTCGGGATTACACACGGCCCCCACCAGCGGGTCGTGCAGCATGGCGAGGCGCAACATGTCCACATCGCCATGCACAGCGGCCAAGACGCCCATTTCCTGCACCCGCACCGATGCGGCACAGGTGGCCGCACAGCCCACGGGCAGGTTCCCGATCACCGGCATGTGAACGCCGAGTTTGTCCACATAGCCGGGGATTTCGATCACACAGCCATTGGGCAAATTGGTGATGTGGCCCTGATTGATGACGTTGAAATGGCCGCAATACGTCCGGCCGGTCTCCAGGGCTTCGATAATATAGCTGCCATGTTCCTCGGAGCGCGTGGCGTGGGTGAAGGGTTTGAAGGGTTGTTTGAGCCAGTTGGGGAAATCGGTTTCGAACCAGTTGCGGCCTTCAGTACAAACGCGGAGATAGCCGCCGGTTTCGCCGTTGATCCAACTGGACAGATCAATCCAGCGTTTGATTTCGTGGGTGCGTTTGCGGTACCAGGGGACATACTCGGACAGATGGCCGTTGGATTCGGTGGAGAAATAGCCGAAGCGGCGCAGGACATCGATGCGGACTTTTTCGGTGGTGGGATATTCCGGATGGGCCTCGAACATTTCCAGCAGCGAGGGGATGCGCACGCGTTTGCCAGCGATGGTCTTGGTCTGGCCGACATCCTTGATGAAATCAATCCCACGCCAGCGGATTTGCACGTACCAGGTCTGGTGATTGATGCCCGCGGCCACCACATCCACTTCCTGACGGTGCATATGTTTGAAACCGCCGTTGGGATATTCGCGGGTGACGGGCGTGGTGTAAGTTTTAGGCAGAATCCCGACGCGCTTGGCCCAAAGTTCAATCACATGCGCAATCATCCAGTGCCCGCCCTGGACTCCGTGGCACAGGCCAATGGTGGGCACGCGGCCATACTGATTACAGGCCCAGGTATTCATGGCCATGGGATTGGAATAATTCAGCAGCATGGCACCGGGCTTGGCCACAGCGCGGATGTCTTTGCAGAAATCGAGCAGGGCGGGGATGGTGCGCTGGGCGTACATGAGCCCGCCGGCGCAGAGCGTATCGCCCACGCACTGGTCCACGCCATAGCGCAAGGGGATATCAATATCGGATTGAAAGGCTTCCAAGCCCCCCTGCCGGACCATACACAGGACATAATCGGCCCCGGCCAGCGCCTTGCGGCGGTCGGTGGTGGCGATGAGTTTCGCGGGCAGCTTGTTGCCGGTGATATCGCGCTGGCAGAGTTGGGCCACCATATTGAGATTACGGGCGGAAATATCCGTCAGGGCAAAAGTGGTGTCCTGCAGTTCGGGAACCGAAAGAATATCGCGTAATAAACGATGGGCAAAGCCCACCGAACCCGCACCGATCATCGCCACTTTGATTGCCATGGGCCGGACTCCAGCGTAAAAGACCACCACCTTGGGGCGGTGTGATGCCTCCATCTTGACCGCAGGCGGGGCAGGAGGCAATCGTCTGATTGTTACACTTATAGTCTATTTGTGAATGGTATATATGCTATAATAACCATGTATTGACCAATTATTACTCGTAATAGTGCATTTGTGTTATGGATTCAGCCACGACCAACCGGGCCTACCACCCCACTCTGGAACGCCAGATCCGGGGCTTCTGGGGGCCCCAGACCAAGCCCTCGCGCTACAGCGGGGGGTACTTCACCCAGTGCCAGGGGATGGCGATGGGGCTGGAAACCCGCCACCAGCCCCAGACATATGATTGGCACGGGCTGCAGCGCGGCGTACGTCCGGAACGGCCGATTGTGGTGCTGCAATACACGCTGGCGGGGGCAGGATGCTATCAGGATGCCCGCGGTTTGCGCCGGCTGGGGCCGGGTGATCTGTTCACCGCGATCATTCCTGGCAATCATCGGTATTGGTTGCCCGTCGACAGCCCGACGTGGACCTTTGTATGGCTGCTGTTCAGCCATGATTACATCATTCCGCGCATGACCAGCCTGCAGGCCACGGCCGGGGCGGTTTGGTCGCTGCCGCCCGATGCTCTGGTGCTGGCGGGATTGCTGGAAGTCATCAAGTATGGCACGCAAACCACCCATCCGGCCCCGTTGGGATGGGAAGAACGGTTATTTCCTTTGTATTTTGCTTTTGCCCGGACGGCCGAAACGCTGGCGCATCCCGACGATGAACGCACGCGGCTGCTGGAGCAAGTGCGCACGCTGGCCCGGAAGCAGTTGCGGCATCCGCTGGCGGTCAAGGAATTGGCGGCCCATTTCCACATGAGTCGCAGCGCATTTTCCCACCATTTTACGGCCGTGACCGGCACCACTCCGGCGGCGTGCATGTTGGAATTGCGCCTGCAGGAAGCCACCCAGTTACTGCTGCATACCCGGCAGAATCTGGCCACCATCGCCAGCGCCACAGGGTTTGCCGATGCCAATCATTTGTGTAAAGTGTTCCGGCGCTGGCGGCACATGAGTCCCGGCATGCTGCGCCAATACCTGAAATCAGATTAGTCCACAAACACCACCGGCGTGCACTGGGGGATCACCCCGATGGCCGCGCCGGCATCCATGAGCTTGTTCACGGCCGCGCGGCCGCGCGGGCCGTAATCAATGGTCCATTTGTTGACGTACATGCCGACAAACTTATCGGCCAGACCCTCGTTCATATCGCGGGCATATTGCAGGCTGTGGCGGACGGCTTTTTCGCGCTGGGCGAGACTGAATTCGATGCTGGTGCGCACAATCTTGGTCACGGCCCGTACATGGGCATCACCCAGACTGCGACGGATCACGTTGCCCCCCAGGGGCATGGGCAGGCCGGTTTCTTTCATCCACCATTGGCCCAAGTCCACACAGCAAACCAACCCCTGATTTTGGAACGTGAGCTGGCCTTCATGGATAATCAGGCCGGCATCGGCTTCGCCGCGGGCGACGACGTTGAGAATTTCATCGAAGGGATGCACGCTGACGGTCAGGTCCTTGCCCAGCAGCAGTTGCAGGCCCAGGAAGGCCGTGGTCAGCTTGCCGGGGATGGCGATATGGCATTTTTTCAGTGCAGCCAGGTCCATGGGTTTGCGGGCCACGATCATGGGGCCGTAGTTGTCGCCCATCGAGCAGCCGCAGCCCATCAGGGCGTAATTGGCCGAGACATAGGGATAGGCATGCAGCGAGATGGCGGTGATATCCAATTCCTGACGCATACAACGTTCGTTGAGGGTCTGGATATCCTGCAGGATATGGGTGAATTCATACGGACCGCTGTCCAGTTGGCCGGTGGCCAGGCCATAGAACATGAAAGCATCGTCCGGATCGGGCGAGTGGCCGAGGGTCAGTTTCATTTTTTCCGCCATGCGTAAGCTCCCGTACAAAAGGGGCATTATAGGGCGCCCGGGCGGGGATACCAAGAGCGGGGAGTTTGGGCTAAAAAGACTCGGTTTGGCCGGTTACAACATTGACCACGGGCAAACCTTGTATGGCCTGCGCCCTGGCAGGACCCGTCAGCAGCGTTAGCGTGCCATCGGCCGCGCGGCTTTCGCGGAATTTTGAACCGACATAGCCTTCGGCCACGGTCTTGGGGGTGAGACTGGCAGGCAGGCGATCCTGACGCACAAAATATGCATTATTGCCGGCGGAATTACTGCCGATAAATACATACCCTTTGGTGGTGGCCAAGTGTACCAGCGCGGCCAACGAGGCGCCATAATAGAGATTGCTGACGTGGTCTTTGGTGCTACGTACAAAGCCGGGTGCGTAGGGGATGGTAAGGGCACGCTGGGAACCAAAAACACTGTTGTATTCCACAATCGCCACGACCGGCGAAACGGCCGTGAGGGCCTCCCAAACCCAGTAATCATTGCCATCAATGTCAATATGCAGGAGTCCAATTTCCCGCTCATAGGGCCAATCGGCAAGGAGGGCATTGATATTCTCCCGGTCCACGAAAGCCTGCCGGGCCTGGAGTTCATACTTCCAGTAATAATCCGCGTTCTGGATGGTGGCTATGTGCGCCGGTGATCCGTCCATCACCAGTCCGGACCAATTGTCGTTGAACAGCAGAAAACGGGTGTTGGATTCGCGATAATCCTCCACCCCAAACTCAATAAACGTATGCGGTAGTGGTTCCAATTGGGCCAACAGCCATTGGATAATGCCATCATCGCCCCACTGCGAAAAGACTTTGAACTCAACCTCGGCCAGAGATTGGACCCCGGTACGGGCCCGATTCTGTTGTGCCATTTGTCGGCCCAGCAGAAGCAAGGAAGCTTCCGCATACGGACAACAGGGAGGCAATGCCGTCGGGGGAATCGGCTTGGTACCAAAGAGCCGCATGTAGGATACTCCTGAATGGCTATGATCACGGTTCCGATAAGGCTCGTGGCCGTGATTCTAGAATATGGCAACGTAACCGCCGACAGCGGGCACACCAGGCCAACTTGCGGGGCCGGCCAGCCGCCCCCAGTCGAATGCCATGTTTACCATAGGGTTCGGTCAGACCACAGGTCAGACAACGAATCACCCAACCCGGCGCTCTGCGTTCATAGGCAGTTTCACGGTCATCCGGTGGTACTGGTTCCATGATTACATCCTGCTCAAGTTAGGATCTGGGCGCAGTGAAGCAAGCGCTGCGCCCATTTTATGACAACCCCAGTTCATAGTAAATCAATGGGATGGCACGGTAGACCGCCCGCCCCACTTCGGTGGCACCACAGCGGGCATAGAAATCCCCCGCCCCCACCTTCGCGTAGGCATCGAAGCGGATGGCGTCGGCAGCTTGGGTGCGGGCAATCTGACCGGCCTGGGCCAGACATTGCCGGCCCACGCCCTGACGCTGCCGGGATGGGGCGATGGCCAGTGCCAGCAGATAAAGCGGGTGGTGACGCGGGGGAAAATAGCTCGTGGTAATGGACCATGGTTTCTTGGCCGTCAGACGGAAGGTGGCGACCAATTCCGAACCAATACTGCCGATCCAGATTTCGCTGTTTTTCATGGCACTTAAGACTGCGGGCGCTGCGGTGGTTACCGACCAGGGGCCCGCGCCGTGCTGCAGGCTGAGGTGTTCGGCCACCGCCGTATGCAGGGCGGCCAGGGGCGCGGCATCCGAAGCCGTGGCGCGGCGAAAAATGAGCGGGGTCTGGGGCATTAACTACCTATTAGCAAGCGCAGACTGGCCATGGTGGGCATACACCATATCCACATAAAGCGTGGCCGACCAGCCGTAATCATGAAAACACTGATGATAATAGCTAACTTCCGGGGCACAGCGGCCCTTGCGCAACAATTGCGGCGGGGCTACTTCGTTACGGTCGTCGTAAAACTCGAAGATCGTGCCATACTTTTCGCACGCGATTTCGATCTGGTGCTGCGTCTGACGGCGCAGCGTGGCGGCTTGATCATGGTAACCATACCGCTCCAAGCCCAACGCAATCAACCAGTTGAGATTGATCCAGACCGGACCGCGCCACATATCCTTGGCATAGTGGGCAGCATCACGCGCCGCTATGGAGGGAACGGGAAACGCGGAGCCAAACATGGTGGGGTCCGCCAAGTGGGCCACCAGCCGGGCAGCCTGCGCGGGGGTGGCGGCGCCGCAGATCAGCGGCAGCAAACCGGAACTGGCCAATACTTCAGATTGGGCGTGTTTTTCCACATCGTAGTCCACAAAGAACTGATGCGAATCGGACCAGAGCCGGGTGGCAATCAGATGATTCAGCCGGGCATGGTGTGCGGCCCATTGGGGGCCTCCTGCGGTAACCCCAATAACGCGGCAAATTCCGCCAATAACTCACATTCGCGCGCCAGAAAGGCGTTAAAGTCCACTGCGTCCATTTGCGTGGCCGCGTCAAATCGCGAAGAGTTATCCATCCCACTCTCACCACTGCGGCAGTGCGGATTGCCCTCGATGGCCCATTCCAACAAACCCGCACCATCACTATCCCGGTGGGCCATATCCCATTTAACATACGCACAGAGTTTGGGATAAATCTCCGCCAGCCAGGCGTAATCGGGTGCCGTGTCGTAAACCAGCTTGGCCCCCAGCGCCAGCACCGGCGGCTGGGTAATGACCGAGCTCCCCTCGGGGGACATCATGTGGGCGATAAATCCGTCGGGGGCCTGCGTATCCAGCACCGCGGAAATGGCCGCCCGCGCAACCTGCACATCCAGATGCCGCCAGCCGATGGCGTGAAACACCGAATCCCACAGCCACATTTTGCGGTGCGGCCAGCGGTCGGGTGTGGTCCACAGGTGCCGGATCGGCCCGGAGGGGGTGTAGACCTGCGTTTTCATGATGGACAAGGCTTTAAGCGTGGTGCGCTGTGCGGCCGGGGACAAACCGGCCGGGAGGGATTGGGCATCCAACCACTGCGTCCGGGCCTGCAGGGCAGTGGACATATCGGCCTGAATTTTGGCGGGGTCCAGATGGGCTCGCGGGGCCAGTAATGTGCGGTTGCCCTCCGTGATTACCGCCAGCCGCGCGGGGTCGGCATCCAATACCTGACATGGGCCTTCGATCAGCAAATGGTAGGTATCCAGAAATACGCCGCGGACCGTGGCGCCCAGACGAAAGGTATCGCCGGTAATGCTATTTTCGGTGGTGGTCACCTGCGGGAAACGCAGACGCGCGGTAGCGGGTAATTTGATATCCAAACCAGGGGCGTCAAAGGCGGTTCGCGCCACCAAACCAGTGGCGAAGTCGGTGGTGCCATCGAGTCCGGAAAACGCCAGTAATTGCCCGCCCATCCAGGCAGCGCGGGTCAGTTCGGAATGGGGCATTTCAACTACCTCTGCTGTAGGTTATTGCGGTGTCATCGTAGCCACCGAACAACCGCAATAATACCCGTTGGGCGCGCGGGGCACCAGTATCATCCCTTGACCAAGGTCCAAGTGGCATTGGTCAACAGAAATCGCCGA
>JBIJDM010000131.1:0-8082 GCA_044344145.1 Phycisphaerae bacterium
TGTGTTCTGGGCGGGTAAGGTCATCATGGGTCTGGTCATCGCCGGGGTGCTGATCAGCAGCGTGTATTGGATTTCGACGCGGTAGACGTCTTCTATATCCCAACAACCGGGCCAACATCCACCGCCGACAGCGTTCAACGGGACGACCTATTCAACCGGCCAGATACCTTTATACTTGATCTCACCTTGGGGCTTCTGACGATACTTCGCGGCAATTAGTTCGTCGTCACGACTGTAAAGCGAAATATCACTCACCATATCTGACATCTTCGGCACTAAACCCTCGCTGGCAAAAAAGGTAACCTGTAAACAACGGCCATCATGCATGTGATACACATAAATACGACCAAATACACCTTCAGCCGATGGCGTTCCCAGCACATTGGTAACATCGCGTACCGTCATGTCCAAATTAATTTTTCGAATTATCTGCGATGAATATACCAGCCCAGGATAGATGGTCCAGCCGTTATCATCAATGTACATCTTATTGCCATCCTCATCCACGAACGGATCATCGGCCGTACCCGCCGGCCCGGCACATGCGGCCAGACCAAAGGGAACCAATACCAACACCAGTGCAAGAGCCGTCTTTAGCTTCACCATAACATGATCTCCATAGCAAAAGGATGAACCGGTGGAAAGGCCCAGCTGGGCGTTTAATTTACTGGCCAGATGCCGTCGTATTCGATCTCACTTTGGGGTGTTTTGCGATACTGTTCGGCAATTATTTCACCGCCACGATCACAGAGCATAATGTAGTGCACCTTATCTGAGCTCTTGGCCACAAGACCCTCGCTGACAAAAAAGCCAACCATCAAGTGACCGCCATCACTCAAGTAATATAAATATTGAGACCCGAATTGATCTTCCGCCGAAGGCGTTCCGAGCTCACGAGTAACCCCCTGTACCGTCATGTCCAAATTAATTTTTCGGATAATCTGCGACGAATATACCAGCCCTTGATGGATGGTCCAGCCGTCATCATCAATGTACAACTTATTGCCATCATCATCCACAAATGGATCATCGGCCGTGCCTGCTGGCTCACCCGGCCCGGCACATGACGCCAATCCGAAGGGCAACACCAACAGCACCAACAGCAACAGCAAACGTGCATACTTGAGCATCACCATGATAATCTCTCCAAGCACCACAGATAATGGACCGGCGGAACACTACAGCAGAAATAATTGTATCACGAGCCAAATATTCACGGCAAATATTTGTCCATGAAAAACGAAATGTTCGCCAAGATAATAATACCAATTGGTTTGATTAACGTCGCCACAATTACAGTTGATTTTACTTGTCCCCGTGTTGCCCACTGAGTAAACTGGTGCGTTGTTCATATGGCAACAAGGAGACCTGATATGAAACTTACGCTCTGGGCCGTGGCACTATGTTTGATCACACTGGCAGGTATCACGGCAACCGCCACCACACCTCCCGCTTCGGCCACGCAACCTGCCGTGCTCAAGCCTTTGGAAGCGGGTGTGTTCACTTCGGGCAAGTGGGAATATCGTTGTATTGTGACGCTGCCGGGAACCAGGAGTGAAGGGCGCTTGGGCGAGTTGCGTTATGACGGTAAAATGTTGCCCGAACCGGCGAACACAAATGATTATGTATTAACTCCGTGGGGACTCATCTACTGGTACGGTAAAGGTAACATACCCTGGAATGGTAGGGGCTGGATACCCACAAATCCCTCTGATCGCAAGCCGATTGGCGATCTGGTGGCGAGTCCGACCGGCGAGGCACAAACCATCGTGTGGGTGCAACTGATAGATCCGACCTCGAGCACTCTTAACAACCAATCCAAACCCGTCACAGGATGGGTGAAAGAGGCCCTGGACAAAGTCGATCTCAAGCAGGCTTGTGTGATCCGGGACTGGACTCCGCTGCTGCCCACGGGCGCGAGTGTGCAATTCATCGCTCCGGCATCACGGCGCAACCCCTTCGAACTCGCGCTGCATCTGGGGCAGACCGAGAATCTGAAACCCGTACAGATTCTCAACGCCAATAACACGATCGCAATTGAACTGCCCCGGGTGAATAACACAACGCAACTACAAAAGATAATTAACCACATTCCGGTTGAACAGAAAGAAATAGAAATTTATATTGCCTACAGAGTCGCCACAACGGTTGCGCCAACCAGCCAGCCGGCTACTCAGGCCAAACCGTAAATCACCGAGCAGGATCACGGCAACGGCGGTAACTTCGGGGCGTCTTTACGCTGGGTGGCATAGATGCCGTGCGAACCGCTGCACAGATACGACACGAAACAGGCCACGGCCAGATAGACCGCGTGGGTGGGGCCGAAGAGTTCCACGCCCATAATCGTGCAGGCCAGCGGGGTATTGGTTGCCCCGGCAAAGACCGCTACGAAACCCAGCGCGGCCATCATATCCACCGGCACGCCCAGCACGCCGCCCAGCGTATTGCCCAGTGCCGCGCCAATGAAAAACAGCGGTGTTACTTCGCCTCCCTTGAAACCACAACTCAAAGTAATTACTGTGAACAGCAACTTCCAGAACCAACTGAACGCCTGCGCCCCGCCGGGGCTGAAACTGCTGACGATGGACACGCTGCCCTCTGGGCCGGTGACCCCCAGCCCCAGATAATCGCGCGTGCCCAGCAGATAGACCAGTAGAATAATCACACTGCCGCCCACCACCGGCCGCAACCACACCCACGGAATCGCGTAGGCCCAAAATTGGGTCAGCCGATGGGTGCCGCGGGCAAAGAGTTGGCTGGCGAGTCCAAACGCCACCGCCGCCACCACGACTTTGAGCATGAGCAGCGCATGGACGGGCAAATCCATTGCCCCCAGGCTTTGAATCAATCCCTGCACGTGAAAACCGGTGTGCTGTATCCCCCAACCCTGACAGACCCAGTCCGACACCACACTGGCGATCAGGCAGGGCAGAATCGCGTCATAGCTCATGCGGCCAATCACCAGCACTTCCAGCGCGAAGATGGCCCCGGCCAGCGGTGTGCCGAAGACGCCACCAAACCCCGCCGCGATCCCGGCCATCAGCAGGATGCGAATCTCCGCGGCATGCAGCCAGCGCCAAGCATGGGCCAGCGTGCTGGCGATGCTACCGCCCATTTGAATGGCGGTACCTTCGCGCCCTGCGGACCCGCCGGTGAGATGCGTCAGAATAGTGCTGATGAGAATGAGCGGCGCCATGCGCCGGGGTACGCCCCCGCCGGGTTTATGCACCGCATCGAGCAACAGGTTATTGCCCCCTTTGGCGGAACTGCCCAGATGCTCATAGAGCAGGACCATCACCAGACCCGCGACCGGCAGAAAAAATAACAACCACGGCATCTGCGTGCGTTGCTGCGTGGCCCAATCCAACAGATACAGAAACAAGGCACAGGCCGACCCCACCAACACGCCCAGCGCTGTGGCCAACCAAGCCCAGCGCCAGGCATAGCGCAGCAGGTCGGCACTTTCGCGATAAAAACGCCGCCACGACAAGCTGATCTGATGATACCATGGGGCCGTCGGCATGCAGACTCCCAAAACGGGCCTAAATCCGATGGGTAGTATAACGAATATGGAGGGATATGTCCGCCGTGCGTGCAGGATGGGAACGTGCAAGAATCAGCGTCGGCCCTGCAGACTGGCCTCGTAGGCCCGCTGCGCCAGGGTTTTAAGCGCCGCATCATCGGGCCGAAGTTTGAGGGCAATTTGCGCCCAGCGATACGCCTCTTTGCCATCCCCCTGATTCTGCAAAATACCATCGGCCAGATTCTTGGCGGCCAAATACTCTTTGGGGTCCAGTTCGTAAATGCGCCGCAGGGCGGTTTCGGCCAACGGCCAGTCCTTCTGGCCATCCGCCCAAACGGCCAGGGTCCAGAAGCGCCGTTGCATGGCCATGGCTTCATCCGGACGATCCGCTGGCGGAAGGCTCTTGAGTTCCAAAGCGGTCAAAGTCTGAAAATGGTTCACCAGACTAATGGTGTGTGACCAATCGCCATCCCGGCGCAACCCCAGCGCCAAGCCCAACGCCACCGGAGTCAAGCCCGGCCGCAAGGTGACGGCCTTAAGCCAATGGGCACCGGCAGTGCCCCGGTCCCCAGAACGCTGGGCCGCCACGGCCAGAAACATATGGCCCACGGCATGGCGCGGTGCGATGACAATCACTTCATGCAGCAGGATCGCGGCCCGCGCCGCGGCTTTGGGATCGTTCTTGTGGTTCAACAACAACTGGGCCTGTAGTAACCGCCAGGAAGTCGCATCGGGCGGGGATTGCTTTTTGATGCGGGCTATCACATCCGCTTGCCGGGCTTCATCTTCGCGATGCACAAAACACTGGGCCAGAGCCAGTAATTGAACCCGGGACAAATCGTCCAATTTGCGCCCCGAAGCGGCGCAGAGCGGACAAGTCACCGCCGGGCGCGTGCCGGCCTGCGCTGGGGCGGAGGTTGTGGTGGTGCCGGTTTCATTGATGTTGGGAATCATTCCCGCCACGGCTTCGTCCCCGCTGGCCACCAGCGTTAAAGCCAATAAATTACGGGCTTGGGTCCACCACGGCGCCAGGGTGGCGGCGCGGTCCGACCAGCGCAAGGCCGACCAGGGCTCATCAAGGGCCAACAGCGCTTGGGCCCGCACATACGCCAGCGGCGCCAGTCCCGGCGCCACCGTCGCCAGACCTTCGGCCGCCCGCGCCACCCGCAAGGGATCACGCGGTGAGGTGGTGAGGGCCAGAATCAATTCCTGCCATAATGCGCCCATGGCCGGATCACCCGAGGCGCCAGCCTGTGCCGCAATCTGGGTGACTTCCGCGCTACGGTCCAGTTGCGCCAACGCCAAGGCCGTAACCAGAGCCATGCCTCCATCCACATCCCCGGTCGGACGGTGCTGCCAAAGCGCGAGGACCGCTTCATGGCGCCCCAGCGTAAAATTGTGCACCAATGCGCCGCGCCGTACGACCTGCGGTAGTGCCAAAGCGGCATGCCGGGTCGCCCATTCGGTGGCGCGTTCATTCTGCCCCTGCCGCAGCAATAACCAGTAATAGGAATAGACCACCAGCGGGTCATCGGTCGCCGTCGGCAGCGTGAGCAGCTTGGCCGGCGCTTTCAGATATTCCTGCCAGGCTTTCAGGGCCGGATGGTCTACCACCGCCGGCGGGAGACGATTGATGAAACTCTGGACTTCATCGTTTTTATTCAAACCGAGCATGATCCGCAAATTCAGCACCGCACTGGCCGCATCATGACGGGCATCCCAGTTACGCACGGCCCACAGCAGACTATCGCTCTGGCGATTGGTCAGCAGGGCCAAATCCGCCAATAACGCGGTGGCATCGGGGCCCAACTGGGGATCGGCGATTACTTTGCGTGCGGCCGTGATGGCCATTTCCATATGTTGCCCGGCGGGAACGGGACACTCCACCCAGGCCCGGGCCATGGCCAGATGATCCGCCGTGGTATAGGGCACTTTGTAGGCCCGTTTATACTGCAGCAGGGCCGCGCCCCAACGCTGGTCCGCGCTGGCCTGCCGGGCCGCGGTCAGGGCGGTTTCTGCGGACACCTGCCCATTATTACGCTGGCCCAACCACCACTTGCCCACTCCGGCGGCGCCCAACGCCAGCGCGCCCAGGATCAGTAACATAATCAGATGGGATTTTTTCATGGTGCCGCCTCCGGGCGCGGCGCCACCACTTTGGTTTGTAGCAGCAGCAAATCCGCCAACGTGGTGGCGGTATCCTCATCCTGGGCCACCACATGCACCAACCAGGCGGCCTGACTTTTGTGGGTACCCCAGGAACTGCGCTGGTCTTCGGTGCGGCCGGAAGGATTGATCAACCATTCCGCCAGAATATGCTGCGTGCCCAGCTTGGGATCACGGAAGGTGTATATTTTCCCCATGGCCGGCTCATCGGGTAAGGCGCGGGCCTCGGTGGAAAGCACCTCCCACCCCTGGGCCTGCAGACACCATTCCGGATAATGTCCCGCCAGATTGCCGGCGTTGCTGACGCCGATCAGGGTCATACTTGCGGTCACAATTTGTTCCGAAGCAATTTTGGTGTATTGGCGTCCGATAATCTGACTGCCGGGAATCAGATTCTTGACAGCCGGGGGTACCGGCACATCTTCGCCGTACCAAGTGTCAAGCCGGTAGGGAATCGTGGGCATGGTGATGGGCTTGGGTTTGAGCAGCGGGCCGCGCCATAACACGCCGATCAGCGCCACGGCCCCACAGGCCCACAGCGCCCAGCGCCAGGCGGTATTAAGTTGTGCCAGATGGGTCATTTCCGGCAGGAAGGGTTTGGTGGTGCGCATTTTCGCCACCCACCAGCAACTCATTACCCCTGCTCCGGTCATCAGCACCCAGCCCGCCCAATCATGGGCCACTTGGACACCCGGTTCATACCACAGCGCCACGAGTACGAGGAATCCCAAACGCACAAAATTAGCCAGCGTGGCCAGCACGGTTCCCACCACCAGCATGACCAGCAGATTCCGCCGGGGCACCCGCCGCCAGATTCCCACGCACAGCGTAATGGCCACCACCGGAATAATCAGCCGCATGCCGTCACACGCCTGGGTGACCGTCAGCAGGTGATCCTGTAGGATAAATTGATTCCCCGCGGCTTCCACGGGGATGCCCAGCAGGGCCAGTACATAAGCCACCACTGCGGTGGAATATTTTTGCAGTTCGCCCAGGGTCCAGCGTTCAATCAGCGCCGACCACGGGACCGCCAGAATCATGGCCCCGGTCACGCCCCAACGGAAATACTCATCACCACGCCGGCACAGATTCAGCAGCGCCAGAGCCATCAGGCAAAGAACTGCTGCCTGGATCAGACTGGTCGCGTCCAGCCAAAAACCAATACTTAATACCGCCAACCCCACGCCGATCCCGCGCCAACTCCCCGTCCGGGGCAGATCCCGCACCAGCACGCCCAGCAACAGCAGGAGGGCCATGCCGAACGCCAACAGGTGATCCTGTCCGCTGGGCCCCATCCAGACCATGCCCATGGCCTTGAGTTCAGGCCAGGTAAAGATTGGGGCCAGTACTAAAATTAGTACCAGCCCCAAGTGTTCCCATCGTAAGGACTTTGCCATCATCGGGTCCGCCCTGTGATAATATCCGGTCACTTACATGTTGGTCACATTCTTTTTCGCCATCCGGCGCCGGATACCACTGTACACCATCCAGCCCGCCGGGGCCAGTGCCGCCCAGATCGGAGTGGGCAGCGGCACGGCCGTGCCCATCAGTTGGGCCACGTTGATACGGCCAATATCCACGGCGATGACGACATCGTTGTAATCTTTGTCGCCACCACCCAGCATATCCTCAAAGCCCAGAATCAAATACGGGCTGTTGGCCACCGCCATGGCAAAGGAAACCACGTGCTGAAGTTTATCCGGATTGTTCGTGGGGTCTGTCGTCAAAACCGAACGCCCCCCCTGATTACCATTCGACACCAAGAAGTAGCTTAATTGGGTACCGGCAGTCTGCGTGCCCAAGTCCACAAAATCACCCGACAAGAGTGGATTGCTGGGCGTGCGCCATACATCGGATTCACCCATGTAACTGCTGTTGGACGAAGCGTTGGGGAAAATTATTTTTGCATCAGTAGCACCGATGCCCATCTGCTGGCTATATTCCGTGGTATAGAACCCCAAGGAGTTCTGATAGCCCGCACCTTCACCGACAAAGTATACGCGAACGTTGCTGGCATACGATAAAGCCAACTGCTTGGGGTCCAAAGCAAAGGTTTCCACCTTGCCCATGCTGACACGTTCCGCCAGATTCAGATTAACGATCTTTTGAATTTCGGGCAATACTTCTTTCTGGAAAGTCTCAGAACGACTGTCAGACCCTGCCAATTCCACTTTTCCCGCCAGTTCCAAGCCCAGAGTGCTAGTGCGGATACTGGCATTGTCGGGTAACTCAACCATGGCCCAGGCACGGTTCGCCACACCCGTAAGGGCTGCAACGCCTAAAGCCATCCCAACCAAAACTTTCATACTATACGTCATGTTCTGCCTCCTAAAACTACCAACTCATACCAATCGTCTCATTATGACACACCCACCACCATGGTGAGTACGAAG
>JBIJDM010000161.1:0-6825 GCA_044344145.1 Phycisphaerae bacterium
CCATGCCAAACTGTGATTTCGCACCGATCCATGTTGCAATATCATTTTGAGAGCACAACATCGCAAATATGTAAATGTTTGTATTCGATGTGGCATTTTGCACAGGACAGGTGCAATCAGCAGCCCAACCAAGGTCAAGACGCTTTGATCGCCTGTTCCAGCCGGGCATAGGCCACTGACAGTTCGGGCATAAACTTGGCCACCTGAGCCCACTGTTCCTGCAGGGCGAGTTGCTCCATGGTAGCTGCCACCTGCCGCAATTGTTCCGCATTGATATTCGCTGCCGCACCTTTGATGGTGTGGGCTTCGCGCAGAATACTCGGGCCATCTTTGGTCTGGATGCTAAGGGTCAGGGCTTCGATGCGCTGGGGGGTATCTTTGATGAACAGCCCCAGAATTTCCTGGGCCAAATCCTCAAAACCCATGACCCGCTCGATCAGGCCCGCGCGATCAAAGATTTGTTTATCCGGGGTTGGACCGACCGCAGCCGGAGGACTGGCGGGTGGGGGTGAAAGCTCGAGCGGGGTCGGCGCTGCCGGGGCGGGAAGGTTCCCCAGCCACCGATGCAGGACATCCGCCAACTCCTGCGGGTTGATCGGCTTGGAAATGTAATCGTTCATACCCGCCGTCAGGCAGACTTCGCGGTCCCCCTGCATGGCGTGCGCCGTCATGGCAATAATGGGAATTTTGGGATTGCGGACCTGCGATTCATGGTTCCGGATTTGATAGGTCGCTTCGAGTCCGCTCAACTCGGGCATCTGCACATCCATGAGGACCAAATCAAACGGCATCGTGGACAGAGCGTCCAGCGCTTCGCGGCCATTGGCCACCGCAATGGCGCTGTAACCGAGTTTTTTCAATATCCCCAGCGCCACCTGTTGGTTGGTGGCATTATCCTCGGCCACCAGAATGCGGCCATGACCATGCTGGAGTTCCCGAATCCGCTGCCGGGTGATCAATGAGCCCGAGCGCTCATGCTTGGCCAGGACCAGCAGAAGACAATCATACAACTCGGTCTGCCGGACCGGCTTGGTCAGATAGGCGGCAAAGCCCATGGCTTCAAAACGTTGCGCATCGCCGCGCTGGGTCAAGGAGCTCATCATCACCAGATGCATCTGCTGGATGCGGGTGTCGCCCTTGATGACCCGGCCCAACGCTTCGCCGTCCATGCCGGGCATCTGCATATCCAGAATCGCCAGCACATAAGGGTCGTGATCGGCATGTGCCTGATACAGCTTTTGCAGGGCGGTGGGCCCATCGTGGGCCTCCTCCGCCCGGGCACCCCAGCCGCGCAGATGCGTCAGCACGATTTCCCGGTTGGTGCTGTTGTCATCCACCACCAGCACCCGCACCTGGGCCAGGCTCTTGGGCAGCAGCACCGGGGTGGGCAGGAGGTTGTTCTGCCGGGCCAAGCGCACGGTGAACCAGAATTCCGAACCTGCGCCCTCCCGCGTGTTGACGCCAATTTCACCGCCCATCATTTCCACCAGTTGTTTGCAGATCGCCAGCCCCAGACCGGTTCCGCCATAACGCCGGGTGGTACTGGCATCAATCTGGGAGAAACTGAGGAAGAGCCGATCGAGTTTATCGGCGGGGATCCCGATGCCGGTATCCCGGACCGTGAAGTGCAACTGGACCGAGTCGGTGGTTTCGCTCAACAATTTCACCTGCACGGCAATTTCACCGGCATGGGTGAACTTGATCGCGTTGCCCACCAGATTATTCAATACCTGCCGCAGCCGGCCCGGATCGCCGCGCAGATTGGTGGGCACATTGGGTTGTACCGCACTGAGGAACTCCAGACCCTTATCCTGAGCTTTCACGGCCATCATGGCGCCAAAATCTTCCAGAGTGTTGAGCAGATCAAAGTCCAGCAGTTCCAGTTCCAGTTTGCCGGCTTCGATCTTGGAGAAGTCGAGGATATCATTGACCACGGCCAGCAGACTGTCGGCGCTATTGCGCACGGTTTCCGCATAACGGCGTTGTTCAGCGTCCAGATCCGTATCCAGGAGCAAACCGGTCATACCGATCACCCCGTTCATGGGGGTGCGGATTTCATGGCTCATGTTGGCCAGAAATTCACTCTTGGCGGCACTGGCCTGCCGCGCTTCGGCCATGGCCTGTTTGAGTTGTTCGTTGCTTTGCTGCAGCATATTTTCGGCCAGTTTGCGCGTGGTGATATTGGCATGGCTGACAATAATCCCCCGCGCCCCGTGCTGGAGCGGGATTGCCACCAGATGATACCAGCGCAGCACCGTGGGACTGTGACAGGGATAATCCATCTCATAGCTTTTATCCGACCGATTCAGCACCCGCTGGATACCGGCCCGGACTTCCTCCACGTCCGTCTCCACCATACTGGCGCGGGCGCATACATCCAGATAATTTTCGCCCACGAAGTCCTGAATGCCGCCATTCTCCCGCGCGAAACGCCGCCAGGATTCGTTCACCTGGATAATGATCCCGCTGGGGTCCAGCACCGCCACGTGATCGCTGAGGGAATCCAAAATCCCCAGCGCAAACTCCTGACTGGCCCGCAGTTCGTGTTCGGTCTGTTTCCGCAGGGTGATATTCTGCACCACCGACCAGAGGGTTTCCCGGCCCTCATGATCGCGGACCAGAATTCCATTCAGCAGCACATTGATCCGGGCGCCGGTTTTGGTGACATATTCTTTTTCATACGGGCCATAACCGCCGCGCGCTTTGATGACCTGAAGCTGAATCTGCTCCTGCTCGGTATAACTCGCCGGGGTCACCTGCCAATAGTTCAGGTTCAGCAGCTCCGCCCGGGTATAGCCCAACATATCCAGCAAAGCCTGATTCACTTCGATGAACTGCCCGGTCGCCGGATCGTTCAGGGCAATACCTACCGGGGCCATTTCATAGAACGAGCGATATTTCTGCTCACTTTCCTGCAGCACCTGTTCGATCCGTTTGCGTTCGGAAATATCCACAAAGGTTTCCAGCAGTTTGTCCCGCCCGCCGATGCGGATCATCCGGGCCGATTTCAATACCGCCAGCCGCGCACCCTGCGCGGTGAGCATCATCCGGTCGGCCTGATCCACTTCCTGATGCAAGTCGGTAACCGGACAGGCATGTTCCTCGGCAGGGCAGAGGAATTTATGGCATTTCTGCCCAACAATCTGCGCCGCCGGGGCGCCGAACATATTCGCCGCCGCGGGGTTCACCAACTCAATGACATGGGTTTGCGCATCCACAATGATGACGCCAGCCGACAGGCTATCGAACAAGACCTGCTGGTTTGCCACAATTTCCCGCAGCGCCTCGCGCTGACGATATTCCGGGGTGACATCCCGGAAGACCAGCACCGCCCCGAGGATGGTACCGTCCGGGGCGCGGATCGGCGCACAACTGTCGGCAATCTGGCGCTCAATCCCATTGCGGGCCAACAGAACCGAATGATTGGCCAGAGACTGGGCTTCACCCGACCGCAAGGCGGACCAGATGGGATTTTCCACCGGAGTCCGGGTTTCACTATGGATAATATTGAACACGCGATCCACCAATACCCCTGCGGCCTCCCGTTGGGTCCAGCCACACAGATCCTGCGCCACACTGTTGAGCGAGACAATATCCCCCTTGGGATTGGTGCAGATCACGCCGTCGCCAATGGATTGCAGCGTGGCCGCCAGCAAACCCTCGCTGTTGCGCAGTTGGGTTTCCCGCCCATGGATGGCGCGATCGGTCCGCCCCAGCACACTGTACAAAAATACCAGCACACCCGTGGCCAGCAGCGCCAGCACCGTGAGTAAAACCCATAACCGCTGATAGAACAGCGCATAATCTTTGGTGAAATCATGGACCAGAATAATCCGTCCCACAGTCCGGTTCGCCACATCGTACAGCGGTGCGGTCGCCAAACGTAGTTGCTTGGCCTGATGGGTAACCGCGGTATTGTTGAGCTCATGATCGGCGGACTGGGGCAGAGGTTGATCGAGTACGTCGGGCAAATAGACCAACGAAGAATATATCAGCGCCTCGTTGGGATAGCGCGACCAGTTCGCTTCGCGCCCCAGCATACGCATGCCGGCTTCCCATTCGCCCCGTTGCATGTCCGCCTTATTCAGAAGCAGCGCCACATCCACCCCAAGATTTTGCTGCAACTTGTTGACGACATCTTCGATTTCCTTGCCCAGTTCCACATAGCCGATAACCTGACCCGCCCGCATAACCGGGTGAACCACCCGGATGGTCAGCGTACCCAGTGGTCCGATCTCCAGCCCACTGGCCAGTGCTTGGTTCTTTTGGGCCAGCAAGAGGGTCGTCCGGGTGATTAAATCACCTTTTTTTTCCGGTTTGTGTACCCGCAGCACACACCGGCGCTGGGCATCATGAAAATAGAAATGGGTCAGGCCGTAATCACGGTTCAATTCCTGAAATAACCCCTGATATTTACCCAGCAGTTGCGCGGCATCCCGCTGTTGCAGCGCCTCCAGCATGGCCTGATCACCAACAATCGGGCGCAGCAGCGCGCCCATACTATGGGCCTGCTCCTGCACCTGCATGCGCAACATCGCCGGAATACCCACCAGACTGTGGTCCACTTTGGCGCGTAAACGATCTTCCTCCTGCCACCAGAAAAATCCCCCCGTCAGCGTCATGAGCACCAGGGCCAACACCACAAACCCGGGCAGCAACCGCCGCCGTAACGGCTTGGGGCACGCGTAGGCCCGGCGTTGCGTCACCACTGCGGCGAACAGGATCATCATCAAGCCGTAAGCAATCCCCACCGGCAGGGCCACCCGCGCGGCCTGTTGCCAGTACCATTCCCGGGCATCCACATCCATCCCAAGAACGGTGACGACCTGGCTTCCCGTCCGATCCATAATGGGAATCGCCACACTGATCCAGCGCCCCCAGCGATCGGTATAGGGGCCGAACACCTGCGCTTTATGGTCGGAAAACGCGCGCGGAAAGGCGGTAATGGTGGCGGTTTCCATATAAACCTGCCCCGGGGGGGACAGATCCACCGAATCGGAGGGTTCAGAGTCTACATAGAAAAAAATGGTCCCATCCGGACGCTGTCCCAGCAGATATAAAAAACGACACCAGGCGTTGGCCTTCCGGGCACCATCCAGCAAGGCTTTCAAGCGCAAATATTCCGGATGACGCACCTCTTCCGGCTGGCCTTTCAAACTGCCAACACTCTGCCCATCTATGGTTTGGGTGACGATTTGCGCGTAAGTTTGCACCTGCGCCCGCATGGACTGATCCGCCTGCCACCACAACCACCACCCCAGCAGCGCGGCCACGCAGGTCAGACCCGCAAACAACCCCACCATACCCAAGCCGGACATTTTCTGGGGGGCTTTTTCCATGCTGAAAGTCTCCGTATCCTCTGTGTCGGTGCCATCAACCCGCGGCCCAATGATGCGGTCAGAATCACTCGGGCTGCACGGTCGGCTTTTATCGTATACCTTGTCCGTTCATCAACCCTGAACCAGAGCAGAAGTGCCAATAGTACCCTAGCCAAACCAAACCGGGACAGGGAGATGAGTGGCCGCCAGCTATTGAGCCTAATCCAAGCCAACCATAAGGTCAACATGAATCCGGATAAATGGCTCCGCAGTACCGCATCACCCGACATTCTTACCGCTTCCAGCCGACAGTGGGACTTGAACCCGCAACCCCGGCTTTACAAAAGCCGTGCTCTACCAATTGAGCTATGTCGGCGAACACTAAAACTATAACGTCTTTTGGGAAAAATGCCTAGCCCGACCCATTAAATCACCGGCTGCGCAATAGCGCCAGCGCGGCCGTTTGCCCGTGGACGAAATTTCGCCCCCCCACCGGCCCAATCTCCCCGGCGGCAAAAAAGCCCGCTAGAGGTATCTTGCCCACCTGGGTCTGGACCAGAGCCGCATCATGATGCGGGTGGGTAAACAGCCGTTGCCCCCGTCCATTACAGGTAAACATCAACACCGCTTCGGGGGTTCCCGACAGCAGCACTTCCCCCTCCAGCAACAGCCGCATTTCCGCATCGGCGGTATCCGCATCGCGCAGATGAAACTGAATCGTCTGCCCCTGGTGGACATAATCACCAATTGCCACGGCTCCGGTTTCAGCCTTCACACTGACCAAGGACCGGATCAGGAAATCCCCCGGCCCCAGCGTCTGATGCCGGGCATCCACCGCCGCCCCAATAAACAGCCCCTTCGACTGCATCAAAACCCGGTCCTGCAAGGACAAACCTGTAATCATGGCCTCGATGGCCTGAATGGCTGGCACCCCGCCCAGTTCTTCGATCACATTGGACTGACAACGGGTAATCTGCATGGGGGTACCAATTGGCCGACACCCCTGCGAGACCACGGTATCAATTTCAATCGCCCCGGTAAAGGCCACGCCGATGGCCCCGCGATGGGCTACCTTACCGTCGCAGATCAGCACCACTTGGCCTGGCCGATTCACCCCGCTGGCCATACCGCCAAACACTGGCACCTCGGGATAGTCACGGTCCAGTTTCTGCAATAATTGCACAATTGGAGCACTGAAAGGATCACTCAGAATCATAAGCCCCTGAACTTGGTCCGATGGCCCCATTAATTCGCCCAGCCGATCCCCCTCCAAGACCGCGTCCCAGTCTTCTTCGTCAATATGAAACGGCCGAACTGCCGCATCAGGCATACACAGCGCCAAGGCAGACAGGGCCGGTTTAAGCTCAATTTCCGCCCCGATACCCGCCACACTCTCGGCAGTGCATACCACGTGATGCACCGGGGCAAGTTCCCCGACCAAAGCCTGGGTAATCACGGCGGCATGCCGCGCCAGTGGTGCCGTAATAAAACAAACCAACAAATCGGG
>JBIJDM010000223.1:0-4421 GCA_044344145.1 Phycisphaerae bacterium
GATTATCAATCCCTCAATCAAAGCTATAAGTGCATCTGTCTTAATTTTAGCGTTATTAAATTTTGCACCAACACCTTTTTTATTTACTTTGTTCATGCCACACCAAGAAAACATATTCCATCTACCCGCCAGATGGTTACCGATGTGTGCTTTAAGTCGTTTACCTAAACACCCATTTTCTCCCTCATTCGCACGACCAATATACACAAGGTGATAATCTGCGTATAGTGCATATACTCCTACTTGTGATGCAAAGTCAACCAGACCAAGGGCTTGGTCATTTTTCAACTTGCCGATAAGCTTTGCGGTTGTTCCCTGCCAATCAACAGCATCTCGCTTCCAATACAGTCCCATACAACGAACAATTTTGGCTACATTCTTCCTTTTGTCAGCCATCACATTTCCCTTCTAGAAATCTGGTTCAATCCATTAGTCAATACATCGACCTAACACCAATTTCTTAGTTTAATCCGAGCATGATGTTAGGTCAATTTGCCATGCGGGTTTACGCCCCATCGACAGGTATATTTATATAGCCAAGGGTCGTCTGGATGGATTGTTGACAGCATAAAACAATGACGTTACCATCTCGTTTGTGTGCGTGTGTGTAATTGTCTAATTCAAAGGCGATCCCATGGTCAAGCAAATCACGTTAGCCTGTTGTTTCACTTCGGCATCTATCGTCACACCCGCCATCTATGCCGATGCATTCTCAATGCCTGGGGGGTTACAGAGCATCCAGTTTGTGACTGTTGGGAACGCAGGGAATACTGCGGACACAAGGTACAACCCTTCCGGCTACGGTGCCGTCAATTATTCCTTCGGTATGAGTAAGTTTGAAATTACTGCTGGTCAATACACGGTATTCTTAAATGCCGTTGCCAAAACTGACACCTACAAGCTATATAATACCAACATGTGGGATTACAACGCCGACCCGTCGAACGGACCATTTGTGGCAAAAATTCAACGCAACGGAACCTCTGGAAATTACAGCTATTCAGTGGCGTCTGATTGGGCAGATCGTCCTGTCAACTGGGTGTCATGGGCGGATACGGCTAGATTCTCTAATTGGCTTACGAATGGCCAACCAACAGGGGGACAAAACGCCTCCACCACAGAAGATGGTGCGTACAGAATCAACGGCATAGATCAGGCTAACAACAGTGCAATAATGCAAATATCACGCATTGCCGAATCGTCCCGCGTCTTGGGTAAAAGCTATTTTTTCATTCCAACACAGGACGAATGGTATAAGGCTGCATACCACAAAAATGACGGTATTACTGGAAATTATTGGTATTACCCAACCGGCACAGACGTTGCACCTGGGAACAGCACAGAGGCACCAGATTCCGGGAATAACGCTAACCTGAAAGCTACCCCATTTGCTCAGCCCGATGGTTATGCTGTTGGATCACCATATTATCGAAGTGTAGTCGGGGTTTTTCAATATTCAGAAAGTCCGTACGGAACATACGACCAAGCAGGTAATGTCGTTGAGTGGACGGAAACCAGCACCGATGGTACAACGAGAATTTTTCGTGGGGGTAGTTTTATTGACATTGCTAGTGAGGCTGGCGCCGCAGCATATCAATCTCGTCAACCATACATCGAGGACAGCGGCATCGGGTTTCGCATCATCGTAGTCCCTGAACCCAGCACCGTATCGTTACTAACTATTGGTTGTACATTATTATTGCTACGACGTAAGCGCAAATTGTGATCTGCAACAGCAGCTAACACGAAGCATAAACTCACATTTGTATGAGCTTATGCTTCAAATACTGCCCGGTATAAGAACGCGGATTTTTGATAATCCGTTCCGGCGGGCCCTGGTCCACAATCAGCCCCCCACCGCTGCCGCCTTCCGGGCCGAGGTCAATGATCCAGTCGGCGCATTTGATCACATCCAGATTATGTTCGATGATCAGCACGGTATTGCCCTGTTGCACCAGCCGGTTAAGCACGTTCAGCAGGTTATGGATATCCGCAAAGTGCAGTCCCGTGGTGGGTTCATCAAGCACATAAAGCGTATGGCCGGTGCCCGGCTTGCCCAGTTCCGAGGCCAGTTTCACGCGCTGGGCCTCACCGCCGGATAGCGTGGTGGAACTCTGCCCGAGTTGCACATAACTCAGCCCCACATCGTTGAGCGCCTGGATCAGATTGCGGATATTGCTGAACGAATCAAAGAAGGTCAGCGCCTCTTCGATCCGCATCGCCAGCACATCGGCGATGGACTTGCCGCGATATTTGATCTCCAGCGTCTCACGGTTATAGCGCGTGCCTTTGCAGGTTTCACAGGTGACATACACATCCGGCAGAAAGTGCATTTCGATTTTCTTGGTGCCCTGCCCCTGACACTGTTCGCAACGCCCACCTTTGACATTAAAACTGAACCGCCCGGCGGTATAGCCGCGAATCTTGGCCTCGCGGGTCTTGGCATACAGCGCGCGGATCAGATCAAACACCCCCGTATACGTCGCCGGGTTGCTGCGCGGCGTGCGGCCAATGGGCGATTGGTCAATCTCGATGACCTTGTCAATATATTGCGCCCCCAGAATCCGCGTATGGGCGCCGGGGCGTTCTTTGTTGTTATACAGCTTGCGTTTCAGAGCCTTGAGCAATATATGGTTGATCAGCGTGGACTTACCCGAACCCGATACCCCCGTCACACAGACCATGCCGCCCAGCGGAATCTTCACGCTGAGATTCTGCAAATTGTTTTCTTTCGCTCCGATAATTTCCAGACACTCGTCCAGTTCCACCCGCCGCCGCGGCGAGGGTACCACAATCTGACACTCGCCGGACAGATACTTCGCCGTGATGGAATTGGGGTTTTTCAGCACTTCCTCCGCCGTCCCGGCGGCCATGATATTGCCCCCATGCGTACCCGCCCCCGGCCCGACATCAATCAGCCAATCCGCCGCCCGGATGGTGTCTTCATCATGTTCGACGACAATCACCGTATTGCCGATATCCGCCAGATGCCGCAGCGTCGCAATCAGCCGATCATTGTCGCGCTGATGCAGCCCAATCGTGGGTTCATCCAGCACATAGCACACCCCCACCAGCTTGCTGCCCACCTGCGTAGCCAGCCGGATCCGCTGAAACTCCCCGCCCGAAAGCGTACCGGTCTGGCGGTTCAGCGTCAGATACCCCAGCCCGACATTTTCCATAAAGCCAATCCGGGCCACCACTTCGCGCAGCAGCGGCGCGGCAATCTGCGTGCGTTCGGTATCCAGCGTCAGCGTGCGGAAGAACTCCAGCGCCTTGGTGACCGACAGTTCGCACGCGTCATAAATCGAAACCCCCGCCACCTTCACCGCCAGCGCCTGCGGCCGCAGCCGCGCGCCCTTACAGGCCTCGCAGGGCTTCTCGCCCAAATAGGCATGCAGCCGCGCCTTGGCAAATTCACTTTCGGTGGTTTCCCAGCGCCGCTTGAGCAGCGGCATCACGCCCTCAAAATCGGCCTTGTATTTCTTCACATCTTTAGGCAGCGTGCCGTGCATCAGGATGCGGTGGATATCCGCCGACAAATCCGCGAACGCTGTCACCTCGGGCACCGAGAACTCCGCACAGAACACCCGCATCAGCCGGTGGTAAAAGATATTCATCCGCCGGCCATTGCGGCGCAGCGGTTCGATGGCTTCGATCACCGGCCGGGTGGGATCGGGCACAATCAGGTCTTCATCAAATTCCAGGATGATCCCCAGCCCCGAACACTGCGGACAGGCGCCATACGGGCTGTTGAACGAAAACAGCCGCGGGGACAGTTCATCCAGCACGGCCTCGGGATGATCCGGGCAGGCATATTTGCTGGAATAAACGTGATCGTGCCATTTGCCGTCCTGCTCGACCATCACCACCATCAGCCCATCGGCCAGCTTCAGCGCCAGCTCCACCGAATCCCCCAGTCGCGGCCGCAGGTCGGCCTTCAGCACCAGCCGGTCCACCACCGCTTCGATGGTGTGTTTGAGATTCTTGTCCAGCGTGCCCACCGCTTTGATTTCCTGCACCGTGCCATTCACCCGGCAGCGCACAAACCCCTGCCGCATCATGGCATCCAATACTTCGCGCTGCGTGCCTTTTTGCCCGCGCACCAGCGGGGCCAGAATCATCAGCCGCGTGTTTTCCGGGTGGGTCATGATCTGGTCAATGATGCTGCTGGCGGATTGGCTGACGATGGGCTTGCCGCAGACATAACAGTGCGGCGTGCCCGCGCGGGCATACAGCACGCGCAGATAGTCGTAGATTTCCGTGGTGGTGGCCACCGTGGAACGCGGGTTGGCCGAACCGGTGCGTTGCTCGATGGCGATGGTGGGCGGCAGGCCTTCGATCTCATCACAATCGGGCTTTTGGATCTGATCCAAAAACTGCCGGGCATACGCGGACAGCGACTCGACATATTTCCGCTGCCC
>JBIJDM010000224.1:0-4408 GCA_044344145.1 Phycisphaerae bacterium
GAGCCATGTTCCACCACCCGGCCCATGACGGGGTGATTACGCCAGTGCTGCTGGGCATAGTGCCAGAGGGAAGGAATGTCGGGAAATTCGACCGGCCAGGGGGTCGTGGTGGTGGCCGTGGCGGCGTCCGGGGTCGGGGCGGTGGGACGGATGGTGCCCCAGATGATGCCGCTGCAGACGCCGGGGAAGACGTGGCCGTAGCCATCAATATGCACGTGCTTGGAACCCAGCGTAGGGGAATAACAGTGCTGCTGGGCAAAGGCTTCCGGGGCGTAGCCGAGGAAGCAGTCGGCCAGTTCGTCGGCGGCCCGGCCAATCAAACGCTCATGGTGATCGAGCAGCGAACGGGCATAAAGTTGGCGCCGGGCGTCAGGGGTAAGGTTGGAAATATCCTGGGGTTGACGGAGATAATCCCACCAGCGCACACGCACGCCTCGGGGCCCGAGTTCTTCTGCGGCAATGCGGGCCGCGCGGGCACAGCGTTCCACCGGCACAAATTCCTGATGGTAAATATCGCAGGAAATGGCCAGCATACCGACCCCAGCTTGGGCCAATGCGCGGATGCGCAGGCGGGTTTCGTCGTCATTGACGGCCCAGAAGGCGTTGGTTTCGACTTTTTCCAGAACATGTAACCCGGCATCGTGGGCGGATTGGACTATGGTTAACAAACGCGGAAAGTTCTGAAACGGCTCCCCGCCAGCAATATGGACCTGACAGGGCTGGTGTGGGGGTAGAAGGGCATTCAGCCCCCGCCAGAGGTGCAGGGCCAGGTCGGGGGCCATTTCCCCGCCCCGCCGCTGGGGACCGCTGTAGACGTAGCAGAACGAGCATTGGGCATTACACCAATAGGTGATCATTAAACCCGCGAAGGTCCAAGGTTTGAGCCGCAGGGGGTATTTGAGCGGCTTGGGGAGTTGGATGGGAACCTGAAGTTTTTCCGCGGGTAAATCCATGGGAATAGTATACCGCAACAAATAAGTACTCAATAGGTGTAACCAGAGGAATAGTTCTGCGTTTGACCTACTGAGCCGTTGTGTTGACGGTATTTTTTTACGGAGGTGAAGTATGCGTAAGAGTCTTCTGACTGTGATTGTGGCAGGTATGCTGGCCGGGGCCGGCGGGCTTTATGCCGCCAATGGCGAAGCTGGTCCGAAGGGTCCCCCACCCAAAAATGGCAAGGAACGTCCGGCCATGAACGAAAAGCGGCCGCCGGGTCCGGAAATGCGGGAAATGCTCGATGAGCTGAAGTTGACCGAGGAACAAAAGCCTCAGGTTAAGAAGGTCATGGAAGCCCATCGTGAAAAGATGGAAAAATACCGGGCGGATCACAAGGATGAAATGGAAAAGGCCCGCGCCGAGATGAAGGCGGCCCATGAGTCCAAGGATGAAGCGGCGATCAAGGCGGCCAAGGAAAAGATGGAAGCCCTGATGAAAGACGCTCCGAAGCCGACCGAATTGCTGGCAGACCTGAAGCCCATCCTGACGGAAGATCAGTACAAGCTGGCCTCCGAACGGATTGCCAAGATTCAGGAACATCGGCAGAAGATGCGGGAAAATGGCCGTCCCGGCCCGGGCAAAGATGGCCCCGGCGGTGACAAGCCTCCCCATCCCAAGCCTCCCGAAGGCAAGGGTGGCCCCAAAGATGGTCCTCAGGACCCCGCCCCAAATGCCTAAGGTATAGCCACTTCGCCCACCGGAGGGTGTTCATCGCAACGATGACGAAGTAGGAACCATAAAAAAGCCCCAGCTCAGGCTGGGGCTTTTCGTTTTGATATGAGTAAACCGAAACGCGTTACCCAAAGGACACGCGGCAAGGCTTAGCCATTGATGGCGTTGATCTGGACCGCGATGTAGGCCTGACGGTGGCCAACGCGGCGATGGAAGCCTTTACGACGGGTCAGACGTTCGACGAAGATCTTCTCGCCCTTGACTTCGCCCAGCAGGGTGGCGGTCACGGTGGCGCCGGCGACGACGGGTTGGCCAATTTTGACCCCCTTGTCATCACTGACGAGCAAAACTTTGTCAAAAGTGAGGGTGGTGGCGCCTTCGGGCAGATCGCGTAAATCAACTTCAAAACGATCGCCAGGTTCAACTTTGAACTGGGTGCCACTGTCTTCAATAATCGCGTACGGCATAGTGAGTGCTCCTAATTCAGCAAAGCCGGGTATTATGCGTGAAAATTGCCTAAAACGCAACCAAGACCGAACTTGGAAGCGGACGGCGAGTAATTTTTCTTATCGCGAACATCAAGGTTCGTTTACCTTTATGTGTGAATATTGTATCCTAAGGTGCTTGCATTTACCCACCCAACAACCGCGGGCTGTGGCGTTTGGTAAAGGCAGGACTTAAATATTGTGTGCTTTGTCCATGACTTCCTCCCCCTACCACCGTCCAACCTACAGCACTGAACAAGTGATGGAAATCCTGTTTTCCGGGGCGGAAAACAACAATGAAGATGCCCTGCGGATGGGCAATTTGCTGTATCTGCCGAGTGCCGGGGATCTGATTGTGGTGGGCGACCTGCACAACCACTATAAGAATTTTCACCGGATCGTGCGGGCGGCGGCGTTGGATAAAAACCGGCACCGGCACATTATTTTTCAGGAACTGATCCACGGTGGGGAATTAGGCCCCGATGGCGAGGATACCTCGCTGGAATTGCTGCTGGAAGCCATCGAGTTGCAGCGGACCTATCCCGACCGGGTGCATTTTCTGCTGGCCAACCATGATCTGGCGCAGGTGCAGCGCGAAGCCATTGCCAAGGATGGGCATAACCAGACCGAAAGCTTCAATAAATATATCGCCAAGAATTACCCTAAAGACACCCAGGGTATCAAGCTGGCCTTTCGGGCGTTCAGTTTTTCCATGCCGTTGGCGGCCATGTCCGTGACCGGCTTGTTAATCAGCCATTCACTGCCCCAGGGCAAAGACCTGCTGACCTTTGACCACACGATCCTGCAGCGGGAATTGACCGAAGAGGATTGCGAACGCGGTGGCGCGGCATTTCAGATGGTTTGGGGCCGCATGCATACCCCCTCGGTGCTGGTGACGCTGGCCAAGCTGTGGAATGTGGAATATTTCATCTGTGGCCATCAGGGCGCGGAAGAAGGCTTCCAGATCCGGCCCCCGAATATGCTGATCATTGATTCCTGCCACGACAAGGGATATATCCTGCCGTTGGACCTGTGCTACAACTACAACCTGGAAGTGCTGCAGAAGGCCTTGTGTCCGATCGCCCGATTGTAACGCGTCAGCGCCGGCGGATGGAGATGTTCAAGAGCAAGCCCACCGCCAGCAGCGAACCCATCAAACTGGAACCGCCATAACTGACGAACGGCAGGGCAATGCCCACCACCGGGGCCAGGCCCACGGTCATGGCGATGTTGATCAGTGCCTGACTGATAATCAGAAACGTCAGCCCCACCGCCACATAGCGCCCATAGGGATCGCGGGTGCCGACGGCAATTTCCATCCCCGCCGCGGCGAACCCCAGATAGAGCAGCAACACAACGGCACAACCGACGAAGCCAAACTGGCTGCCAATGACAGCGTGGATAAAGTCGGTGTAGGCCTCGGGCAGGATGCCATGGCGGATATGGTCCGCGCCTTCAAGGCCGGCCCCCATCAGCCCCCCCGCTCCGAGGGTGACTTTGCTCTGCTGCAGATGGTAGCCCGCTCCGCGCTGATGTTCGGCATCATCGGCAAATTGCAGGAAGAGCGAACGCACGCGCTGCTGCTGATAGGGCCGCAGCAAGGGATACAGGCCCGGCGCCAGCACCAGCGCCAACATACAGACGACCAGAATGTGTTTGACCCGGACCCGGGCGGCAAACAACATGGCCAGCAACACCGGCGGGAACAACAGTGCGGTTCCCAAGTCCGGTTCGATCAGGATCAAGGCCGCGGGCACGAAGGCCAGTAGCGCGGGAATAACCAGACCCGCCCAGCGGGTGATATCTTTGCGGTAGCGCAAATACCAGCCCAGCGCCAGGATAGTGGCAATTTTGGCCAATTCACTGGGCTGCAACTGCATGCCCCAGGGCGTCATAAACCAACGGCGGGCACCATTGATCGGGGTGGTAAAAAGCACGACCACCAAGGCCAACAAGGCCACGCCATAGAGTAGATAGCTGAACCGGCCAATAGTCAGGATATTGGGGATCAGGGCGATCAGCAGCACCACCAAACCCAGTAACAGGTTGCGTTGTTGGGCATCGGCACGCGCGGGCGAGACCACTTCCAGGGCCAGGAAGCCCGCCAGACACAGCAGGCCCACACTCAGCAGCAAAGGCCACGCCGCCCGGGTGGTCAGGACGCGGAGGAGAATTTGTTTGAGTTGGGTGAACACGCCGCGCTCGCTTATTTTAGGTAACCATGTTTATCGAGCGCCAACACGGCCTGCTTGAAT
>JBIJDM010000044.1:0-14845 GCA_044344145.1 Phycisphaerae bacterium
GACGGCGGTGAGTATCAAACCTGGGATCAGACCACGCAGTGGAAGCGAACATATTATGTTGATGGCTCCTCGCCGCGGGCATCCGACCAGAACGCCGGTGATGAAGCCAATCCTTTCAAAACCATCAACCGGGCGGCGCAGGTTCTGGTGGCCGGTGAGCGCGTGGTGGTGCGCCCCGGTGTGTATCGCGAATGTGTTCGGCCTCTTCGCGGCGGTGATGGGCCGGATGCGATGATCGCCTATCATGCTGATCCAACCGGCCCGGTGGTAATCAAGGCATCGCAGCCAGCTCCAAACAAGTGGGTACATTTGCCAGAAGGCGTGTGGCAACTGGATCTGGCGCTACTGGAGTTGAAAGATGCTGACAACCCGTTTCTGCTGGAGAATCTACCCGAGAAAGCATTTGCTGAAATGCCCTGGGCCCAGCAGCTTCGCGGCACAAGCCCTTATATCCAAACGCGCGGCATGGTGTTTCAGGAAGGCAGCAGATTACAACGTGTTGACAATCGTCAGCTGGTGCTCCAAACACCCGCCTCGCATTGGACCGACCGTGAAACAAAGCTTCTCCTGGTCAATACCGCCAATGGCCGTGATCCCAATAGCGTGGCGATGGAATTGACCACTCGGCAAGCCGCCATCCGACCGGCGGCGCGCGGTCTTGGGTTTATCGAGATCAAAGGTTTTACCGTTGAGATGGTGGGTAATGGGTTTCCCCGCCCGCAGGAGGGGGCAATCTCCGTATGCGGCGGGCACCATTGGCGGATCGAAAACAACATCGTCCGCGACGTCAACGGCGTCGGTATCGATATCGGTAATGGCTGGTACGGCGGGGCGTTGGTGGCTGCCGAAAGCGGTTCCGACGCTGCCAGATATACCATCGTGCGCGGCAATCGCGTGGAACGCACAGGGGTCTGCGGCATCACCGGAATTCCAGCCATCAATGCTCTGATCGAACGTAATGTGCTGATCAACAACACCATCTACCCGATCACGCGGATGTATGAAAGTGCCGGCATCAAGACTCATGTCAATACCGGAACTCTCATCCGGCAGAACCTGATTATCAACAATCCGGACAACGGAGTATGGATGGACTGGGACAACACCAATTCACGTTGCACACAGAATGTGATCGTTGACTGCTTCCAAGGCGTGTTTGTCGAAGCATCAGTACATCAACCGTACAATATGGTCGACCGCAATGTTATCTGGCGGGCGACCGATGGCATCTACGAGCACGATTCGTGGCATCAGACGTTTGTGCATAATCTGATCGGTGAATCCAAGACCGGAATTCGCCTGCAGGGAACGGTAACCGATCGCAAAGTCGGTGATATGCTGGTATCGGCAGGCGGTCATCTGGTGGCGGGGAATCTGATTGTCTCTACCGCCGAACCCATCGCCGAGCGCAAGATGCCAGGATTCCCGGATAATACAATTGTTGACAACGCCATATCCGCAGAGGGTGTCAAGGTGATACTGGATCTGCAAACAAGACTGTTAAGCCTGGAGGGGATGGCGACTCTTGATAACTTCTGCAAACAAATGCGTATCACTCATGATCTGCTGGATAAACCCTGGCCGCAGGAACATCACAATCCCGGTCCACTGCCGTTGTCAGGTCAATATAGGATCGATGCGATAGCAGGTGATGGAGGAGGGAAATAGGCGGATCGATCATTTCTTCCATACCAAATCTTCATCAGGTCGGAGGGATGGCGCAGGTCAAGGTGAACGGCAAGGACCTGGGCATTTTGTGGAAGGAGCCGTACCGGGTGGAGATTACCGGGGCCGCCAAGACCGGCGAAAACTCGCTGGAGGTGGCGGTGACGAATCTCTGGATCAACCGTATAATCGGCGATGAGCAATTGCCGGGGGATTCCGGGCGGAACGGCGACGGCGCCCTGAAAAAATGCCGGATTGGCTGGAGCAGGGCAAGCCCAGTCCCACCGGCCGCTTTACGTGTACCTCATGGCGGCTGTGGAAAAAAGGTTCGCCCTTGCAGGATTCCGGGCTGATCGGGCCGACTCCGGCTCCAGCCTTGGCTCCGGCTTCGCCTGCGCCGCGGCTTGCGCCTGCGTCGGCCCGCCCAGCCGCGCTGGCGCTATCTATGGGATCAGGGTGACATATCTACTTCGGCTAAGAGGGTGACATTTCTACTTCTTGACAACAGCGAGGTGATCGGACAGCTTGCACAAGAACATGACCCTTGCTAAAATCACATGTAGTTGCGGAGGCAGCTGCGATGGTTGCCGGAAGGGCATAGCCCACCTCCACTCGGTCTCAAAAGTGTGAACGTTCTTCTTTCGGCCCGCATATAGCAACCTCGGGCATGTACGAAAGGAGATTTCTTATGTCCCGAAGCCTTCCTGCTGTTCCCAATCCCGATCATCTCCGCAAAGAAGCCAAAGCGCTGCTGGGCGCACACCGCCGTGGCGATGGTGCGTGTTGCAATGTTCTACGCCACCTGCACCACCTGCGGGACAAGCCTTCCCATGAAGTACTCCAAGCGCGCCTGCAACTGGCGGCCGTTCAGTTCGCCCTGGCCATGGACTATGGGTTCGCCTCATGGAACGACCTCATGGCCGAGGTCGACGCGCGAACCGGCAAAGATCCCGAATTCGACCCCGCCGTTCTCGACGCCCGGTTCGCGCCAGCAGGCGTGAAATCCGAAGGCGACCGGACTTGGCTTTCGCCAATTCCACGCTTTCCCTACACCGTCCACTGGGTCGACGAAAACGGCCAGACCGTCCGACACGAACGCGAGCCGGCGCTGCGGTGCCGTGACATCTCGAATCTCTTCTGCGCCATGAACATGACCGGCAGACCCGTCGATGCATGCGAAGTCGCTGTGGCGGCCGGTGCAGCCTTCCGCCTCGCCTTCGAGCCACGCTGGGCGCAGGATATGGAAGTGGTCACGGATGTGGACGAGTTCTCTCAGGCTTGCCAGACCCTCGGCTACAGGGGCGAATGGACCTTCCAGGACAACCACGCCGACGCCCTCGCCGCCATCGATGACGCCATCGCGGCCGGCCGCCCCGCGCTCCTCACCGGATGGGGCGAGCGCTTCGGCCGCCTTGTCATCGGCTACGACCGCGCGGCCCAGGAATACCGCTGCATCGGCGGTGATGAGTGGGAGGGCGGGGTCCCCATGCCCGACGTCCACCTCGGGGATACCGTTCCCCTGCGCCTCACCTGGGACCAATGCGCCGCCTGGCCTCGGCCGCAGAAAGACTGGTTCGGTCTCATACCGCATCCAATCCAGGTGGCCCGAAACCCCGTCTTTGTCCTCACCGACACCACCAACGTCCCCGCGGCGGAGCGCATCGTCCGCACGCTCGATCAGGCCCTGCGGATGAACCGCGACTACCAGATCCATCGAACCAACTTCGAACACCGCCAGCACGCCATCGACAACGGCCCGCGCGGCCACGACGGATGGAAGTTCACCTTCTCGCCATGGCCCACCACATTCCACATGGGCAGCCGCGCCATGCGCGCCTGCGCCGACCACATTGCGTCGATGGTCAAGCCCACCTACGACTTCGAAATGATCCACGGCATAGACACCAGCTTCGGCCGCTCCCTCGTCGCGCGCTCACGCCAGGTCGTCGCCTGGCTCCGACACATCGACACTCACGTTCCTCCCTCCGCCCGCCCGCACCTCGACCGCGCCCGCGAGAAGTTCACCCAACTGGCGAAATTCCGTGCGACAGATCTCGGAGTGATTCGCACGCGCCCATGCTTTGGCGACGAGCCGAACCACGATACCGAGCTCCACGCGCTTCAGAACATGCTCACCTCCGAACCCGCACTCATCTACCTGCTCAGTGAACCCGAAACGCAGCGCGTCATTCTCCACGGCGTTGAAGGCAAAGGCTCCCCGTGGGGCTGGCGCGTGCTGCCCAGCCAGGACCTCTTCGAGCAGAAACGCGACGCCGCAGTCGCCTTCCTCCACCACCTCGCCGACGTTCGCGACGCCGCATTCGAATCACTCGCCGCCGTACGCAAGGCGATGTAATAACCGTGGCGTGCATGTCACCACTCGTCCTGCCGCTGCAGACAGCATCATCCTCGCCGTCCTGCGGTGTCTGGCATCTGGGCGCGGGCAGCAGCGACGATGGGGGGCGACGGTACGTTTGTTCTTGTTGTAGCCGGACCTTATAATCGCCGTCACATCACTGGGCGATCGGTGCGATGAGCCCAACGGAACGGATACCTATATGTTGAGGCTACCGATGAATTGGCATCTGAAAAATATCCCGCTCTATCCCGCGAATGCCGAATTGGCAGCGCAGTTTGTCAACCCACCGGCGATTTACCGGGGGACGCCCTTCTGGTCCTGGAATGCGAAGCTGGATGGGCCGATCTTGATGCGACAGATTGACGCCCTGCGCGAGATGGGCATGGGTGGCTTTCATATCCACCCGCGCACGGGGCTGACGACTCCTTATCTGGGCGAGGAGTTCATGGGGTACGTCCGCCAGAGCGCCCTGAAGGCCCAGCGTGACAACATGATCGTCTGGCTGTACGACGAAGATCGCTGGCCCAGCGGTTTTGCGGGCGGTCTGGTCACGAAGGATCATTCGCTGCGCGGCCGTCACCTGCTTTGGACCTGCAAGCCGTACGCCACCGGGGAAGTCGCGCACGAGGGCATCTCTACCGCCGTCAGCGGCCGTCAAGGCCACGGCATCCTGCTGGGCCGCTATGAGGTCGTGCTGCGGGACGGTTGTCTGGCGTCCTATCGGCGTTTGGCGGAAGGCCAGACGGCCACGGCAGGTGTGACCTGGTATGCCTACCTCGAAGTCGCGGGAAATTCGGCCTGGTTCAACCATCAGGCGTATGTGGATACGCTCAACCCCAAGGCCATCGCAAAATTCATCGAGATCACCCACGAAACGTATGCCCGCAAAGTCGGCGACCTGTTTGGGACTGTGATCCCCGCCATGTTCACGGATGAGCCGCAGTTTGAACACAAGCAGCAACTGGGCCGGGCGGATTCGACTGATGATGTCATCCTGCCCTTTACCGATGAGTTGTTTGACACTTTCGCGGCGGCCTATGACCAGCGGTTGGAGGATTATCTGCCGGAGTTGTTCTGGGAGTTGCCCGACCGCAAACCCTCGCTGGCGCGCTATCGCTATCACGATCATGTGGCGGAGCGTTTCGCCACGGCGTTTTCGGATCAGTGCGGCAAGTGGTGCCTCGATCACGGGCTCGCGCTGACCGGCCACATGATGGAAGAGCCCACGTTGCACTCGCAGACGGCGGCCCTCGGTGAGGCGATGCGATCCTATCGCGCCTTCCAGCTTCCTGGCATTGATATGCTCTGCGATTGGCGCGAATACACCACCGCCAAGCAGGCGCAGAGCGCGGCCCACCAGTACGGCCGACCGGGCGTACTCAGTGAGCTTTATGGGGTGACCAATTGGGACTTCACCTTTGCCGGACACAAGGCGCAGGGGGATTGGCAGGCGGCGCTGGGCGTGACGGTGCGGGTCCACCATCTGGCCTGGGTGTCAATGGCGGGCGAGGCCAAGCGTGACTATCCGGCGGCCATTGACTATCACTCGCCATGGTACAAAGAATATCCGCTGATTGAAGATCACTATGCCCGGGTCAATGTGGCGCTTACCCGGGGCCAGGCGCGCGTGCGTATCGGGGTGATTCATCCGGTGGAGAGCTACTGGTTGGCGTTCGGGCCGCTCGAGCAAACCAAGCTCGAACGTGAGCAGCGGGAAGCAGAATTCCGCACCCTTACCGAATGGCTGCTCTTCGGCTTGCTCGATTTCGACTTTATCTGCGAGTCCACACTGCCAGAGTTGTGCCGTCGGCAGCAGGGCGACAAGTTCACAGTCGGGCAGATGGCGTATGACGTGGTGATTGTCCCGCCCATGCGCACGCTGCGCCGCACCACCCTCACCCGGCTCAAGGCCTTTACCAAGGCGGGGGGGCGCGTGATCTTTATCGGTGAGATTCCGGAGTTGATTGATGCCCGGCCGAATCCGGCCGCGCAGCGCCTGGCCAAACGCTGCACCGCAGTGCAGTTCAACCAATCGCGCGTGCTGGCCGCCCTGGAAGCGGTGCGCGAACTCAGTGTCAAAAACCGGGATGGCAGCCCGGCGGCCGGGCTGCTGCACCAGTTCCGGCAGGAGGGGGAGGAACGTTATCTCTTCGTCTGCAACACGCGGACCCCGGAGGTCAGTGACGGGCTGGAGTTTACACTGTCGGGCGCGTGGAAGCTGTCGTTGCTGGATACCCTCGCGGGCACGATCCGACCTTTCCCGTGTACCTATGAGAATGGCCGTACGCGTTTTCAGCATGACCTTGAAGCGCAGGGCTCGCTGCTGTTGCATATGGTGCCCGGCCGCGCTGCGGTATTGGCCCCCGTGCGTGCGCCGCGCTGGCAAGAGCACGCTCGGTTGGAAGACCCGGTGCGGGTGACGCTCTCGGAGCCCAATGTGCTGGTGCTGGATCAGGCCCGCTGGCGGTTGAACGAGGAATCCTGGCAGCCGTGCGAGGAAGTGCTGCGTCTGGACAACTTGGCGCGGCAAAAATTGCATCTTCCCCTGCGTCAGGGGCATGCGGCGCAGCCGTGGGTGGATACCGAGCCGAAACCGTGCGTGGCGAAGTTGTCGTTGGCGTTTGCCATACAAAGCGACATCGAAGTTTGTGGTGCGGTGGTCGCGTTGGAATGTGCCTCACATGCCCGCATCCTGTTCGATGGCCAGCCGGTGGCGATGACCCCGCAGGGCTGGTGGGTGGATGAAGCCATTGTCAAGATCCCGCTGCCCAAGATTTCCGCCGGCGCCCACGAGCTGCTGATTGAGTATGAGTATGGTCGCCACTGCAATGTCGAGTGCAGTTATCTGCTTGGCGCTTTCGGCGTGAGTGTCGCCGGGCGCCATGCCCGAATCACCGCGCCCGTGAAGCAACTGGCCTGGGCGGATTGGACGCATCAGGGCTTGCCCTTCTATGCGGGCAACGTGACGTACCACGCCACCTTCGAGGCACCCGGCGGACCGCTGCAGTTGGCCACCCCGCACATGGCGGGACCGCTGCTCAAAGTGGAACTTGATGGGCGACTGGCCGGACGGATTGCGTTCGGTGCCCGCACGCTGGATCTGGGCGAACTGACGGCCGGCCCCCACACCCTGGATTTGTGTGTGTTCGGCAACCGGGCCGGCGCGTTTGGACAACTGCACAATGCCGCAGGCTCGGACTATCGCTGGTGGGGGCCGGATTCATGGCGTACCACCGGGCGTCTGTGGCAGTACGAATATCGCCTATGGAAGATGGGGCTCTTAAGCGCGCCGGTGCTCAACGTGGTCCGGTGATTTGACTGGATTTGAGGCACGCGGCGAAGTTTGGAAGCAAGCTATGACGAACCCAGCGGCAAGGACGGAACTGTCCGCCGTTCAGGCGCAACAACTGCTTGCTCCCGTCGGTGCCGTGTCTGTGCTTGCGCTACAACGGGTGGCCACCACGAATGACATTTTCCGGGTTACTACCCAGGCGCATGGCACGTATTACGTGAAATTTCACACCGCACGCTGGTATGCGGACCAACCGGACACCTTTTTTGTGGTCGAGCGGGAGTGTGCGGTCCATGAGTTTCTGCGCCAACGGGGTCTGCCCCTGCCGTATCGTGCCTGGGGCGACTATAGCCGTGTTATCGTGTCCCGGTCGGTCTATATTTGCAGTGAATTGGGTGGGGTTCCGATTCCCGATGCGCTGCAACGCTTTCCCGGGCAACAAGCGCTGCTCCTGCGGACCTTTGGCCGCTACCTGAGGCAATTGCACGCGATCGATTTTTCCCGGCCCGGTCTGCTGGCGAAAGCCCACGCCGACTTTGCCCACGTCCATCCTGTCCCGCCGATTGCCACGTGGGATGCCGGTGCCCTGCATCATCCGGAGCACTTTCAGCGTGACGCGCTTCAGATGCTGGAGGCGAAGAAATCTCTGCTTCCGACCGCTGTGGTCCCGCAATTGACCGTCCTGTTTGAGTCCTTGTCCAAAGTGATTCGTGCGGACTATCACCCGCCGCGTTTCACGGTCGGGAACTGCCACGCCTGGCACTTTCATGTGGATCAGGTCAATGGCGCCTGGGCAATTCTGGGGTTTTTTGACTTTGAGGCCGTGTCCGCCGGTGATCCGACGATTGATCTGATCGAACTCGAAGTCACCCTCACGCCGGCGCTGAAAACCCAATCCTGGCGTAACGACTTTTTCGCAGGCTACGGTAGCTGGCCGGGATTCGACGGCTACCGGCGCCGCCCGCTTTACTATATCCTCTGCGAAGTTGGGAAGCCGCACAGCAGACTGATCCCCGATCCCTCCTGGCTCAGCGGCCAATGGTCGAAACTCATTGCCGCGACAAGCTGGCCCGATTTGAAATGGTTCCCCGAACCAAGCAACGCGGGTGTAAGCCCAGAATGTTCCCCCGGCTGACTTGTTGGCGGTTGGTTGTGGCCCAGCGGTAAAACGGCATTGCGGACTGGTCGGTCCGGTTGTTCCCGGCGAATTGTGCTCAGTATATTCTGCCGTGTCACACGGCATCGTTATACTGGGTAGTGTTGTGCGGATGACGACGGGCTTTTGTTGTGGCGGGGGGAGTGGGAAGTATATACTGCGCAATTAGTTACCGATGGTTCGGGCTGTAGGTTCGAATCCCCTTCTTGTCCGTTGGAGGTTGGCGATGATACGTTTACCCGTGCGGTGGTTGGTGATGATCGGGCTGGCGGTGAGTCCGTTGGCGCGGGCGGGTACGCAGGAGGGTACGGATAGTAAGGATGTGCCCCTGCAGCGCGATTGAAGGCAGTACTTCGAACCCGGTGAACCTTTTCGTGAGAACTGGGGAATAACAGGTATCATGAGCAGAAGCTTACCCGACGAAACCGAACTCGTGCACCGCGCGCAAGACGGCGAGCTGGCTGCGTTCGGCCGTTTGGCCGAACTGCATTCCGAGCCGTTGTGGCGGTGTGCGTGGACCCTGTGTAGCGATGATCACGAGGCCGAGGACTTGGCCCAGGAAACGTTCGTCGAAGCATGGCGGTCGCTACGGCGGTTCGACGGCCGGTGCCGTTTTTCGACTTGGTTGTACGGCATTCTGCGGTATCGATTTCTCAAAGCACGGCGCAAGCCTCGACCGGTTGCCGGAGGGGATGAACTGGCAGTCGACCTGCCTTCATGTGAGGCCAATCCTCCCGCCGCCGCAGAGCAGGCAGAAGAAGCACGGCTGGTACATGCGACGTTGGCCACTCTGCCCAAGGAACACCGCGCGGTCCTTGAACTGCGTTTTTTCGCAGGCGCATCGCTGGATGAGATCGCCACGCTACTCGACTGCCCGCTCGGAACCGTCAAATCGCGGCTGCATCATGGCCTAGAAAAATTACGCCGCACAAAGAATGGTGTGAACTTTTTCGCCGTTTTCGGGGAATCATCTACAACCGACACGAGAGCCCGACCATGACCAACCATCTACTTTCCAAATGCGAACGCTGGCACGAACCGATCAGTTTGCTGACGGCGGGATGCCTGTCGGCCCAAGAGGAAGCCAGCGTGCGCGAGCATCTGGCCAACTGTGCGGTCTGTTCGACCCGGTTTGCCGAGATGACTGAAGTGTGTGCGTGCCTGAACCGCAGCCGTCCTGCAGCGGCAGACCATTCCGCAGCGATCCGCAACCGCTGGAGTCAAACGGCGGATCATATGACGCAGCATCAACCGGCGCATCGTACACCTTGGATCGTATACTGGCTCAGTGGAGCGATGGCGGCCTCGCTGCTCATCGCCGCTCTGTTACTGACCCATCTTCAGCACGAAGACTCGCTGCCCGCTCCGAAGGTGTCGCGTATTGCGGTTGGCGGGACGAAATCCCCGGAGGACCAAGCGTCGTTACGGCATGATCTCCCGCCGACGGTAAACGCGTCTGATGAACGCGTCTGGTCGCAACCCACGTTACACGCCTGCGAACTGGCCATGGCACAGTCCGACGAAGCTTTCGACACCCTGTTGCAGCGTCAAGGCGAATCCATCAAGTTTCAACCGTACCATCCCCGTTCCCTATTGAAGGAGTTCTACCCATGAGATTTCGTCTTGGTTTGCTACTGACCGGTTTAATATTGACCCAAACCGTGTCCGTCAGTCCTCTTTTCGCGGCTGACCCACCGGCCCGAGTGGCCTCAGCCAGCCCCAACGCGGCGGTGATCTATTGGCAAGCATTTGCAGCCCTCCCGCCCCTGGAGGGCGAGCAACAATCGAAGTACGAAGCCGCCATCAAGTCGTCGACCCAACCCGTAACCGAAGATCTCCAGCCGATCGTAGCCCGATTTGACACTTCGCTGCGGGAATTGCATCGCGCCCGTGGCGTGGCGATGTGCGACTGGAACCTCAACTACGACGATGGCCCCCAGTTGCTGTTGCCGCACTTACAGAAAGTCCGCGACGTGAGTCAGGCAGCCCTCCTGCGAGCCCGGCTGCGTTTTGCGGCCAAGGTGCCCGACGAGGCGGTTGCGGACGTCATCGCTGTGCTGAAAATGGCCCGCGACTGCGCCAGTAGCCCAGTGCTGATTTCACTGTTGGTCGGCAGGTCAATCGAAAACAAGGCGATGGAGTTACTCACGGCGAACTTGGCCAGCCTCTCGCCGCAACAATTGGACAGTCTGTCGGCATCGTTGAAGACACTCCCGGCCACGTCTTCTCTGGCGGACTGCATGAGAATCGAAGGCCAGTTCATCGGCGATTGGGTGGAAAGATTCATCGACGCGGAGGCCGCGAAGCTCAACGACCCGAATGCTGGCGGGAAAATCCTCGATGCGTTGCTGAAGCAATGCGGCAGCCTGACCCCCGCGAACAAAGCAGACGCTGCCGGGCAGCGAAAGCTGCTCGAATCCCTGACTGTCGCCGACGTGCGGGAGTCGCTCCGCCTGATGCGAGCAGACTACGCTCAGTTGGCGAAAATCGCCGGGCTGCGCCCTGCCGAAAGACGTGGCCACTGGACCGAATTAGAAGCAGCGTTGGCCGAAACCCGCAAGTTTGCCAAACCCACGGGTGTGCTCTCCCTAGCCCTTCTGCCCGCCGTCGCCGCAGTTTCTGACCGCGAAGAACGGTTCAACGTGCATTGGAGTCTGTTCACGTTTGCCATCCAGGTGCAACGTAATGGCCCCGACGCGATCAAGGACGCTACGGTTCCGGACTACGGGCAAGTTGAGTACCGCAAGACCGACGCCGGCTTCGAACTCCGCTGCCAGCCCGGATCGGCCGACACGCCCGAAGTGCTGAAAGTGAGGACGGCGAAGTAACGGCCCCAAACCACGTCGTCTTCGCGCCCGGCTTGGTCACAACCAAGCCGGCTTTTGTAAACCCCTCTCCTAACGCAATTATGGGGGGCGTCGGGGTGGCCGGGAGCGGTACGGCAAGGGTGGACGGAGCCGGTGAGGGTGTGGGCCGCGTGGTGGGGTCGGCGACTTCTCGCGTGCAATTCGCACTACTCAGCAGCATGGCCAGCAAGGTCAGGATGGGCAGCAGGTGGCGCATGGGGCAATATTCCATACGGGACGGGCCAATATTAACATGATAGATTCTAACATGTCGCGGGGCCGGGGCCAGCACTGCGGCGTTGGTTATACTGGCGGTGTGGGATGTTGGGACCGCAAGGCCAAGGTTACTGCCGCAGCCATTGTTCGTAGGGCATCCACACCGACCATGGTTCCGCATTTTCCTCAACCTGCCAGGCCGAGGCACGGCCGCGTTGGCGCGGGCAGGCGCTGAAACGCCAATGCCAGCGTGCCCCGCCAATTTCCTCGGTAGCGGGCGGATCCATACGAAATACATAGCCCCCGTACGGCACGGCATTGGCGCCATGTTTGCCGACATCGGCGGCGGCCAGCGCGGTTAGTTCCGCCGCGGTCAGCGGGCCGGGGGCGCCATCGGCGGGCAATTGGGCCAGCCAGTCGGCGAGGTTGGTGGGGATGGGGGTGGTAACGGATTGGGAGTGTAATTGCTGGTCCACCCGTTGTGCGACGATCAATGCCCGCAGCGAGGCTACGGCGATACGTTCATCGGCCTGGGGATTGCTGGCTACAAAGTAGGCGGATATCCCGATACTGCCGAATGCCACCATAAAGATGATGGACGAGACGATAATCCCGGTCCAGGCCATGCCCCGGCCATGCAGCGTGCCACCGGCGCGGCGGATGCGGTCCAACGCGAGGATACCCAGCACCAACGAGGCGCTGTTCAGCAGCAGCCAAGGGGGTGAGAACGCAAAGATCAGGCTTAACAGTGCCAGGATGGAGCGGCGCGATACAGTTCCCGCCGGGGCGGGTGTGACCGGGCCACTGAGCCAGGCGGCCACCGGGCCGGTCAAAAGGCTCCAGCCCAGTGCCAGCGCGAAGAGTGCGACCACGATGCCTACGCCGGCGTATAAGGTGAATAAGCTTGTGGCCCCATTAACTTCGGCAGTATTTGCCGCGGTCGCCAGCATCAGGCCGGCGACGATGGGCCATGCGGTCCAAATCCACAGCCACAGTGGAAACCGTCCCATGCGGGCACCAAACAAAAAGGCGCCGCCGCCCAGGGTCAGTAACAATGCGCCCACACTGGCCGCTACGGCGACGGTGGTGGTCAGGCCGCGCAGGTCGGGATAGCGCAGCCAGCCCAGCAGCGCGGTAATTACCAGCACCAAGGCCAGCAGCAATGCTGCCAGGCCGATGATGCGGGCTGCCGGGGGGACGGGCAGTGGGCCGGTCGGAATTGCCGTGGCACCACTTAATTCCGGTGGAGGGGCTATTACTGGCGGGATGCGTTCGCTCATGGTTGGGCTCCTTGTGCCGGGGTCGTCCGCGCCCGCGCGGCGTCATGGTTTGCAATCAGTTCGCGGGCCTCACGAGCCAAGGTGCGGGAGCGTTCCAGTTTATCGGAGAGGTATACGATGGCTTCGTCGGTGGTGTTGACGCCGGTGGTCAGGCTGTCCACGGCGTCTTTGGTCACGGCCCATTGCAGGCCGCGTTCGCCGATCGCTTCCAAGCCCGCGCCCAGCGCCACAGGCGGGCAGAAGGCGCCCACCGCTTCAATGCTGGCTTTCAAGTCCTGCGGGAAGGGATTGCTGGGGCGATTGGGATCATGCACATGGCGGTTTAATTTCCCGCCGGCTTTCAGCAGGTTGCCGCCCTGCCCTAAAAACTCGCGGACAAACGCATTGGGCACCTGACTGGCGGCCAGTTCGGCCAGTGCGGCAGAGCCTTCCTCCCAGGCTTCCATCCGCAGGGCGTCGGCGTCGCGGGCATTGGAGGTGGCGCCCGCGTGGGGCAGGACCAGCCCCAGTTTGGCGGTGTCGAAGGCCCGCTTGGCCGTCTCCAGCCGGTGGATCTGGCTGGCGGTGAACGAGGCCATCAGTTTTTCATCCTTGAGCAGCATATCCATGCGGGTGGCATACACGCCCAACACTTCGCGCATAGCGCCGACGGCGATTTCGCGGCGCAGTTCGGCGAATTCCGTCTGCTCGGACGCCAGCCCGCCGCGCTGGTTGCGCAGGCGCTGGATTTGGTTTTCCAATTTGGTGATCCACGGTTCGTTTTTACTCATGAGGGCCTGAGCCTGTGCGTATTGGGCATCAGAGATAAAAATGCCCGGATGAAACACGCGGTGCAGCGCGGCCTCGTCCAGCACGATCACCGCGCTGCCATCATCGCCGGCCACGCTGCTGGCCACCGGGGCGGGGCCGATGAATACTGCCGGGGCGGGCGGGGTCTGGACGGGATCGGCGGTAGTATGCGGTGGTGTTTTGATGACGGTGGTCGCGGCCGGGGCGACGGTGGTTACCGGGGCGGGGGGACTAAATTGTCCGGCCACCGCTGTGGCCAGCATATTGGCGGCCTGCCGTTGCCCGGCGGAAATGGTTTCTGCGGAACCAATCGCCGTGGCGGGTGGTAATACAAAGACATGCACGGCCATGGGCGTGACGGCCACCGTTTCGGGTGGTGGCGATTGGGCACTGGCGGATTCTGCGGTAGTGCGGGCCGTGTAGGGGGTGGGTACGGACGTGGTGGCATTGGAGACCGTGGTACTGATGCTTTGCACAGTGGACAGGGCGCTGAGGGTGCCGGCGACCGTGGCGTAATTCTGGTCAAAGGTGCCCAGCGCGGATTCGTATTGGGTTTGCAGTTTGGTGAATTTCTCCACGGCCGCGTAATACTCGCGTTCTTTCTTACTGGCCAGCGCCTTGGCCTGCAGCACACGTTTACCTTCTTCGACCATAAATTTTTCGATTTCCGCCAGACGTGCTTCCCATGTGCCTTTGATGTTGTCGCGATCGGCAATCCAGGCATCCCGGGCCACGTTGTAGCGTTTATCTTCGGCTTCACAGGCGGCGCGCATGTTGTTGCGCTGTCGCTCCAGTGCCTGAGCGTGCTCAAATGCCGCCTGTTCACGCGGCGTTTCATACGTGCGCATCAGGGGTTCGATCTGATCGCGGAAGGCTTTCCAAGCATCCCACTTAGCCTGCACCTGCGTGTACCAGGTTTTGAGTCCGGTGAGGCGCTGGTCCAAGTCTGCCTGCTTGCGGGCATCTTCCGCGCGGGCGGTTTGCATCAGTTCGTCATAGCGGGCATCTTTGGCCGCCTCCAGACGTTTGGCCTCGCGCTGGGCCGATTCCCATTCGCCCTTGAGGAACTTGACCTGAAATTCTGCTGAGCCTAACCCCGAGGCTTTATCCTTGGCGGTGTTCAGCGCGGAATCCAGCGCCCGCCGACCGGTGACGGCCTGATCCAGGGCTTTGCGGGCTTCGCTGTCGCGGGCCAACTGACGGTCCAGATCATTCTCGGTTTCGCGCAGGGCTTTCAGGGTC
>JBIJDM010000052.1:0-13766 GCA_044344145.1 Phycisphaerae bacterium
AAGCCAACATCCTGGCTGTCACAGAAATAAGACTTCCTCTTTAACTAAGATATGCTTTGGGACCTTAGCTGGCGGTCAGGGTTGTTTCCCTTTTGACCTAGGAGGTTATCCCCCCAGGTCTCACTCCCGTAAAACACTTCCCGGTATTCGGAGTTTGATTGAAACAGGCAGCCTTGCGGGCCCCTGACTTCATTCAGTAGCTCTACCCCCGGGTCGCTATGATACGAGGCTGTCCCAAAAGACATTTCGGGGAGTACCAGATATCTCCACGTTTGATTAGACTTTTACTCCTCCCCACAGCTCACGACAGACCTTTTCAACGGTCACGTCTAGCGGACCTCCTGGAGCGGTTAAGCTCCATTCATCCTGGCCATGGGTAGATCACGTGGTTTCGGGTCTATCATCCGCGACTTAACGCCCTATTCAGGCTCGGTTTCCCTACGCTTCCAGTCCTTAGGACTTTAAGCTGGCCGCGGACGATAACTCGTCGGCCCATTATGCAAAAGGTACGAGGTCAGGCCACCCTTGCGGGATCCGCCCTCCCTCTGCTTGTATGTATACGGTTTCAGGTACTTTTAACTCAGCTAATAGCTGTGCTTTTCACCGTTCAATCGCCCTACTGGTTCACTATCGGTCATGCAGTAGTATTTAGTCTTGGGCGGTGGACCGCCCAGCTTCACACGGGGTTTCACGAGTCCCGTGCTACTCTGGTACTCCTAGAGGTTTCATAGTTGTCATCTACAGGGCTTGCACCTTCTATGGCCGGCCTTTCAAGACCGTTCGACTAACCAATCAACTCTCATATTGGAGCCCGCAACCCCAGGGTTACCCCTGGTTTGGACTGTTCCGCGTTCGCTCGCCACTACTGACGGAATCGATTTCTCTTTATTTTCCTACAGGTACTTAGATGTTTCAGTTCCCTGCGTTCGCTCTATCCTGTCTATACATTCAACAGGAAGTAGATGGGTTTCCCCATTCGGAAATCTCCGGGTCAACGCTCATTTGCCAGCTCACCGGAGCATATCGGAGGCTATACCGTCCTTCATCGCCTCTGCATGCCAAGGCATCCACCGTATACACTTAGTAGCTTGACTACATTGATCAAAGACCGTCCTGAAACAACCTCTTGCGAAGTCATCCCAAGCCAGTTTGCTCAAGTTCTTCAAGCCACCGAGTAACGTCGCACACGACCACTTAGGTCGCATACGAACCATACGCTCGAATCTCAGTGTTCGTGACCACTTAGGTCACGTCACACACAATCTTCACTTGTCAAAGAGCCCAAAGGATTCGATAAAAAATCCTTCGCCGGTCCTTACCATGCTTGATAAGCACGGGCGAAAAATTCTCTTATCCGGCTTTTTGTCAGGGCTTTCACCCAAGCCGTCCCTCGGTTTCCCGAAGGCCGGTCAGGCGTTCAGGGGAGGGTCAGATCAAAATTGTCGGCCGCAGTAAGCTGGGCAACAATCGTCACTCCTTAAGTTCACAACCGTAATCAGTTGTGAGTTTCATACTTTACCACATTTTCAAACCGTGTCAACTCACCGTTACAACTTTTTTTCGTCGCAACTTTTTGGCCTTTTCTTCGGCCAATCCTCGACACCGTCCTCACCACCTTACGTTCACACTTGCGTGTCACCGTCAGCGATGAGATGCATATATTAATCCTTCTCAAATCAAAGTCAAGCAACCCCCTGACACCCTTGTCCGGAATCTACCTAAATGCGTAACAGAACATATCTTACAGTGTTATCCACACCCCCGCTACCCGCCCCGCTCCAAAACTCGTATACACCAGAATGACTTTACTTCCCGCCCCACTTCGTCAACAATGCTCGTAATCCAGAGCAACGTATGTCTGGCCACTATTTATTCGCAAAACAGGCCCTATATATGCACGCCAAACTCCACGACACCCTACACCTCGGTGACTGCATCAGTGGTATGCACAGCCTCCCGGCAGGCTGTATTGACCTAGCCTTTGCCGATCCCCCGTTCAATATCGGCTACAAATACGATGTTTACGACGACCGCAAAGCCGCCAACGAATACTTGGACTGGACCCGGCAATGGGGTACGGCTCTGGCCCACGCGCTCAAGCCCACTGGCAGTTTCTGGCTGGCCATCGGCGACGATTTCGCCGCCGAACTCAAAATCATCTTTCAGGATCTGGGCTTCTCCTGCCGCAACTGGGTCATCTGGTATTACACCTTTGGCGTCAATTGCAAATACAAATTCACCCGCAGCCACACGCATCTGTTCTACTTTGTCCGCGACAAGAAGAAATTTACCTTCAATACCGAGACCATCCGCGTCCCCTCAGCCCGCCAACTGGTCTATGGCGATCATCGGGCCGATGCCCGGGGCCGACTACCTGACGATACCTGGGTATTGCGTCCTCAGGATGCCCCGGAATTTTTCCCCCAGGAAAACGATGTCTGGTATATCCCCCGTGTTTGCGGCACTTTTGCCGAACGGGCAGGGTTCCACGGCTGCCAGATGCCCGAACAACTGCTGGGCCGGATCATCCGGGCCTGTTCCAACCCCGGCGAACTGGTCATGGACCCCTTCTCCGGCAGCGGTAGCACTCTGATTACCGCCCGTAAACTCGACCGCCGGTATCTGGGCTTCGAATTGTCCGATTCCTACGCCAAATATGTGCGGGAACGCCTTTCGAAGGTGAATCCCGGCGACCCCCTTTCCGGCCCGGCCGACCCCCTGCGCAGCGCCCCGAAGACCGATGCTGGCGTTACGCTGGCCGACCGTCAGGCCAGTAAAGCCAAACCCAAAACCAAAGCGAATCGCGCAGCCAGAACCAAGAAATCGGACACACCTAAGTCATGACCAGTGTTCCCCAACTTCGGCTTCAACGCCCGCTCCCCACCACTTGGCTGGGGCCCAAGCCGGTCTTAGGCCTGATGGGTGGCATCGGTGCGGGCAAGAGTGCGATTGCCCAGGGTTTTGAAGCCCTCGGCGGGGCCACGATCAACTCTGACCGTGACGCCCATGTCGTCCTCAACCTCATCGAAATCCAGACGCAGCTTGCCGACCACTGGGGCGCGGATGTCATCACCCCCACCGGCACCACCAATCGCCACGCCATTGCCCAACGCGTCTTTCAAAACCCCACGGAATTAGCGTGGCTGAATGGCTTGATCCACCCGCGCGTGGCGGCGCTGCGTACCACCGCGATGGCCACACTGGCTCAGTCCCCCGCGGTACGTTTCATCATCTGGGATACCCCACTACTCTTGGAAAATCAGTTGCACACCCAGTGCGACATTCTGATTTTCATTGCCTGCCCATTGGCCCAACGCCTGGCCCGCGTGCAGGCCTCACGCGGCTGGTCCGAGGCCGACCTGACTTCCCGGCAAGCCCAACAAGCCCCCCTTGCCACCAAGGAAGCCGTTGCCCACGTGATCATTGATAACAGCGGTACACCGGCCCAAACCACCGCCCAAATCGCGGCATTGGTGGCACTGCTACCCCCGATGGCGCGGCAGTAATCTTAATAATCGCGAAAATTCCCGGAATCTCCCACAGAGTTGATAAATCCCCGGCGATACACTAGATTTATGCATGTGGAACACGTGTGCTTTGGGTTTTACCCCTCAGTATTCCACGTTCCACGCACTGCCGGGAGTAATTGTATATCCCACACAACAAAGGCAGATGACCACCTCCCCGGGTGATCCAAATGTATTTGTTGCGACGCTTTCCCAACGCTGATTACGGTCGCGGTGTTGGTTCGGAACTGATGTTTACGACCGTTTTTACCCGCGAATTGATTCGCTCATTACCCAACTACTTATTACCTCAGGGAGACCCCCAACCATGGCCAAGATCACACGCCGTAAAAGCACTGCCAAAGCCCCCGTCGAAGACTTGTTAACCGAAACCACCATCGAAACCCCGGCTACCCCTGTAGCTGAAGCCCCCGCTGCCAAACTGCCCGGTGACGCCGAAGGCGCCACTGCGGACAACAGCGTCATGGTCGGCATGCCCGCCCAGGACATTGTGCCCATTAATTCCGTACCCATGATCGGCAAAGTCATCCCCGCCAAAGTCGCCCCCGATCTCAACGGCAATGTCGCCCCCGGCGAGGCCGTCATCGGCAAGGCCATCGGCGCCCCCGCCACGGATGATGCCGAACTGGAAACCGTCTACGACGATGAAACCCACCAGAAATACGAAGCCGTCAAACGCTCCGAATTGCATCTGCAGGAACTGCAACGCATGAGCGTGGCGGAACTGCACGAAATCTGCAAGAAGGAAACCATCGAAGAATACATCGGCCTGAAGAAACAGGACCTGATCTTCAAGATTCTCAAGAAGCGCATTCAGGACAACGGTCTGATGTACGGCGAAGGCGTCATCGAGATTCTGCCCGACGGCTTCGGCTTCCTGCGCAGCCCGGAATACAACTATCTGCCCTGTCCGGATGATATTTATGTCAGCCCCTCGCAGGTCCGCCGTTTCGGCCTCAAGACCGGCTGTATCGTCAGCGGTCAGATCCGTCCGCCGAAAGAATCGGAACGCTATTTCGCCCTGCTCCGGGTTGAAGCCATCAATATGGAAGACCCCAACCTGCTGCCCGAGAAGGTCAACTTCGAAGACTTGACCCCCCTGCACCCGGATCGCCGGTTGATTCTGGAAACCATCCCCACCGAAATCAATATGCGGATCGTGGATTTGGTCACCCCCATCGGCAAGGGTCAGCGCATGCTGATCGTGGCCCCGCCGCGTACCGGCAAGACCGTGCTGATGCAGAAGATTGCCAACGCCGTCAGCACCAATCACCCCGAGGTCTACCAGATCATTCTGCTGATTGACGAACGGCCCGAAGAAGTGACCGAAATGCAACGCGCCACCAAGGCCGAGGTTATCAGCTCGACCTTTGACGAACCTGCCAGCCGGCATGTGGCTGTGGCCGAAATGGTCATCGAAAAGGCCAAGCGCCTGGTCGAATACGGCCGCGATGTGGTGATTCTGCTCGATTCGATCACCCGTCTGGCCCGTGCGTATAACAACGAAATGCCCCACTCGGGCAAAATCCTCTCCGGTGGTATTGATGCCGGCGCCCTGCAGAAGCCCAAGCGGTTCTTCGGTGCGGCCCGTAACATCGAAGAAGGCGGCAGCCTGACCATCATCGGCACCGCCCTGATTGACACCGGCTCGAAGATGGACGAAGTCATCTTTGAAGAGTTCAAAGGTACCGGCAACAGCGAATTGCACCTCGATCGCCGTCTGGTCGAACGCCGTACGTACCCCGCCATCAACATCGGCGCCAGCGGCACGCGTAAAGAAGAACTGCTGCTGGACCCCAAGGAACTGGAATTGGTCTACAAGCTCCGCAAGATTCTCTCGGACATGAACCCCGTCGAAGGCGTGGAACTGCTCAAGAGCCGGCTGGAAAAGAAGAAAACCAATCGCGAATTCCTGTTGACCATGAATCTGGCCTAAGCGGCCGGATTCATCCCGTTAGATACCCCCTGAGGCCACTGCCCCAACCGGCGGTGGCCTTTTTGTTGGCTGCGCCAGGAAGTCGGCCATCGGTTGATTGCCCAAAACACCGCTTTCCGGTTATGCTGGTGTGTTTCGTAATTGACGCGACTTAAAATGCGGAGGCTTGCTGTACGATGGACTTTCTACGCAAACGCACCAAAATCCTGATGGTGATCTTTGGCTCCCTGCTGATGATCTCTTTTGTGGCGATCCCTCAGGTTATGAACCGGGGTGGGGGCGACCAGCCCAATAAGGTCAAAGTCGGCACACTGGCGGGCAAGAAATTGACCCGTGGCGATGTCAGCGGGCCCGAGAATTACCTGCGTTACCTGCAGGCCTTTCTGCAATTTACCTACCAGTCCGGCAACACTCAGGAAGCCCAGCAACTGCAATATCAGTTGATCCCACCGCTGGATGGACGCGATCGCGCGTTGTGCCTGTTCCTGCTCAACGAGGAAGCTGAAAAATTCGGCATCGCCGTCACGCCCGATGAAGTGATTGAACTCATCAAATCGGCCAAATTAAGCACCGAGCAGTTGCGGACGTTCTTCACCTCGTACAACACCTCGGAAGCCACGCTGCGGCAAGCCGTTACCACCATGACCCGGGTCATGAAGGTCATGAAATTTGCCCGCGAAAGCGCCACCCAGATGAGTTTGCCCGAGCTGGAACATCTGGCCACCAGCCTGCGTTCGGAAATGAATCTGCGGTTTATCAAGTTGGATGCCCGGCTGGCGCCGGTGGACGCCAAGCAGGCAGTTCCCCTTGCCGCCGCCATTCAGGCCCAGTTTGACCTGTATAAGGATATATTGCCCAATCAGGTACAACCGCCCGAAGTGGCCGGCCAACATTTCCCCTTCGGCTACAAGATTCCCGATCGCGTGCAGATTGAATATATCAAGGTGGATTACGCCCAGATTCGCGGCAGCATGAAGCCCAGCCGCGAAGACCTGACCGAAGCCTATAAGCGTTATCGCGAGAACCCCAGCCAGTTTGCCGAAACGCCCGCGACCACGCAAACGACCCAGCCGACCACCGCGCCGAGTTTTGACACGGTGCGTGACCGCATTATCGAGCAGATTCTCTCCACCCGGGCCATGGGCCTGACGGTGCAGATCAGCGACAAGATTGCGGAATTGACCAGCCGGCCGTGGAACAAGACCGATACCAAGGGTTACCGCGTGCTGGATGGGGAACTGGTGAATTATGAAACAGTGGCTCTGGCCATCGAAAAACAATTTGGCTACCTGCCCACCGTGATCCGGCTGGGCAGTTGGCAGACCGCCGAGAGCGTGGACAACCTGAAAGGGTTGGGCGATGCCCGCGTGCGGATGGCCAATCCGGAATCCCGCAACGGGGCGGATTTCCTCAAGCCCTCCGAGTTAATCTTTTCGATTCGCGAGTTTATTTCCGAACCCAAGGGCATGGCCCAAAAGCTGCACGGCCAGGCCCGCTTTGAATTGCCCATCCTGCAGGACCCCATGGGTGGACGTTATGTGGCCCGGGTGCTGACGGCCGAACCCGCCCACGCCCCCAAGGAACTGACCGACGAAATCCGTTCCCAAGTGGTGACCGATTTGAATCTGAAAGCGGCCTTTGATGCCTATGTGGCCCAGGCTCAAGCCATTGTGGCTGCGGCCCCGGGGATCGGCCTGCAAGCCGCGATCCGCAAGACCGGCGGGGTATGGCGGACCACGGAAACCGGGCTGTTTGCCGCAGATTCGCTGCAAAATATCCTGATGGGCAGCGGAATGGCCCAACCCATCCCGGTTATAGGGAATATTCCCGAAGTGAAAAAAGCGGCCATTGGCCTGACCCGAAAAACCCAGGCCGCCAGCAGCCTGCCAGTGGTCCCCGCCGTCAACATCGGCCCCAGCACCGCTTCCGCCCCCGCACCGCAGGCGGAACCGATCCGCTTTGGTGATCGCATGATCGCGGCGGGTACCGCCACCGTGGTGCCGGACAGCGTCACGCTGTGCGTGTATGCCATGGAATTGGCGGACTTCCGCCCCATGCCGATGGATCAGTTTGGTGACTCCAAAATGATGCTGGCCTATTACATGCAGATGCGGAACCAGCAATGGTTCACCCAGCAATGGGTCAAGCTGGAAGCCCTTGCCCAGCGCGTGAACTTTGTCCCCGAAAAAGCCTTTGATGGCAGCAGCAAGGAAGAAGTGGAATAAGCCCACCCTCCATCGTGACATTAAAAAACCCCAAGCCGCATGGCTTGGGGTTTTTATTTATCTGAAGATGGGACGCAGTCGGTCTCACCCCATGGTGAATTAACGCTTATTGGTCGTAGCCGTAAATCCGGCGGGAACCGTCCGGGCTGGTCAGGTTGGCCCATGGTCCGCCGGCCTCATTGGTCCGGGGGTGGAGCGGGGCGATACGCGGCAGCGCTTCAACGTGACCGTCCAGAAATACCACTTCCGTCTTGCCGTCATGCCGGAAATGGGCATAGCCCGAACGGGACGCGGGATTGGCTTGATATTGCAGGTAATGCCCTTCATTGAACGCCACATCGGAAAAATCGTCATGGATGCCATCGGCGAACATGAATACTTCGCTGGTACGCCCCCCGAAGTAGCTGACCCGTTTGAGGGTATTGCGGAGCAACCCCCCGGCGAACAGATCATTACCAAACAGGAAGGCGTTATAGCCATAACTGGCGGCGGGCTGGTCGAACTTCGCGTTAAAGTTGGGATCGGTATAGGGGAAATCAGGACATTGGAGTTGTTTGGCCAGATTAGCGGTATAGCTGGCGAGTGGGCCAGCTGATTTATCCAGTTGCCGTTGGCCGTTCACCACGGCGCCTTCCCGACCGAACCACCAAACCCGTCCACTGGCCATACTGGCCCCGGGCGGGACGGCAAAATAGGGCCAATACGACCCATTCCATTCCGCGTTATACATATTTCCGGCCAGTCCCAGTTGGCGCAGGTTTGACCCGCAGGCAGCCTGACGTGATTGGGCCCGCGCCCGCCCCATGGCGGGAACGACCATCGCCATGAGGACGCCAATGATGGCGACCACCACGAGGAGTTCAACCAGCGAGAATGCTGAAGGGTGTCGGGACCGCATAAACTTAGACCTGTGTACGAGTACGCCGCCGGAGCAGAACGCCCACACCCCCCAGAACCAGCAAGCTCAGGGCTGTGGGTTCGGGTACGGAAACGGGGGTCAGCGCGCCGGGCGCGGTGTAGGTAAAGTTATAGTCAGGGGGTAAATATTGGCCGGAAAATGACCAGGCATAAAAATGGTTATACGTCAGACTGGTGGCCATGGCTGAGGGGCTGCCTTCGGCCCAAGTAGTGCCGTCGGAGCTTTCCAGAAAGGCCCAAGAGACCAGATAATCGCCGGTACGGGCGTAGACCGGGGCGCCGCCGGTGCCGGTATAGCTGATGGTGTCCACGAACAGGTTGGCCGGGGGATCAAAACCGGGGAACGGGGTATAGGACGATACGCTGACGGACAGACGGCTATCGGCACCCGCCGGTGGTGTGGGCATGGCATAGCCGGCGTTGACGATAGTGGTGCTGCCGGTAATGGCGCGGAACATATCCCATGCGGTGGCAGAACCATTGAAACGATAGCCCCAAAGCAGGTCGCTGCCGGGGCCTTGCCGGAAATCAACCACGAAGCCGGCCTGGTTGCTGCCGGTGCCGACCCAGTATTGGATATTGTCAAAATTGGAGGTCCCGGCGAAGGCAGAACTGGCCCCGATGGCCAAAGTCAGCAACCCGGCGGTCATAAGCGAACGCATAAGCAAAACTCCCGAATCCCCAGAACAACAGGCGGGGGGCCATGTGGTTGGCGTTGGATAGACGGGAACCTGCCCGGAAAAAGCCGTAACGCGAGGCATCAGCCAACGGACGGAATCAGGGGGCAGTGTCTATCGTCCTATGTCGCGAGGACCGACAACCAAGTGACAGGCAGGTCTTCTGGCTCGAGGCAGTGATTCAGATGCCTTCCCGGTCGGGACTTGTCTGGCGGGGAGCCAGTGTGAACAAGTCTAACCAGTGGCATTCTGACGCTTTAGGCCTCTTACAGCGGCGCGTCCGCAGTGGTATTACACCACTTTCCCTTTTCACCAATCGGCCCATTGCCGATCGGAACCTATCGGCTTTCAGGATAACACAGCCGGATGGGAATGCAAGAAAAAATCTTTCGCCCGCAGTTTTTAGCCCGAAACCGGGACCGGCGGGATTTTTCACCACACTTGCGTCCCCCCCGCCGGGAGATAGAATAGATGCATACAGGGCAGGGGATACCTGCCCGACGTGATATTTTAAGGAGACAACACATGTTGAACCGTACGCTGTTGACACTGGCGGTAGCCGGAATTGTGGCCATGGGCGCGATGACCGGTTGCTCGGATAAGACCAAAGCCGAACGCGATGCCCTGTCGGCGGAAAATAAAGCCTTGCAGGACAAATTGACCGCCGAACAGTCTGCCCGCGAAGCGGCTGAAAAAGAACGCGCCGCGATGTTGAACCAGATTAACACCACCCCGGCCACTCCGACCACGCCGGTGACCCCGACGACTCCGGTCGTTACTGAACCCACAGTGCCCGCGGTGACCACCGAAGGCGATGGCGTCAGCGAAAGCAAGACCAAGAGCGGTGAGAACCAGATCGAAGTCTCCGGCGATGTGCTGTTTGATTCCGGCAAGGCCACGTTGAAGCCCGCCGCCAAGAAGTCGCTGGACAAAGTCAGCGCCATCATCAAGAGCAAGTACAAGGGCAAGGAATTGCGGATCGAAGGTCATACCGATTCCGTTCCGGTCAAACGGACCGGCTGGGATGACAACTGGGATCTGGGCGCCGCCCGGGCCCGGACCGTGGCTCTCTACCTGATCGCCAATGGTGTGCCCAAGAGCAGTCTTTATATTGCGAGTTTCGCGGATAACGAACCGAAGTCCAAAACCAATCTGGCGCAAAACCGGCGCGTCAGCGTGGTCGTGGTCGGCAAGTAATACGCGTCCACCAATACAGACGTAACGCTCAGGGCATCGCGGCCAACCCGCGATGCCTTGGTTTTTTAGGTAAGGTCAGACGACGGATGAACAACACAAGAATTGCCATCATTGACTACGGTATGGGCAACCTGCGCAGCGTGCAGAAGGCTCTGGAGCATTGCGGTGGCACGGCCGAGATTATTGATCGGCCCGAACAGGTACGCAGCGCCGATAAACTCATTCTGCCAGGCGTGGGCGCCTTCGGCGATGCCGTGGCAATTCTGCAACGTACCGGTCTGGATCAGGCGATCCGGGATTACGCACGCAGCGGAAAAATCCTGCTGGGGATTTGTCTGGGTATGCAACTGCTGGTGGATGTGGGCGAAGAAGATGGCCCGTTCCCCGGGCTGGGTTTGCTTCCCGGCCGCGCGGTGCGCTTTGATGTGGATCAGCCCCCGCTAAACCTCAAGGTCCCGCACATGGGGTGGAACGAGCTGAACTTCACCCCCGGAAGCAAGCTGGGACATGGCCTGCCGGTGGGCAGTTATGCCTATTTTGTACATGGCTATTACGTGGCCCCCGCCAGTCCGGCGGTGGTGTCGTGCTGGTGTGATTATGGCCGGCCATTCGCGGCGGGCATCGAACACCAGAACATCATGGCCACGCAGTTCCACCCGGAAAAGTCGCAGGCCGTCGGGCAGGCAATTTTGCGTAACTTTATCGCGTTATAAGACCACCGTACCAGACCGTGCCCCGGCACGGAACCTGGGTTAAAATGCGGGTACTATTGGAGACTGTGTATGGGCCTGGCGCCACGAACTATTTTGATTACCGCCGCACTGCCGTATGCCAACGGGGATATCCATCTCGGGCATCTGGTTGAGCACGTACAAACCGATATCTGGGCCCGCTTCCAACGGCTGCGCGGCCACGAGGTGACCTTTCTCTGCGGCGACGACGGCCACGGCACGCCCGTGATGTTGCGTGCCCGTAAAGAGGGCCTGACCCCCGAAGCGTTCATCGCCAAGATGAACCAGCGCCATCAGGAAGATCTGGCCCAGTTCGGCATCAGCTTTGACAATTACTACACCACCCATTCGCCCGAGAATAAAGCCCTCACCTACCGCATCTACGAACGGTTGCAGGCCGGTGGCCATATTGTGCAGCGCGCGGTGGAGCAGTTTTTCGATCCGACAGAAAACGTGTTTCTGCCCGACCGTTTCATCCGCGGCGAATGTCCCAAGTGCGGGACCGCCGACCAGTACGGCGATTCCTGCGAAAACTGCGGGGCCCATTACGAGCCGACCGATTTGAAAAATCCGCGCAGCGCCATCAGCGGCGCCACACCGGTACTGCGCAGCAGCCAGCATTTCTTCATGCAATTGGAAAACTTCCGCACCATGCTGCAGGAAGCCTATGCGGCGGGTCTGGTGGACAATAACGTCCGCAACAAACTCAACGAGTGGTTCAGCGGACCGCTCAAGGATTGGGATATCTCGCGCGATGCGCCGTTCTTCGGTTTCCCGATTCCCGGCGTGGAAAACAAATATTTTTACAACTGGCTCGATGCCCCCATCGGGTATATCGCCAGTCTGGCCAACAAACTCGGCGGCGATGTGGATGCGGCGGAGCGGTTCTGGTCCGATCCGGACACGGAAATCGTGCACTTCATCGGCAAAGACATCATGTATTTCCATGCCCTGTTCTGGCCCGCCACGCTGGAGGGGGCCGGATTCCAGCGCCCCAAACATCTATTCATCCATGGCTATCTGACCGTGGATGGCGCCAAGATGAGCAAGAGCCGCGGCACCTTTATCAATGCCTCCACCTATGCCAAACACATGGACCCGCAATGGTTGCGTTATTACTACGCCACCAAACTCGGGCCGACGATTGATGACATGGATCTGAGTCTGACCGACTTCACCAACCGTGTGAACAGCGAACTGGTGGGCAAGCTGGCCAATCTGGTCAGCCGGGCGGCGGCGCTGTTGAGCAAGAATTTCGCCGGACAACTGTCCCCGGTGGCCAACGATGCTGTGGCGCTACTGGAAGAAATCCGCGCTGCGGAAGCGGATCTGGCCAACTTGTACGAAGGCCGCGATTATGCCGCATTGACGCGCAAGATTTGCCTGATGGCCGATCGCGTGAACAAGTATTTTGAAGATCAGACCCCGTGGAAACTGGTGAAAACCGATCCCGCGGCCGCACAGGGCGTATTGTCCGCCGCGCTGGAAGCCAGCCGGTTGTTCACGCTGTATCTCAAACCGATTATGCCCCAGTATGCCGCGAAGGTCGAGGCCTGTCTGGGCATTGCCCCGCTGGAATGGCGCGATGCGCATGAATCCATGCCGCCCCATGCGATCGGCACATTTACCCGTTTAGTGGACCGTATTGAAACAGAAAAGGTGACTGCCATGATTGAAGAAACCAAAGCGGCCGCAGCGGCGGAAGCAACCCCAACTCCCACACCGACCACCCAAAATACCGCACCCGTGACCGCGCCCGTAGCGGCTCCCGTAGTGACGGCGCCGGTAATCTCAGCCGACACCCCCGCCCTACCGCCGGGGATTGACCCAATAGCCCCCACGTGCAGCTTCGACCAGTTCCTCGCGGTGGATCTGCGGATCGGCAAAGTTGTAACGGCTGAAGCCATCGCCAGCAGCGACAAGATTATGAACATCACGATGGATGTGGGGCCCTTGGGCCAGCGCACCATTCTCGCGGGCATCAAGAATGCCTACACCCCGGAACGGCTGGTCGGCCGGCTGGTGGTCTTCTGCATCAATCTCGCGCCGCGCAAGATGAAGTTCGGCACCAGCGAAGGCATGATCCTCGCCGCCGGTCCCGGCGGCAGCGAAGTCTTTGTGCTGTCGCCCGATAGCGGCGCCCAGCCCGGACAACGGGTGCACTGATATGGCAACACGTGTGGCAGTCATCGGTCTGGATGCAACGCAAACCAGTTGGCTGGAAGCCCTGGCAGCATTGGCGCAGCGCGGCGATATCAGTATCGTCGCGGCGGGCCACCGCAGTCAGGCCGCGGCCCGCGAACTGGGGCAAACTTTGCACGCTCCGGCCTTTGATGACATGCGGCAACTGCTGATGCAGGCCACACCGCAAGCCGTGGTGATCCAACGCACGGATAATGTCTCGTGCGACTGGCTGCGTCAGGCCTTGACCGCTGGGATTGGCATATTCAGCTTGGGCCCACTGGTGGAAGATGTCGCCGAGGCCATTGCTTTAGACGAAATTCTCGGCCCCCGTTCGGCGCTCTACTACCGCTGGCCGCGTTTTGCCCATGCGC
>JBIJDM010000226.1:0-4359 GCA_044344145.1 Phycisphaerae bacterium
CCAGTGAAAGGGGACAATCAATGTGCGGATTGGGGCGGTGATCTGGCATGGAAACGTCTGCTGGCCAGCGTTGCCGTTATTTCATGTTTTCAATGATGGTCTGGCTGGTTTCATGCAGTTTTTTCATGATGTTGCTCAGTGCTTCCATCGCTTTGGCCCGCCGGTCCAGAAGCATCTGCAGCCGCAGGGACTCCGCCTCGGAAAGTTCTGACAGGTTGTCCAGCCTTGGTTGGGCTATGGCATTGGCGTCCAAACCGGGCTGGCAGATCCGCGCAATGGCGGTTTGCTCTTCGGCCATAATCCGGGCCACTTTCAAGTCCGTGGCCTGGCGCAGTTTGTTCAGTTCCGCCAGTTGCTGGGGGGTGAGTTTTTCCAGATTCAAATTGCTGTATAAACCCGGATTAAGCAGACTCATTTCAATGGCCTTGGGCTGTATGCGGGGCATCGCGTTAGTAGTGGCCACACGTTCCTGCACGACATTTTGTGCCAGTGCCCAGCCCATCACTCCCACGATTCCCGCTACGGCCAAAGCCAGATACCGCATCCGCATAAATCACCTCTGCAAAGGAACCTGTTCGAACCATGCTATGTGTTAGGCCGTCAACGTAGCTGCGGCCACGCCGGGGCGCGATCCAGCACGTCTTCGTAATAGCTGCGCAGGACTTCGCCCACCGACCAGGCCTGAGCGATGCAGCCGCGCGGGCTGAAGGGTTCCACGGCATCGGCAATTTCGCTGATGGACCCCAGCCCCGCATCCCGCATGTGCTGCTGCATGGGCAGCAGGAAACCACGGGCCTGCTGACGGGCCTGCGCCGTACCGCCATGGGCGCGCACATACGCGGACACGAACGGCCCGATCAACCACGGCCAGACCGTGCCCTGATGATACGCCATATCGCGGGCCAACTGGTCGCCCTCGCAGCGTGCATGGAAGGCCTGATCATCGCGGGCCAGCGTCCGCATGCCCATGGGGGTAAGTAGATGCTTCTGGCAGGTGTTGACCACCGCCATTTGTTGGTCCGGACTCAGCGGGGAGAAGGGCAGGCACACGGCCATGAGCTGGTTGGGCCGCAGGGACCGATCCGGCTGGCCCTCATCACTGACCACATCGTGGCAATAACCCGCCGATGCATTCCAGAACGTCCGCGGGAAACTGTCGGCCACCATCGCGGCCAGTTGCCGGAACTCGCGAGCGTTGGCTTCGTCGCCGATGGTCAGGGCCAGCCGGCGCATCATCTCCAGCCCGTTGTACCAGAGCGCGTTGATCTCCACGGGCTTGCCGTGGCGGGGGGTTACCACCCATTCGCCCACCTTGGCATCCATCCACGTCAATTGCAGTCCGTGACTGCCCGCGCGGATCAGCCCATCGCCATCCATACGGATGTCGAAATCGGTGCCATCGCGATAATTCCGGATAATCTCCACCATAGGGTCATATAGCACGGCCTTCAGGAAGGCCACATCGCCGGTATAACGCCAGAAGCTGTACGCCGCCTGCAGATACCACATCGCGGCATCCACGGTGTTGTAATCAGGATGATGCGCCTTGTCGGGGAACCGGTTGGGCAGCAGGCCATGATGCAGATGTTCTGCATAGGTTTTGAGAATGCCCCGGGCAACATCAAAGCGTCCGGTACACAACGTCAGCCCCGGCAGGGCAATAAAAGTATCGCGGCCCCAATCCTCAAACCAGGGCAAGCCTGCGATGATGGACATGGGGGCGAGTTGTTTGGGCTCGGTGGGCGCCGGGCCACGCCGGACAATGAATTGATCCGAGGCCCGCACCAACGCCTGCAGGAACGGGTCCTGCTTGGCTTCGGGAATCAGGTTGTCTACCAACTCATGATGCCGGGCCTGCTGGGCCAGCAATTCCGGTACGCGGTTATACGCCACCGGCTGGGTGGCACAGATAAAGCCCACCGGCTTGCCCACCTGGAGCGTGAATTCCAATGTGCCGGGATTCCACAAATCATCCCGGTCCGGATAGCCGCGCTGGCGTTCCTGCCGGAAGATAAAGTTGTACCACCAGCTCGGTGTAGGCGTGAACTTGTCGGCATTGTGGCTCAGGTTGATGGCGCAGGGCAGCCCCGGTACGGTCACCGAAAAATAATCGCTGCCATGATTCACCAGACTCCACGCCGGCCGCCAGTGCGGCTGGATGGTGGCATGAAAATCCCGGCCCGCAAACAACGGTTGCACTACCAGTTTCACCGGGATTTCCGGCGCACTTGGGGTCAGCAGTTCATATTGCACCACCAGATTGTCGGTATCATGAATCAGTTTGATGGACTTGCGCACGCGCAGGGAGCCCACACGATACACCCATACCGGTCCGTCATCATAGGTGAACGACTCGATATGCCGATACCCCTGCGGATGAATCACATCGGGAAATTCCGCCGTGGACAAATCCGTCATCACCCCGGCATGGACCACCCGGTCTTCCACCCGACTCAGCATCACCAGCCGGTTTACCGGCGGTTGCAACGCCACCACCAGATAACCGTGATACTTGCGGGTATTGGCGCCCGCCACCGAGCCCGAGGCATACCCGCCCCGGCCATTGGTGCACAGCCACTCCAGATAGAGCGCGTGGTCCACATTTCCGCATACTTTGGTATCAAATTGCATCGTCATGATATCCCTTGCTTCCCGGGCGGTTGGGGGCCCGGAGATTAGATTCCCTGTTCCAGCCACGCCGCCAGCAGATCACGCGTGGCGTGCAGATCATTGCGGTTGACACACTCGTTGACGGTGTGGATATACCGGGTGGGAATGCTGATGGTGATGGCCCGCATACCCGCCCGGCTGCGTTGCATGACGCTGGCATCATTACCCCCCAGCGGGAGCAATTCCAACTGGTGGGTAATCTTGTGTTTTACCGCCACGGAGACAAAACTATCCACCAACGCCCGATCACTGATGATCGAACTGTCCATGATTTTGATGCCCGCGCCTTTGCCCAGATGCGATACCGACTGCTCAGCCGGTACGCCGGGAATATCGCAGGCGAGGGTGGTATCCACCGCGATGGCCACATCGGGCTGTACGCCATAGGTGGCTGGCCCGGCCCCGCGCACGCCCACTTCTTCCTGAACCGAGAAGACCACCACAATTTCACAGGGCGAATGGCGTAACCGCTGCATGGCCCGGATAACCGTCCATACGGATACCCGGTTGTCCATGGCCTGGCCGCAGACCAGATCGCCGATTTGCATACAGGGCTCCACCAGCGTGACCGGGTCGCCCACGCGGACCAGTTCCTTGACCTTTTTGCCCGGCAGGCCCACATCCACATAGAAATCCGTCATGGCCAGCGTCTTGCGCCGTTCCTCATCCGTGGCGATGTGGATGGGTTTGATCCCCGGCATCAGCATACCATAAAGGTCTTTTTTACCCTGAATCAGCACCCGGTGGGCGGGTAGTGTGCGTGGGTCGAATCCCCCCACATTATGCAACCGGATAAAACCGCGGTCGTCCACATACCGGACATAAAAACCGATCTGGTCCATGTGCGCGGCAATCAGTACCCGTTTGGCGGTTTTACCTTTGGCGACTTTGTCGGCTTTGCGGATACATATCAGGTTGCCCAAGTCGTCCACCCGCGTCTCGTGGAAGAGACCGGTGATCTCGTTTTGGATGACCTGACGCACGCGTTCTTCGCGTCCGGGTACGCCGGGGGTTTCGGACAGTAGTTTCAAGAAATCCATGCGGACTCCCAAGGTTACACGGAAACAATCATACTCTCTGCATTATCGCCACTCGGGCGGGGCAATCAAGTGATTTTAGCTGGTTTCACTGGGCAGGGACTGTAAGTGTGGGTAAACTTAACCAAACAAAGTCTGTTCGGGAGTCGAAATTATGTCATATGACCCGCGGCAAATGGATATTGGACAGCAACTCAGTCAGGATGCCTGGCGGTTATTTCGCATCATGGGCGAGTTCGTTGAAGGCTTCGAGACAATGGCCAATGTTGGCCCGGCGGTGAGTGTTTTCGGTTCCGCCCGAACCAAACCCACGGATCAGTATTATCAAATGGCGCGGGATCTGGGGGCTTTGCTGGCCAAGAAAGGCTATACCGTCATCACGGGCGGCGGGCCGGGCATCATGGAGGCCGCCAATCGCGGCGCCAAAGAGGCCGGCGGGGTCTCGGTCGGGCTCAATATTACGCTGCCCATGGAACAGACCGCCAACCCTTACCAGAATGTCAGTGTGACGAACCACTACTTCTTTGTCCGTAAAGTGATGTTTGTCAAATACAGCCGGGCCTTTGTGTGCATGCCCGGCGGGTTTGGCACCATGGATGAAATGTTCGAATCCCTCACCCTGATCCAGACCCGCAAGTCCGACCCCTTCCCC
>JBIJDM010000227.1:0-4356 GCA_044344145.1 Phycisphaerae bacterium
CCGGGTGGGTGTCCCAATTGTCGGACTTAACTGCTGATTTGGACGGTATTTACAGCAAGTTGTTCGCGTTAAAAACCAATGGAGGTACGGAATATGTTGCCCGGGTCTCGGTGGCCGCGGCGGAGCAATTGACCTGGTCGGTCCAGAAAGGCGCCCTCAAGATTATCGTCGTGGCCGGCAATGAAGCGGCCACGCAGGATGACAAGATTAAGCTCAAAGATGCCTGCCAACTCGTGGCCGGCAAGGGTATCATTATTAACACCATCTACTGCGGCGATGAAGCTTCGGGCCGCCAGACCGGATGGGCCGATGCCGCCGCGTGGGCGGATGGCCAATTTGCCGCCATTGATGCCAACAATGGCACCGTGGCGGTCAATACGCCTTTCGATAAGGATTTGGCCGATCTCAGCGGCAAACTGAATACCACCTATGTCGGCTATGGCGCGAAACGTGAGGCGGCAGCTCAGCAACAGGCGGCAATGGACAGTGCCGCCAAATCCACCGCCCCGGCGGCGGCGGCGGAACGGGCCGTGACCAAGAGTGGGGCGCTGTACCGTAATTCGGGCTGGGACCTGAATGATGCGCTGGCGGATGGTACGGTGAAACTGGCCGATGTTAAGGCCGAAGACCTGCCCGAAGCGATGCACGGGCTGGATGCGGCAGGTCGGGAAAAGTACTTGCAGGAAAAAGCCAAAGAACGCGCCGACATCCAGAAACAGATTCAGGAGCTGGGCGTCAAACGTGAGGCTTATGTCAAAGCCGAAATGACCAAACAGGGCTTAAGTGACAAGCAATCGCTGGACGCCAATTTGCGGAATATGATCCGCCAACAGGCTACCAAGAATGGCTTTGTATTTGAAGAAACCAAAACTCCGACGAAGTAAGATCACGGGCAACGCGCGGTCAGATTGACCGTCTGCTGCCGGACTTCGCGATACATATAACAAAGGCTTCCGCCGAAGGTAATCTGGCGGGGGCCTTTATTCGTTGTTCACCCATTGTGTTGCCGTTATAAGTTCATAATATTCTTTCCGGTCGTATTACGTTTTCGTGGGATATGGCAGGAGGGTGGAAAGTGGCAGCGTTTTTCAGCCGACGGTATCATAATCATCAGATCACAGTCTGTTACCCGTCGTGGAACATTTTGAAATACGCCTTGCACGGTCGGTAAATTATTATACGGGAGCTATTCATGAAGCGGGTTTGGACTTCGGTATCGGTTCTCACGTTGGCGTTGCTGGTATTCTCTCTGCTGGCGGGTTGTCAGACAACGGATGTGGCCACCGCCAATAATGCGCCGCTGGCCCCGGTGTTTGAGGTGCCCCGGGCAGTGGGAATAACGCTCGATGGAACCGATCAGGGTTGGGGCGATCAGGGGTTGGCGGTGCGCATTCTCCGCTTCGTGGAGCAACCCAAGCCCCCGGCTGCGGACGATTTTGATCCCAGTTTACGGTTGGCCTGGGATGATCGCGGGCTCTTGCTCCGGGTGGCCGTGCGGGATGATGTCAACCATGAATTTCCCAATATCGAGGACCTGTGGCGCGGCGATGGGGTGGAAGTCTTTGTGACGCGGGGCTTAGGTCAGCCGGAAACCTACCAAGTCCAGGTGGGGCCCGGCTCCGATGCTGCCCATCCGCTGCGCTTTTATACCAATGACCGGCGTCCCGATAAGGAAAAACTAGCCCCGCTCAAAGTGACCGCTGTGGCCAGCTATGGGCCGGGACGTTACACCATGGATTTATTGTTGCCGTGGAGTAATTTGGGCATCACTCCCGCCGTGGGTACGGAGTTGGCCCTGCAGGTTTATGTTAACGACAGCGATCGGGACTTTGATCGCAAGCAGGCGCTGTGGTACCCCAAAGCCGGCGCTCATCGCGACACCACGCTGATGCAGCGCATCCGTCTGACCCAACAACCCGGCACGCCGGTATTGCTGGATGCGGTGGGGTGGTATGAACGTTCGCGCCGGACGTGTATCGGCGTATACGGGGCGGCTTCATTGGTCGGGCAAGCGGTCACAGTGCGCGACGGTACTCAGGTTCTGGCCCAGCAGCGTTTGACTGATGAAGGCGGTCGGGCGACGGCGATTATTGCGCTGCCCATGCCGGCCATCGGTAAGGCCTGGGCACCGTTGGCCGTGGAGGTGGCCGGTTCGGCTCCGATGGTGGTCACGTTGCCCGATGCCAAAGCCGCCCGGATGCGCGAGCTTTTGGAAGCGGAACTCGTCGCCGCGCCATTCTGCTTCACCGGTGCCAAGTTGCCCGCATGCGATTTCGCCCAGCCCAATCTGGTAGAAGACCTGATCGGTCCCTATACCATCAAGCCCCGTTATTTTGACGACCAGTGGCAGGAAGTCACCAGTGCCGCCAAACCTGGCCGTTACGGCGCGGTGATCACGGTGGAACACTCCGGCGGGCCCGCGCTGCAACGGTATTTGACGCTGTATCGTTATCCCGGCACCGATGGTTTGTGGAAATTGACCCAAGGGGTGACCCAGCAGACGGAATTACCCTCCGGCTTTGGTATTGCCCCGGAAGTGTTACGGGAACAGAATCAGGTCATGCAGAAGTATACGCAGGGCCGGTGGCGCGATGCCGCGGAGCGTGATGGCGCCACGGCAGTGCTCTTGGCGGGATTAGCCGAGGTTAAGCCCGGCGCGGTCAGCGCTGCGTATGGTGACGCCTTTGCCCGGGACCGGCAATGGTGGGTGACGCTCAAACGCCGTTTGGATGGCAGCGCCAGCGCGTTTGCCAACACGCCATTAACCCCACAGAAAATCACCGGTGCCCCGGCGCCCGTGCTGCGGACGGGCACTGCGGCGGAGGCTGGTATGCAGGCTGATGCCGCAGCCCGAATTGATGCGCTCTGCCGGGAGTGGGCCGCGAATAGTGACGAAGCCTTTGCCGTGTGTGTGGCCCGGCGGGGGGTGATTGTGTTGCATGCCGCCTACGGGACGCGCGACGGCAAACCCATGACCGTGGATACGCCCAGTTGGATTGCTTCCATCACCAAACTGCTGGCCACGCAGCTCATGCTCCAGATGGTGGATGCCGGGGTGGTGGATTTGGATGCCCCGGTCGCGCAATATCTCCCGGCCTTCCGCAACCGGTCGGCGAAACGCCCGATGACGGTGCGTGATTTGTATGTGCACACCGCCGGGTTGTGGGGGCACTGGGGTGATGACCTGAATGATTTTGACCAGCGGATTGCGGATATGTATCCGTATCTGCCCATAGGCGTGGCCCACGAATACAACGGTGCCGGGTATGCATTGGGGTCTAAGATTGTCGAGTCGGTGACCGGCCAGGCGCTGCCGGCGTTATATCATGACCGCTTGCTCGGACCGTTGGGTTGCAACAATACCGAAGCGACCGACAGCGGTGGCGGGGTACGCAGTGTACCGCTCGATCTGGCCAAGGTGGGACAAATGATGCTCAACGGCGGGGCGTATAGTGCGTATCGCTTCTATGATCCCAAGACTCTCAAACTCGCCATGCCCCAAAAGCTGACCAAAACGCTGGGCGCGGATACCAGCAAAGTGTGGGGTATCGGTCTGGAACCCTACTACACCAAAGAAGGCTTGGGTGCGACCACGTTTGGGCATGGTTCCGCGACCCGGTGCATCTTCCGCGTGGATCCCGAGCATGAGCTGGTTATTGTGATGACCCGTAACGATGCGGGGACCCACTATAACGATTACACCCCGAAGTTTTTCCAGACCATCATGGCGGGGATCGCCAAGTAAGTATGTAGCAACGTCAACGGGCGTAAATACCCGCTGGCGCCCAGACCGCGGCCGGACCGCCGGAAATCCCCGTCGGCGGTACGATGATGGCAATCTCTTGGCCATTCACATTCAAGCTGGCCTTCCCGGCCACAGCTTCCAAGCCCTGTTGGGCAAAGGGAGGCATCGCGGCCGGGGCGCGGTTGACGAGTTCCAGAGCACCCAACCGGCTCAGGGTGGTTTTGATGACCAGATCACCGATGGTGACGATGGCCGTCACGGTGTCGGCTTGTACTTGTTGAATGTGAATATCCGCCAGCAATACCGGCGCGTGTTCGAACGGGGTACCGGCGAAAATCTTGGGGCCAAAATAACGGCCCACGCCGTTGGGGTCTGTCGAGATGAAACCCAGCGCCAGCGGCGCGGCATTGGGGTCCGGCTGGAAAAATACCATGCCTGATGCCGCCGAACCCAGCGGGGTATGCACTTTCCGCGCCACATGCACAATCACATTCGGCTGGGTCAGTCCCGGCTGGGTCATCGCCACCAAATCCACGCCACCTTCCCACGCCATCCAATGTTGTATTGCCATAAGCCAGCCTCCTTTGACAAAAAACAAATAAATATTGCAC
>JBIJDM010000302.1:0-4343 GCA_044344145.1 Phycisphaerae bacterium
GAAACTTGTCTGACAGCGGCGCGTTGTCGTTTGCGCACACCGTGACTGGAGCTGACGGGCAAATCCCGGAAATCGTTTTCTCCGGCACGAACAGCCTCACCGGCTCGGCATCCGGCACGCTTAATGCCAACACCTTCAATACCGGCCCAGGCGGTATGGCCATTGCGGATACCGACGTTTTCGTCCGCTTCGACGGCGATGCAAGCCTGCCCACGGGCACCGGAGGCAACGCCAGCTATCTATGGGTGGCCCGCCGTAGCGCCACCGCCACTGGCAATCGCAGTGGTTACCTGCTTACCGGGTCGGTGGCCGGAAAGACGTATGATCTGGCCACCAATCAGAAGTTCCTGTTTGCGGCCAACGGTGGCAATGAGTTATCCTCGACATTCGGCAGTACCGGCGGTCTTGCCGTTCTGCAGAACAGCGCCATTGTCAATGGCCTACCCCGAGCCATGAACTTCCTGGTTCGCGACGGGACCCTCACCTTGGGCACCACCACCGGCACCGGAAACGGCCCCGTAACGATTCAGGCTGGCGTCTGGGCCAACGCAGCCGATAGCGGCCTTAACGGTGCGGCCAGCGTTATTACCGACGACGCGACCACAACCCGCACTTTCACCAAGCGTGGAATCGGTACCTTGGCGATTGGCAACATGGCCTACACCGTTCCGGTCGCGGGGACGGACATCAGCTCTAGCATCACTTATAACATCGGTACTGGCACCGCGGGCGTCTTTGATGGCGCTATCCGTGAAACCGCCAGCGCCAACGTCAGTGCAGCCAGTCAGCAAACCCTCGCCCTCGTCAAAACCACCCTTAATGGCGGTGTGATCGAATTCGGAGCTGCGCCGCGGGCGATCACGACTTCAACAACACCTGGCGCGGGCCAAGTTGATATGAGGCTCGGTGGTGGTTTCGCGGCCTATGGCGCACCCCGGTCCATCGGGCTCAACGGCAATGCGGCATTGACGGTCAATAGCGGTGGGTTTGTCAACAACGCGGCGACGTTGGTGTTCGGTTCCACAACCGCCGACAACACACTCACCCTGACCAATGACATCGATATGAATGCCAATTCCCGGACGTTCGCAACCGTGCGTGGTACCGGCACCGCACCGGAAGGCGAACTCTCCGGCGTGCTTTCCAACTCGGCTACCAGCGTGACTTTTAGTGGTCTGCTCAAACCCGATGGTACTCCCCTCGCGGCGGGTTCGATCCTCATCAGCAACGCGGCGAATTCCTACACTAGCCAGACGATTATTCGGTCCGGCACCGTCCTCGCCGGCGGTAATGCCCCCGGTGGCGCAGGCAACGGCGTCTTCGGTAATGCCACCTCCGCCATCCTCCTCGGTGATACCCGCACTACACTCACGGCCGTTAAGGCCATCGCCACGGGCAATATCGGTGGCACACTCTCCAGCGGCACGCTATCGGGTGTCGCGTGGACAACCATTGATGGCGTCACGCCCACTGCTGGTGACCGTGTGTTCCTGACCGCTCAGACTACAACCGCCAACAACGGCATCTACACCTTCGACGGGGCCGATGCCAATGGGGCCATGAGCTTCACCCGCGTCACCGACACCACCGGCGCAGGTGCCGTCGGTACGCAGGTCCAGGTCACCAATGGTGCGACCACTGCGGGACGCACCTATTACGTCAGCGGTACCAATGCTTACTCCCTTGATACCGATCAGAATGTCGCGTTGTTGACCAACGGGGCGCATACGATTGGCCGCGACATTACTGTTGGCGGCAGCACCCTGGGCACGGCGACCCTCGGCGGCAACGCCGCGGCCAACAGCAGCTTCACCGGTAACATCACGCTCAACAGAGCGATTAACCTCGATCAGGCGGCCAGCGGCCTGGTGGACTACACCACGGGCACCTGGACCACCGGCAATAACGCGGTGACGATCAACAATGCCGCCGCGGCCACCGGTACGGTGCAACTGTCCAACACCCTTTCAACCACGGCCGCTGTCACCGTCAAACGTGGCGTCTTCCGCGTTGATGGAACGCTCTCCGGCGGCGGCAGCAACCTCGTCGTCGAGTCGGGTGCGCGCCTCCAAGGCATCGGCACCATCGGCAAAAACACCGTCGTGAACAGCGGTGCTACGATTGCTCCCGGCAACTCGATCGGTCAGTTGACGGTCAGCGGCGACCTGACGCTCGCCGGCACCAGTGATTTTGAGGTCAACGCATCCACGCTGACCAATGACAAGATTATCGGGATCTCCGGCCTGACCTACGGTGGCGTACTTAAAATCACCAACACCGCGGGCACCTTTGCCGTGGGCAATAGTTGGGACTTGTTCGACTTCACCACCCAGAGCGGTAGCTTTACCAACACCTTTGGCACAGTGGGTGATGGCACCTACCTGCCGACTCTGACTGCGGGTAAAGCCTGGCAGTTCAACTACGGCACGGGCGAATTGAGCATCAGTGGTTCGCTGTCGGGCACGACCTATAATCTGACAGCGACCTCCACGGCGGCGAATATTCGCGTCGGTGCGGGCACCACGATCACGGGCAAGATCACCAATACCGGTGTGACGGGCTCGAACGATACCCTCAACTTCACCACTTTGGAGGTTACCAACAACGGTTCGCTCACCGGCAGCACGATGCCCTTAAGCGGTGGACCGGTGGCGGCCAGTGGTGGGATTGCCACGGGTGACGGGACGTATACGCCCGGCACCGCCGGCACCATCACGTTCACCCCCTCGGTGGCGACGGCGACGAATGCCACCGTGGGTGGCAGCGCGACGCTGGGCACGACCACGGGCGTGACGGTGAATGCGTATGACTTTGCCCAGGCGAAGTACACGGGTGCGACGCTGGATTTTGGCAACGTACACGTCGGAGCCAGCCCCAGCGCCCAAACGGTGGCCATGGGCAACCAGACGGTGACCAGCGCCTCCTACCAGGACTTGCTGGATGTCTCGGCGACGACCGGTAATGCCAAGGTTACCGCGACGGGCTTCACCGGACTGGCCGCGAGTGCCAGCGGTGTGACCACGAACAATTTGAGTTTCTCGGTGAATACCGCCAGCGCGGGTTCTCTGGCCAGCACGGCCAGCCTGACGCTCACCAGCAACGCCAATAGCGTGGCGGGGTTGAGCAATGGCACGACGGGTGTGGTTGGCTCACCCGGAGCGATCACCACGGCCGGGCAGGTATACTCGGGCTTGATGATCTGGAACGGCGCCTCGGGTAGCTGGGGCACCCATGCGTCATGGAATGATTCGACCGATGCGGGTGTGCATGTGGCACCCGGTCTGGACGGCGCTTATACCGGTGTGGATACGGCCACCTTTGGCAACACCAGTGGCAGCGTGACGGTGAGTCTGAACGGCGACAGCCCCAGCCTCAACGCGGTAACGTTCAATAACACGGGCAGTTACACCATCGCCCAAGGCAGTGGCGGGACCCTGAAGTTCGCCGGCACCACGCCGCTGGCTACGGTGGTCGGTACGCATAGCATCAGTGCCCCGGTAGAGTTTGTCAGCAACACCCGTTTCACCACGACCGGGGCCAGCGATTTGCTGACCGTGTCGGGGGTGATCAGTGGTGCGGGCAGCTTTGAGAAGCTGGGCTTGGGTACGGTGATCTTCACCAACGCCAACACCTATGGTGGGGGCACGACGGTGACGGCCGGTACCTTGTTGATCAACAACACCACGGGCTCGGGTCTGGGCACGGGCGCGGTGACCGTCAAGGTCGGTGCGATTCTGGGTGGTGCTGGTTCCTACACTGGTGGGATGACCATTGAAAGTGGCGCTACGGTGGCGCCGGGCAACAGCCCGGGCGTCCTGAACACCGGCGACTTTACCATGGATGCCGGTGCGAAGTATGACTGGCAGTGGGATGGCGCCGCCACGCCGCAGTTTGACCAGGTGAAACTGGCGTCGGGTAAGACCTTGACGCTGGCCGATGGTTGGGTGTTGAACCTGATCAACCTCAGTGGCGATGTCAACAATCTGGCCGACTTGAATACCCGTTACTACATCTTTGACACGACCGGATCGACCATTGTCAGCTCGGGCGTGGGTACGAATGTGGACATCACCGGTTATGTGTCGGTCAACTATGGCAGCACGACCTGGGGCAATGTCAAGGTTTGGAAGGACACGGACGGGTTGGGTGGTATTGATGGTATCTACCTGTTGAACGTGCCGGAACCGACGAGCTTGAGCTTGCTGGGTCTGGGTGCGGCGGGTCTCTTGCTGCGTCGGCGGCGCAAGGCCTAAGGCCGGGAATGACGGTAAATTAGCTTTGGTCACGCCCGTATGTGAATAGCATACGGGCGTGTTTTTTTGGAAAAATGCAGAATTACTAAT
>JBIJDM010000228.1:0-4320 GCA_044344145.1 Phycisphaerae bacterium
GGACCTTCGGTACTCCGTTGGCCAAAGATGCGCAGGGGATTCTGGGACTGGATCAAAATATTCCCCTCTTGTGGCAACACAGTCTGGGCCGCGGGCGCATTTATACGCTTGCCACCGCACTGACGGGTGATTGGTCGAATCTCGGTTCCAGTGTGGTGTTGGTGCCGATGTTGGCGCGGATGGCGTTTGGCCAGTCCGATGTCCAGCAGCGGTTCCATACCTACGAACCCTACGACTCGGTCACATGGAAACTCCCCGCCGCGTATAAATATGCCGATATCAAAGCCCCCGGCCAAGCCAATCCGCTGCGCGTACGGGTGGAAAATCAGGTGGTAACGTATCCCGCCACCGCACTGCCGGGTACATATACCTGGCAAACCCAGGATGACCGGCAGCTGAATAAACTCACCGGCGAATTTGTCGTTAATCCACCCGGTAGCGAGGTGGCGCTGACCAGTCTCGATCTGCTAGCCCTGCACAAGGAACTCAGGAACCCCCAGACACTGTGGCAGGCACAAACCCCCGAAGACCTGCGGCAACGCCTCGATGCCCAGGGTGCCAGTATGCAATTAACCCCCGGCGTGCTGGCTTTTATTGTGCTGTTTCTACTGGCGGAAATGCTGTTGGCCAACCGGCATCAGCCTACTGTTCTGCGGCCGGCGGATGTAAAATCTTGATCGTCAGTCCGCGGCGCAGAATGCCCGTCATGGTCAGTGCATCCCAATTCGCCAGCCGGAAACAGCCATGCGAGCCCGTCTTGCCGATCATTTCCGGAGTGGGGGTGCCATGCATCCCGTAACCGGGCAAATCCAGCGTAATCCAAGCCAGCCCCACGGGATTGCGCGGGCCGGGTTGGATGGTGAGAATCTTCTTCACGTTGGTCACGTCCGGCCACATCTTGGGATCGAAGGTATAGTTGGGGTGGACGACAACATCCTTGACCTGCAAATCGCGGGTGGGCAGTTTTTCCTTGTCTTTGGCAATCGAGCAATGGAAGAGCGCAAGTTGTTTGTCTTTGGCATCAAACACCCGCATGGTCTTTTCGCTCAGATCAATAGCGATGTGATCCGCCACGCCCGTCAAAGTACGGTTGGTTAGTTTTTCCAGCGGTAGCGGTTGGGTCAGCAGGGGCCGGATATTCGGGACCGTGATGGTCTGACCGGCTTTTAACTGGGCAAAATCCACTCCGGGATTCAACGTTTGCAGCAGGCCCCTGCTGCACCGGAACCGCTCACCCATGGCGTCCAGCAGGGTTTCGTATAACATCGCCTTCAATTGCGCTTTTTCATTCCAATCCGTGGGCAAAGTCCCACCCACCTGCGCCAAATCCTGCGCTGTGATTTCATGGCTCGTTAGCACGCCGGGCAAATCCACCCCCAAGGCGGTGGCCACACGCGGGTCATCCAGCTTGGCCCCGGGGAAATTAGCGGCGGTATATTCCTGTAACGCCATCTTGCCGCGCCGGCCAAACTTGCCATCAATCAGGCCCGGCGAGAAATTGGCCGCATCCAAAGCAATCTGCCACGCCAGACTGATCCGCATTTCGTTGTCAATCCGGCTGGCGGGTTGGGTGGCCGGGGGGGTGGCCTGCACCTGGCCTGCAGTGGCCAATAGCCAGAAAACCAGACCAGTTAAGAGGGGTAAGGAACCGGTAAAGGTGAAAGGCTTCATATGTATTTTCAGTGGTCAAAGAAAGGTTGTGGGGATCGGTCGCTGGTCAATACGCTCAGGTGGATTGGGGATGATCCGCATCAGGCGCCAGTGGCACATCAATCTCAATGGTGTCGGGGTGCTCGGGTGCTGCCGGTGTGGTACCACCGAAACGCAGTTGGCGTTCCCGATCGGCTTTCTCCAAGGGGGTTAAATCCGTGGGGTGGAGCTTGCGCCAGATTTCGTCGCGGTCCACGGCCACTTCGCGCGGCGCCTGAATCGCCAGACGCACGGCACTACGCGACCACTTCACCACCTTGACTTCGATGGTGCCGTTGATGATGATGCTTTGGCCTTCGCCCCGGCTTAACGCGAGCATAAGACTCCCTTCTACTCAATCCGTTGAGGCTCGTGTGCGCTATTCGTACACAATATTCCAACTGCCCAAGACGGTAATCCACCGCCTAATACTAGGTTAGTTTAACGGATGGCTAGGGTAAAGTCTCGCAAAATATTCCTAAATATGTAGGTGTGGCAGTTTGTAGGGAATATCGCTTTTGGGAATTATTGCGCGTTAATCAGCTCTACGGGTATAATGCTCCCACTATGACCTCAGTAGCCACAGCCCCCAGTCGTTTGTTATTGGCCGTTTCGCCCCGCTGGCAGCAAGATGCCCGGCTCGACGGACTCATTGAATATGCCCAGCGTCTCGGCGCCACGCTGGTGCTTGTGCACGTCGTTGACGATAGTGGCAACAATCCGGACGAAAACAGCCCCGGCGAACGCCTGGTTGAGCAGATGAAGGAATATATAGTTCGCAATAATGTAAATGTGGAGACGCAGGTACTTTGTGCCGACGATGTGGCCGGAGCAATCCTGAAGGCCGCCGACGATACCGGTTGTTCCACCATCATCATCGGACTGGCCAGCAAGGGGATTTTGAGCCGGTTGCTGGAAGGCAACATTGCCCAGGAAATTATTGCCGGGGCGCATCTGCCGGTGTTGTTGCTTCCGCCGGAGTGGAAGGGTCGGGTTTAGGCGGGGCGGTAACGCCACCGAGTTGGGCAATAGCGCCCATAATGTGATAACCCCAGTCGGTCACGGCTTGGCGGTTGGTGGGGTCGGGGTGGAATTCGCTGAACTTCAAGGGTTTACCATAACGCACCGAAATTTTCGCTGGCCGGAAGAAATCCCGCAGCAGACTCTCATGTTGATGGGTGCCGGTGATATAAGCGGGAACCACCGTCGCGCCGGTCCGGGCGGCTAATATTGCCGCACCGGGGCGGGGGGGCAATAGCTGGTGATCCATACTGATGCCACCCTCGGGAAAAATACCGATCACCTCACCGCGTTGTAAACTGCGCATGGCCTCGCGCAAACTTGAGACATCCGCCCGGGCGCGATCCACGGGAATAATCCCGAACAGGTCGCCCAGCCATTTGAACCACGGCTTGACGTAAATTTCTTTGGCCATCATAAAGCGGATGCTGCGCCGGGGGGAACTGATAATCAGCGTCACGGGGTCCAAGCCTGCCGTGTGATTGGCCACCACGATCACCGCGCCGGTCGTGGGGATGCGGCAGGGGCCCACCCGCTGATAGCGGTGCAGCAAGGTCATGACCACTGTGGCGAAGCGTCGCGCAATCGCCAGTCGCACCGGGAACGGATCGCTGCGGATGTAATTGATGATGGAAATCAGCCCGACCACGACGACCAAAGACGAAAAGCCGATCATGAGTTTGACCATTAACGGGTCAATATTCTCAAAGAACGCCAGCGGTATGGCGGCGCTGATCAGGCCCGTGGTGGTCACAATATCTTTAACCCCGTTCACGCGTCCGCGCATGTAATCGGGGGTGGTCCGCTGGAGCAGTGTTTCCAGCGTGACCATGAGAATGCTGCCCCACATTGCGCCGATAATAATGAAGCCCAGGGCCAGGAACCAGACGGTCACACTCAACGCAAACCCCAGCAGAAACAACCCGCTACAGGCCATCGCCAGACCGATGCCCACTTCCTTGGGCACGTTATTACGCGCCAGACTCACCAGCCCCGCCCCGACAATCATGCCGACCCCGGCGATACCCTGAAAATAGCCCACCCACTCATTCGCCATGCCCATGAACAGTGGACTGGTTACGATGCCCACCAGGCCATTGAGAATAAATGTGGCCATCGCCCAGAACAGGAACATGAGCGTAATGATCTGGCCGGTTCGGCGGTGCGTGCGCACATAATGGAAGCCCAGTCGAAAATCTTGCCAGGCACTGGTGGGGGCTGTGGTGGTTGCCAACGCGGGTGGAATTCGCATCGCGTACAGGCACAGCGCGGAAACGAAAAATGTCCCGGCATTGATATACATGGCCAGATGCAGGTGATTGCCCACCAGCCAGGCGCCAACCACAAATCCCAACAGACTGGCCACCGTGCCAGCGGCTGCGGTCAGAGCATTGGCCTGCACCAGTTGGGTGGGATGCACCAAGGCCGGCAGCAAGGCCATTTTGGACGGTGAAAACAATGCCGCGGACAGGGCCACGATGATTTCCGCGCCAAACAAGATGACATAACCCCATGGAATTGGCGTGCCCAGAGCCGACGCCATGAGAAAATCCGAACTGAAGGACAGCAGCAGGGTCCGGGACACAATAATGATGCCCACCCGCAGCAAAT
>JBIJDM010000045.1:0-14547 GCA_044344145.1 Phycisphaerae bacterium
AGTTGATACGACCGTTCCGCCAGTGTCAAAGCCCGCTGGGCCGCGTCCACCTGGGTCTGCAAATCGGCGATTTTCTGCCGGCTGTTCTGCAAATTCTGATACCCCTGATTCACATCATCCACCACCTGCCGGCGGGTCTGGCTGACGCCCAGTCCAGCCTGCCGATACACGCTCCACGCCCGGCGGATGTCGGCTTCGATCGCCAGCGCGGAAAAGATCGGCAAATGGGCGGATACGCCCCCGGTCCAGTTCTGGATACTGGCCGGATCGCTATGCAAATAGTAGTCGAAGTTAATTGTGACCGAGGGGTAATATTGCCGGATCGCCGCATCCAGCCCCGAGCGGGTCGCCTCCACGGTCAGCGTGGCAGCTTGCAGGTCCTGCCGCCCAGCCTCCGCCTGTTGTTGCCATTGCTCCAGTGCGGGAATCTCCGTCGGCAGGACATAGGCATCCGTCAACGGCCCCCCCACCGTCGCTGTCCCCATCAGCCGGGCCAGCGCACTGCGAGCATTGGCCGCATCTGTCCGCGCCTGGGTCAGAGCCACCCGTGTCCCGGCCAGATCGGCCTGACTCTGCGCCACATCCAGCGGCTTGGCATTCTCCAGTTTCAGCCGCGCTTCCTGATCGCGCAACCGTTCGGCTTTCAGCTTGAGACTGTTCTCATACACTTCGGCCTGGCGTTCGGCTTTGATTACCGTGTAATAGGCCTGCACCACCTGCAGCAATATGGTTTCGCGTTCGTTGAGCAATACCTGGGCGCGTTGCTGGGCATTCTGCCCCGCCGCCTCCAAGTTGGCGATATTGGCCAGCGATCCCGTGGCTGACGCGCTCACCGGCACCGTTAACCTATGGGCCGTCCCGCCGTCGGTACCGCTCAACGAATAAGTCGGCCCCAAACTCAGCGTGGGTAAAAACGTGCCCGCCTGACGCATCTTTTCCGCCAGCGCCTGCACGTAATTTTCCCCCTGCGTGGCTATCGCCTCGTTATCCGCATTTGCCAATTGCAGCGCCAACACCAGCGGCAAGGCTTCCGCGCCGTCATACGCGGGCCGGGTAGCTGGCTCCGTCCCATCAAGCACCTGTCGGTAACGCACCACATCATCCGACCAATTACCGCAACCGGCCAGCAACAATAGCACCATCGCACCAGCCATATACGCTGGGGTTGCACGCCCGCATCTGATCAGTTTTTTACTCATAGCGTAAAGCCTCGATGGGGTCCAATTTAGCCGCCCGTCGGGCGGGATAATAGCCGAAGAAAATACCCACTCCGGCCGAGAAGCCCAGCGCTAGTAATACCGCCGGTCCCTTGACCTGCAAGGTAATCGTGGTTTGCATGGCGGAGATCACCTTCGCCGTCAGCATTCCCCCCAGCACGCCCAGCACCCCGCCCGTGGCGCTCATCACCACGGATTCGATCAGGAACTGCCGCAGGATATCACGTTGCCGGGCACCGATGGCTTTGCGCACGCCGATTTCCCGGGTGCGTTCCGCCACCGTCACCAGCATCACATTCATCACCCCGATGCCCCCCACCAGCAGCGAAATCCCCGCAATCCCACCCAGCAGCAGCGACAACACCGTATTGATGGTCGAGGTGGCACTGAGCACATCCGCCTGATTGCGGACATTGAAATCATTGTCCACATCATCGGCCAGCCGGTGCTGTTTGCGCAGCAGCAGCGTGGCTTTGGTCTGGATCGCGGTCAGTTGCGTTTCATCTTTGGCGCTCAGGTCCACCTCGCTGAGATAATCCACGCCCAGTACCTGCCGCATGGCCGTGGTAAAGGGGATGATAATCTGGTCATCAGGATTAAAGAAGCCCTGATCGCCTTTGGCCACCAGCAGCCCAATCACCCGGTACTGCACGCCTTTAATTTCGATCATCTGGCCGACCACGGCAGCGCTGGCCTCACCGAACAGATTCGTGGCCGTGGTCGGCCCAAGCACCGCTACGCGGGCCGAGGAATCGCAATCCGCATCGGACAAAGGCCGGCCCCACTGGACCTGGAAATTCCGGATGGTAAAGTACGTCGGCGCCGTCCCCAGCAGGTTCGGCCGGGTATTTTTGTTGGCATGCTTGGCCTGCACCCCGCCGCGCACGATCGGCGCGACCCGGGCCACTTCCGGAATATTCCGTAGCGCCAGCGCATCTTCGATCTTGAGGTTTTTCTGCGTGCCCGTGATCACCCCGCCGGTGCCACGTTGCCCCGGTGTGACCATCAGCACATTGGTACCCAACGCGGACATCTGATCAAACACTTTTTTCTGCGCCCCCGAGGCCAGCGCCAGCGCCGAAATCACCGACCACACGCCGATAATAATCCCCAGCATCGCCAGAAACGACCGGAGCTTGTTGGCCACCAGACTGCGTAACGCCACGGCGGCAATGGTCCAGAAAATCATAGCCCACCTCCTACGCCCACGGTCGGAGAGGGAACAATCTGGCCGTCACAGATGTAAATCTCACGCGGGCAATGCCGGGCCACACTTAAATCATGTGTCACCACCAGAATCGTATGCCCCTGGGCATTGAGCGCTTTGAACAGCGCCAGCACTTCCTCGCCGGTCTTGGTATCCAGCGCCCCGGTGGGTTCATCGGCCAGAATGATATCTGGATTATTGACCAGTGCCCGTGCAATGGCGACCCGCTGGCGTTGCCCGCCGCTGAGTTGGTTGGGCTCGTGGTGCATCCGTTCGCCCAGCCCCACCGTTTCCAGCGCCCGCGCCGCTTTGGCCCGCGCGTCTTTCCCCCCCAGATAATGCACGGGCAATTCCACGTTCGCCAGCGCGCTCATGCGCGGCAACAGATTGAAGTTCTGAAACACAAATCCGATCCGCTGGCTGCGCAGACTCGCCAGTTCGTCATCATTAAGCGTGGAGACATCTTCGCCGTTAAGGATATACGTCCCGCTGTCCGGCCGATCCAGACACCCCAGCACATTCATCAGCGTACTCTTGCCCGAACCGCTGGGGCCGCGGATCGCCACCATCTCCCCGGCGGCAATCTGCACACTCACATCGTCGAGCGCATTGACGGTCTGGCCGCCCAGTTCGTAGCTCTTGTATAGATGCTCGGTATGAATCACGTGCTTGGTCCCGTTAGAAAATATCTGCGTTTCATCGCGCCCCATCCCACCTTAGTGTGGTGGCGGGCCTCCGCCCGGACCGACCGCCTGACTTTTCCAGCGCGTGGGTAGTTCCGTGGTGACGATCCGCACGGATTCGCCCTCCGTCAACCCGGAGACAATTTCCACCGTATCGCTGCCCTGCAAGCCCACGTTGACCACCCGACCTTCACCCTCGGCGGTGGTCACCACCGCCTCTTTGCCGCGCCAGAGGATGGCCGAAGCGGGTAGCGTCAATACATTAGGACGCTCATCCTGGACGATGGTCACATTCCCGGTCATCTCGGGCCGCAGCAGGGCTTTCGCATCATCAAGCACTTCCACCTTCACCTCAAAGGTCACCACATTCGAGGCATTGACCCCCTTGGTGGCAATCCGCATAACTTTGCCGGCAAACGTACGGCCCTGATAACTGGCCACCGTGATCCGGGCCGGCTGATCCAATCGCACCGCGCCGATATCGCTTTCATCCACCGTGGCAATCACAAACACCCGCGACAGGTCCGAAATCGTCATAATCGTGGTACCGCCGGAAAATCCACTCATCCCGGAGGCCACAATCGTCCCCTTCTGTACATTGAGCGCGGACACCACACCGTCCACCGGGGCCGTCACCGTGGTATAGCCCAACTGATTCATCTGCGTCTTGAGTGTGATCTGATCGGACTGCAGTTGCGCTTCGACCATCTTGACCGCTTCCTGCTTGTAGGCGATCTGGATTTCCTGCTGCTTGAGTTCCTCCATCGCGGTCCGGGCCGCACTCAGAGCGGTTTCCGCCGCACTGGCTTCAGTCTCCGCCGCTTCCAATTCTTCCCGTATGCCCAGTCCCTCGGCCAGCAATTTTTTCTGCCGTTCCGCTTTGGCCCGCAAATTCACCGCTTTCACTCCGATGGATCCCAGCGCGACGGTATTTTTCTCCCGCGTGGTGACCAGCACCGCTTCCGCCAACAGCAAATCCTGCCGGGCCTGGGCCAATTTGGCTGTGGTCTGGGCCACGGTGGACTCCGCCAAACTCACCGACAACTTCGCATCACTCTGATCCAACTGACACAGCAACGCACCTTTTTTTACGGTTTGACTGATATCGTATGGGAGTTCGATCACTTCCCCACTGGCCCGGCACTTGATATCCACTTCAAGATTCGATACCACCCGGCACGAAGAATTCACCGCCATCTCCACCCGCCCCCGCCCCACCTTCACCAGTTCCGCCGGATTGATTGCCACTGTGGTCGGCGCGGCAAAGTACCGCTGCCAGCCCCACCATCCGGCCACACCCAGCAGCACCAGGACCAGACCATAATACGGCCAGCGCCGCCGGGCCTTACGTTTGGCGGGACGATTGTGCGGGGCAGGGGGATGCGGTGTGGTAGTCATAGGACCCAGCTCACATTACGACTTCAGGACGCTGATGTGCCCAAGGCAACGATCCTCAGCATACCTGACCCGCACGATTATACGGCCTGCATCGTGGACTAACTATGCTTATTTGTCCGTTTTTTTGTTGCCATCGTCCATTTACCCCTGCTTCGGGGTATAATATCGGCATGCCCCACCGCCCCGCCATCACCCCCGCTGGTCGCCGTAAGTTGGACGCCACCCATGCGCCCGGCACCCCCGCATTTCCTCAACTCGACCCCCTGACGCAAATCCTCGACGACATTCATCTGCGGTGCATGGTTCCCGGGGCACATGAAATGACCGCACCGTGGGGCGTGCGTTTCGGTTCTGGCAACGCGCACGATTTTCGCCGTCAACTGGAAACACTGGGCCTGACTCTGCCCCCGCATGATCCCCCCGCGATGCAGGGCGCTCTGGTGGCAGTGCTGGATGGCAATTGCTGCCTCACCGTGGAAAAACACCGTATCAAACTCGCGCTCACCACCGGCGACGTGGTCCTGATCACCCGCAAAGACCCGTTTATACTCCGCGACACCTGGACCTCCCCCGTCCGCGAAGTCCACGAATTGATCCGCCGCGAGGACATCGAACAGCAGCGCGGCTTGCGCTGGGGTCAGGGTGGCGCCCGCACCACGTTTCTAAGCGGGGCGTTTCATTTTGCCGACGAGGAACGCCATCCCCTGCTGGCCACGCTGCCCCCGGTCATCCATGTGCGCAGTACCGATTTGAACACAACCCCCTGGCTGGAAAGTACGCTTAAATTTCTCACCAGCGAACTAACCACCCATCTGCCCGGCGCCCAGAGCATCGTCAACCATCTCGTGCACGTGCTATTCGTACAGGCCGTACGCGCCTATGCCGCCACCCGCCCCGGCCCCGCGCCGCGCTCGGGTTTTCAGGCCATTTTCGATTCCGAACTCGCCCCCGTGCTGGGCCACATGCACTCGCGCCCAGAAGCCCCCTGGACGGTTGCCAGCCTGGCCGCCCAGGCCTGCATCAGCCGCAGCGCCTTTTCTGCCCGTTTCACCGCCATCATCGGCAACCCCCCGCTGCAATATCTGACCGAATGCCGGATGCGCAAAGCCCGCTCCCTGCTGCGTAACAGCAGCTTGGGCATCAAAGCCATCGCGATTAAAGTGGGTTATTCCAACGAATCCGCCTTCAGCAACGCCTTCAAACGCGCCACCGGCACCTCCCCCGGCCAGTACCGCCGCGCCCAAGCCAAGCCCTGATCCCAACAATTAGCCCCACCGCCTAAATCAATGCCGGAGCTGCTTATCCATTATGCAAGTTAATACAGCCCTCGCCTTTGCCAGCTCCATCGACGTGTCTATCAGTGATCGAATGACGGCAAATGCGTACCCCATCATCACTCATCTACTATTAGAGGCAACATAAGCCCTCGTCCCTTTACACGTCGGATAGCGCGTACACCCCCAGAATTGGGTTCCGGCACGTACGCCCTGGCGTGCCGTTCGTATGATCATTTCGCTGTTACACAATGGGCAACATGGAACTGGTGTTGTGGTTCTTGCCTCTGGTTCCGGGCGATTGATCACCTTACCTTGTTGGGCACTTTGAATCAGTGCGACCAACCGAGAGCTATCAATTACTTCCAACTGTGGACTCTCACAGACAAAGCGGTGGGCTTCTGTAGTCAGGCGTCCGGAAGTCACCAAAATCCCTTTATCCACATGGGCACTTACGACCACCCCCAATAACTCGCGTACCGTAGTAACCCCCACCTTATACGTTCGCCATTGCTTACACTGCACCATCACCTTTTGACCATGACCATGTAAAATCACATCTACCCCGCCGTCACCACCACTGTTCCCCACCACCTCAGCACTATAACCCTGACAGCGATATGCCTCACAAATCAGGCGTTCAAAATCCTGCCAAGTCATGGCTCGAATCGAATCCAGCCCTGTCTGACTGGCCAGTAAATAGCGATTCTTAAATTTCCATAGCTCCGCCATACCCCACGCCACGAGAATCGCGCCTCCCATTACCCACGACAACAACACAAAAACTGACCGGAGCATATCGCCAGAGTTTTTGTCTGTCGTAGTAAAATTGGGCACCAGTAATCGTAACAGCAGAAACACTACCAACGCTAAACTCGGTCCGACCCAAAACGGTACGTATTTTAATATCTCAAAAAGAACATCGAGCAGAGGCTCCTCGCGTCGGCGTGCCATTTTAAAATCCCTTCTGAACGATTACCAGTAATGCGAGACATGAAGACAAAGGCCATTGTAACTCGAAAAATGCGACTAACCAAGACATTCATCTTATTACCATCCACCCCGCAGCGACCCGAAACCGCCCACATCAACACCGAGGAAGTCGCCCTAATCCCCACTCCCGCAAAAACACAAAAACCCCCGAAATTCACTTTTCGGGGGTCATTGCGACTTATCCTGCGGGCGAGAGGACTCGAACCTCCACGGAGTTACCCACTAGAACCTGAATCTAGCGCGTCTGCCAATTTCGCCACGCCCGCAAAAGCATGGACGGATAAGTATACCATATCGCCCCCCGGCTGCAAATCGCACCGCACCCCCATACCCAGCCCTATCTCCCACCCAAGCCCCCTGTCCAGCCCCCTCCGGCCCGACAAATCGCCCTTCTCACCCCTTCCGCTTTGCTTTGACCGCCCGACTTTGTTAGCATAATGGCAGCGATAAAGCGCCAGGAGTATGTGTTTCATGGCTGACTGGGATGAAGCAGAAAAACGCGCCGAGAAGGCTCACGACCTCTTTGAACGGGGCGAGCTTGAGGAAGCCTTGCGCGAATTACGCCGGGCCATCGCCATTAATCCCTACAACACCTCATGGAATTTCAACCTCGGCCTCACGCTCGACGCCATGGAACGCTACGAAGAAGCCCTCGAGGCCTACCGCAAGGTCCTCGCCACCGACCCCAACGATATCGAAACCCTCAACGCCATCGGGGCCGACCTCGCCCACCTTGGCCAGCTCAAAGAAGCCCTCGATATCTTCAACCGCATCGAAGCCCTCGACGCCACCTACGAACCGGCCTATTGCCAGCGCATCGCCATCTACGCCGAACAGGGCAACCACGACAAGGCCGAGGAAATGTTCTACCTTGCCCGGCAATACAAAGAACGCTGCCCCCACTGCTACTTCCACATCGGCGAATCCCAGTACGCCCGCGGCCAATACGACAAAGCCCTCTGGTGCTGGCAGCAAACGCTGGAACTCCAGCCCGAATATCCCCGCGTCCATACCGAAATCGCCAATGCCTATTGGTCCAAAGGCCAGTACGGCGAAGCCCAGAAGCATTTCTTCAACGAGCTCCGCCACAACCCCGGCGATATTGATACCCTGCTCGACCTCGGCGAACTCATGCTCGAAATGGGCCAGGAAGATTCCGCCAACGACAAATTCCGTCAGGTCCTCGAACTCGAACCCGACGAAGCCACCGCCCATTATCACCTCGGCCAGTTGGCCTATCGCCACGGCGACGAGGCCACCGCCATCCTGCAGTTCCGCCGCATCCTGCGGATTGACAGCACCTTCGCCGGGGCCCATCTGCGTCTGGCCGAAATCTTCAAAAATCAGGGCCACAAGTCCGAGGCCATCTTCCACGCCAACGCCGAACTCGCCCAGCGCGATCTCACTGAAGAAGTCGCCACCGATCTGGGCAGTCTGCTGATCAGCCTGGAACAATACACCGCCGCCGAAAACGCCTTCCAGCGCGTGGTGACCAAAAATCCCAACCATACCACCGCCCGTCACAACATGGCCGTGGCCCTGCTGCTCAATCATCGCCTCGAAGAAGGCATCGAACAGTGCAAGCTCACGCTCCGCAGCCAGCCCAAGCACATGCTCGCCATGCACAACCTCGCGCTGGCTTATATTCTCACCAAGGATTTGCCCCGCGCCCGCTTCTGGCTCAACGAGGCCGAAGACCTCGCCCCCGAAGACCCCCAGCTAAACCGTCTGCGCTGGCGCTTCCGCTGGGCCCGCGCCACCATGCTGGTTAAACGTCTGATTGGCTTCCGCAAGTAATCCCCACGCCCCGCTAACCTGCACCCATACGCTCATTCCGCCGCCCGTAACCCCAGCGTCGGCTGCATCGTCTGCGCAAAGATTGGCAACCCCTCAAACAGCGTCGCATCGCGTCCCTTGGTCTGACACGCCGGGCAATACCACGTCCAATGTCCATCGCCCCCGCTGCGATCCACCACCACCGGCTCCCCACAGCTCAAACACGTCTCGCCCGCCCGGTTATACACCCGGTACGGGTAAATATCATGCTCGTGATTCTGTTGGGTTTTGTACATCTGCCGCGCCAGCGTTGTGGTCGTCTGCACCAGCCCCGCCAATTCCGACCCCATCAAATTCCGCAGCCGCGCCGTTGGCGCCAGCCGCAGCGCATGCAACACTTCACACTTCAACCGGTTTCCCACCCCCGCGACAATACTCGAATCCAGCAGCGCCCCCGCCACCGTCTTGGTTAGATTCGCCTGCAACCCCCGCAGAAAATCCGCCGCCTGAAATTCCTCCGCAATCGGGTCGGGCCCCAGATTCTGCATCTGCGGATGCTTCCACAGTTCCTGCGTGGGCACAATATAAAACGCGGGATTCCCATACAGCGCCGCCACCAGCCCCTTTTGCAGCGTCACCCGCAAGAGCGGCAATCGCTTCTGCGGCTTGCCCGCCACCGTCCCCGTCGGGGCCTCCGCCGGCACCACCGCCAGTTTCCACCGACAGCGCGGCGGCAACTGCATCAACCACGAAAAACCATGCGAGAAATCAAATGCCACCCAATGTCCGTACGCCCACACCCGCTGAATCACCTGCCCCACGCAATTCGTCAATAATACATTCGCCTGCCACCGATGCGACGGCACATCCACCGCCACCACCGGCGACGCCGTGATTTGTCGTTCCAAACGATCCGCGAGTGCGTGTGCCTGGGGGCCATCCATGTCGGATTTCCCTGCGCTTAACTGCGAACCGCCTCCAGTAACGTCCGGCCGATGTCTGCCGGAGAATCCGCCACTGCGATATCTGCCGCTCGCATAGCCTCAATCTTACTCGCTGCGGTACCCTCTCCGCCACTGATAATTGCCCCGGCATGTCCCATCCGCCGTCCCGGCGGCGCCGTCCGCCCGGCGATAAAGCCCACCACCGGCTTGGTAACATGGGCTTTTACATACGCCGCGGCCTGTTCTTCCGCTGTCCCGCCAATTTCGCCGATCATAATAATTGCATCCGTCGCCGGGTCATTCTGGAACAGTTCCAGCACTTCCACAAAATCCAACCCCTTCACCGGATCGCCCCCGATGCCCACGCACGTGCTCTGCGCCCAGCCCAGACTGCTCGTCTGCCACACCGCTTCATACGTCAGCGTCCCGCTGCGGCTGATGATCCCCACATTCTTCTTCCCCGCGGTCGGCGGCGTGTGAATATACCCCGGCATAATCCCGATCTTGCACTGCCCCGGCGTGATCACGCCCGGACAGTTCGGCCCGATCAATTTCACCTTGCCATGAAATCCCGCCAGATACCGCTTCGCCCGCACCATATCCAGTACCGGGATCCCCTCGGTAATCGCCACAATCACACCGATCCCCGCGTCCGCCGCTTCGCAGATCGCATCCGCCGCATACCCCGGCGGTACAAAAATCATCGTCGCATTCGCCCCCGTCGCCGCCACCGCCTGCGCCACGGTATCAAACACCGGCAGGCCGTTCACGTCCTTCGTCCCGCCCTTGCCCGGACTCGTCCCACCCACCATCTTCGTGCCGTAATCCAAACACCCCTTGGTGTGGAACGCCCCCCCCCCCGACCCGGTGATGCCCTGACAAATGACCTTCGTGTTCTGATCAACGAGAATCGCCATGTTTGTTACCCGTCCAAAAGTCCGTAAAAATATTCTACCTCAGGCCTTGCCGGTCGCGGCCACAATCTTCCGCGCCGCATCATTCAAATCCACCGCTGTCTGCATCGTCGGCAACTGCTTCTGCGCCGCCGCCAGCAGCACCCGCGCCTGCTCCACATTCGTCCCTTCCAGCCGCACCACCACCGGCACGCGGAAGCCCACTTCCGTCCCCGCCTTGATCAGCGCCTCGGCGATCAGATCGCACTTGGCGATGCCGCCAAAGATATTCACCAGCACGCCTTTCACCTTCGGGTCCGACAAAATAATCCGGAACGCCTCAATCGCCCCTTCGGCCTTCACCCCGCCGCCCACATCCAAAAAGTTCGCCGGACTGCTCCCGTGCAGCTGGATCACATCCATCGTCGCCATCGCCAGCCCCGCGCCGTTCACCAGACACCCGATACTCCCGTCCAGCTTGATATAATTCAGCCCCGCCGCCGTCGCCCGCACCTCCAGCGCATCGGTCTCGCTGTCATCGCGCAAATCCGTGATCGCCGGATGCCGGAACAGTGCGTTGTCATCAAAATTCACCTTCGCATCCAGCGCCAGCACCTCGCCCTGCGGCGTCAACACCAACGGATTAATTTCCGCCAGCCCCGCATCCTGCTGCAGGAACACTTTTGCCAGACACACAATGATCCCCGCCACAATATTCTGCTGCTTGCCGGTAAAGCCCAGCTTCTGCGCGATCTTGCGCCCCTGGAACGGCTGCAACCCCAGATGCGGATGCAGATGCTCCTTGATAATCGCCTCCGGCTTCGTCCGCGCCACTTCTTCGATCTCCACGCCCCCTTCCGCGCTGGCAATCACCACCGGCGTTCCCTTCGTCCGGTCCAGCGTGATCCCCAGATAATATTCGTGTGCGATCTCCACCGCCTCCGCCATCAGCAGCTTCTTGACCGCGATCCCCTCCGGCCCGGTCTGCACCGACACCATCCGGTGCCCCAGCATAAACTCCGCCGCCGCCTGCGCTTCCGCCGCCGACTTGACCAGTTTCACAAACCCCGCCTTGCCGCGCCCGCCCGCGAACACCTGCGCCTTGACCACCTGCACCGGCGCCCCGATGGCCTTAAAGGCCTCCGCCGCCGCTTTCGCAGACTCGATCACCCGCGACGGGGGTACCGGAATACCGGCTTGGGCCAACAACTCACGGGCTTGATATTCATGAATTTTCATTGCCAAAAACTCCGCTTGGTTATGCGGCAATCATAGGCGGGCAAATTCGCCGAGAAAACTGCTTACCCCATAAACCAGCAACGTACGATGATTTGAGCCACCAAATTCGCCTGTAACCCCGCCGACAGGTCATCACACAAGATTCCCCACCCCGCCGGCAACCGCTCCAACTGCCGCCCCGGCGGGACCTTCAACGTGTCGAAAAACCGGAACAATATATACAGTCCCGACGTGAAGACAAACAAACTCAGCCCCGCCGACTCGATCCCCGGGATCTGCACCACCGGCACCCACGCCACCGTCAGCCAAAATCCGGCATACTCATCCAGTACGACCTGCCCGGGGTCCTCATCCCCAAAATCCCGCATCGCCCCCGGCGCCAGCTTCACCAGCAACCACGACGCCCCCAATGCCCCCACCAGCAGCGCCACCCATACCACCGGCATGGAGACCCACTGCCCCCAGATCAGCACCCAGTAAATCGCCGCCGCCCCCGCCGTACCCCATGACCCGGGCGCCGGTTTGAGCAAGCCCAAACCGCCACCCGTAATGAGGATTTTTCGCCAATTTAGCGTCATGCTGCCCTTAGGCAACCTTCGCCATCGCGGCCAGGACACCCAAATTGCGGATCGCGTGCAACTGCCCAGCCACCTGCGCGGCAAAGCCCGGCAGCGTCTCCACCAGATTTTCGCCCCAGAAATCCTTGCGGGCCAGAATCTTGTTCACCAACTCGCCGCAGAACTCCGGCGTACACTTGCAGTCGCCCGTGCATCCCGCCCACGCCTGCTGGAACGCTTCCAGCACCGGCATATCATCGCGGATCAGATATTCCTGCCCGTTACGCGTGCCAATCAGCGCATTATTCCGGATCTCGCTCCCGCGATAAAACGCCATCAGCGCCGCCAGCGCAAACGTCAACCGCGCCGGATACTGCTTGTTCAACTTGTAATAATCCTTCACCGTCCCCAGAATCCGCGCCTTGTATTTACTCACACTGTTCAGCGAAATATCCAGCAGCGCGTGATCAATGTACGGATTGGCAAACCGTTCACTCACCGCTTTGGCAAACGTCGTCAGATCATCCTTGGGCAGGTTCAGCGTGGGGATAATTTCCTGGAAAATGCCGTTCTGCATGTACTTGTGAATCACTTCGTCCTGCATGCAGCCACGCACGATATTCTGTCCCGCCAGATACGCCCCCAGCACCGTCATCGTGTGCGCCCCGTTCAGGATGCGTACCTTGCGTTCGCGGTATGGGCTCATATCCGTGGTCCACACCACATCCAGCCCCGCCTCCACCAGCGGCAGCTCATGCTTGATATCCTTGCTTGCTTCGATCACCCAGAAGTGGAAAATCTCCGCCGTGTCCAGAATCTGGTCTTCATACCCGAACCGCGCGGTCAATTCCGCCGTCTGCGCCTTGGGATACCCCGTCACAATCCGGTCCACCAGCGTATTGCAGAACACGCACGCCTTATCCAGCCACGCGCTGAATTCCGCCGGCAACTGCCAATGCTGCGCCGTTTCCTTCACCGTCCGCTGCAGGTTGTCCCCGTTGCGTTCGATCAGTTCGCACGGCAACATGATCAACCCCTTGCTGATATCACCCTTGAAGGTCTGATACCGCCGGTACAGGAACTGCGTCAGTTTGCCCGGATACGACGCCGGCGGCGCATCGGTCAGCTTGTCCTCCGCACTGAACTTGATCCCCGCTTCCGTGGTGTTCGACACAATAAACCGCAGTTCCGGCTGGTCCGCACAGGCCATATACGTCGAATATTCACCATACGGATTCAAACACCGACTCACCGCGCTGATAATCGAAATATCCTCCACCTTCTGCCCGCCCTGAATCCCGCGCAGAATCAGCGTATACAGCCCGTTCTGGGCATTAATCTGCGGGCTAAGGCCCTGCGGGATCGGCTGCACCAAAACCACCTTGCCATTGAACAACCCCTTGTCGTTCATGGCATTGATCATCCAATCCACAAACCCGCGCAAAAAGTTGCCTTCCCCAAACTGCAAAACCCGCTCCGGCAGTTCCCGCACCGGCGACACCTTCACGCCCGCCGCAAACTTATGCCCGGAAGCCAACAAAGCCGCATTCAATTGAGGTAAAGCCAAAGCACGCTCCTTAAAAAAACGTAAGCCAACATACTAAACCCAACCCCCCCGCAGAGCAACCATACCCCTCTGGGAGCGCGGGCGTCCACGCCCGCATTCTTTTTACTTCAATCCACCCCTAAACCACACCGGCACACCCCCTCGCCCTCCCCCATTCGCCAAAATATACTCCATCGACACTGCATAATGGCTCGGACTACGTATATAACGGTCCCAATAATCCTCCTGCCATAATTTGCCCTTTCGCCCCAGAACGACATTGATCTTCCGGGCCGAAAAGCTCTTCCAACCGCGCACAATATTGGTAAGACTCGTCTGGCGCATCGCGATTAGCACATGCACATGATTGGGCATAACCACCCAAGCCTGCAGGTCATAACGTTGGCCGTCAAAGTGATTCCATGCGTCTATGACAATTTGGGCCAGTTCAGGCCGGCGCAAAACGCACTCCCCATGCCCGGCGTCCAGCAGGCTTTCAATACGCTTCCGATAGCGCATCTCGCCGCCTTCGTCATCAAGCTCATCGGCAAGACGTTGCGCAACCGCCAACGGCAGCGAATCCCCCAAACGGTAAGTAACCATCTGATACAGTCTCGCCCCATCACAATGCGGTAGAAATCCACGTTTATGCCACCCCCTGGGACCACCCGCATCCCCGCTGGGAGCGCGGGCGTCCACGCCCGCATTCATTCCCTGGCCATCCCCACCCCCATCAGATCCACTAACTCCCGAAACATTCATACCATCTCCCATCAATTCACCTTAATCACAAGCTCCAACTTCGCCAACTCAAACCTAG
>JBIJDM010000229.1:0-4261 GCA_044344145.1 Phycisphaerae bacterium
TGGGTATGTTTGATCAGACTTTTATGGTGGTGGGGATTCTTAATATCGCCGGCGCAAACGCGTGGCGTGATTTGGACGGCTCGACCACCGCACCGGTGGACTTTGCCGCCGCCGGGGGTGATGGCGCCCAGTCGCGTGATATCGCCAATTTGGGCACCTTTGACCCCAATAATCGTTTGCCGCAGTTGCCGATGGACGAAATGATCTTCGTGCCCGCGGCCCGCGCGCTGCGCATGGAAGGCACAGTAAAATCAGTGGCCGTACGTTTTGCCGATCAGGCCAACGCCGCCGAACTGATGAACCGACTGATGACCCGCTTGAAAGTTCCGGTATTTGCCGGGGTTGATGGCAAAGCTGTGTTATATGAATCGGTTGACACCAGCAGTGTGGAAGGGATTGGCCGTCTGGTCGTACCAATTCTGCTGGCTATTTTTATGATCGTAAACACACTCTTGGGTACCGTTGAGGAACGCAAAGACGAAATTGCGATGCTCAACAGCGTCGGTTTGGCTCCCGCGCACGTGGGGATGCTGTTCCTGGTTGAAGCTGTGGTTTATGGTGTACTGGGGCTGGTCATTGGTTACCTCATTGGTCTGGGACTGGCCTATGTGCTGCTGGGGAATCAGGGACTGCGCGAGGCCGTTGGGGCCGCCAATATGTCCCTGAACTATTCTTCCGGTTCTACGGTGCTTAGTTGTGTCATGGTCTTGGTTATTGTGGTGCTGTCCGCCCTGTATCCGGCCTCGCAGGCGAGAAAACTGGCCACGCCGGGTAATATGGCCTCGTGGTCTCTGCCCCCCAGCGAAGACGGCACGCTGGCAGTCGAAGTGCCCTTTACCCTGACCGGGGGTAATGCACTGGGGATGCTTGGATTTCTGGATGAATACTTGGCTTCGCATCACGAATCCACCAGCCCGGATTTCCGGGTCATGTGGCGGCAATTTATGGAAGTTACCGGTCCCAGTGGTCGGGAATTGCGGTTGGAAGGTGAAGCGTTTCTGGCCCCTTATGATCTGGGGGTTGCCGAGAAGTTTGGCGTGGCTATCTGGCAGACCAAAGAAGCCACGATTTTCAGGGTTCGTTTTGATATTGCCCGTACCGCCGGGGAAATGAGCTCGTTCCGTCGTGCCACCCAGATATTCCTGGATCATTTGCGGCAACAGTTCTTGATCTGGCGTACACTCTCCACGGAAGATAAACAAAAGTATGTGCAGCGCACCATCCAAGGTTATAAAACCGGGACCGCGTCCGTAGCATAAATAATCGGAGTTTTGGTGAAATGGCAGAAGCGAACGATCAATCTCAGACTCCGGCTGGCAGCCTGAAACCGGAATTGCTCCAAGAGCCGTTCCGGGACGGCTTCACACGCCGCGCTATTATCGGGGCGTTCTTCCTGTCCGCCGTCATGGTGCCGGCAGCGATTTATCTTAGCCTGCTGCTCGGGGGTGGTTTAACTGCCGCCGCGGACTGGGTGACGGTGATTCTGTTCCTGGAACTGGCCCGGCGATCTTTCCAGAAACTGACGCGTCAGGAAATTATGGTCTTGCTCCATGTCGCGGGTAGTATTGGCACCGGGGTGGGTACCGCGGGTTTGGCCGGGGGTGTGTTTGGGACCTTAATCTGGCATTCTTACCTCAAAACCAGCTCTGCGACCAAGCAGTTTGGTCTGCATGAACAATTGCCCAGTTGGGTCGCCCCGGATGCGGCGGCGATCGCACAACGGACTTTTTGGAATGCCGCCTGGTGGCCGGCGGTCTGGGTTTTATTGATCAGCTTTGCCCTGAATAAAATCCAGGGTTTCGTGGTTGGTTATCTGGCCTATAAAATTACTGTGGATGTCGAAAAATTACCCTTCCCCATGGCGCCGGTCTGGGCCCAGGGGTCCATGGCGCTGGCCGAACATTCCGGGCGATCGGAATCATGGCGTTGGAATACCTTTGCGGTGGGCGCTGCAATGGGTGCCACCTTTGCTATTTTGTCGACCTTGATTCCCTCGATCACCGGCACTTTCCTATCGGCCCCGATCTTTATCCTGCCCAACCCATGGATTGATCTGTCGTCATCCCTGCGCAACATTCTCCCTGCCACCGCGATTGTTATTTCGATTGATCTGGGCGCACTGCTGATTGGGATGATCCTGCCCTGGCGGGTATTGATCGGTTCGGCCCTGGGGATGGTCGTGTTCCAAATTATCGGTAATCCCATCCTGCACGCGTATGGTTATCTACCGCAATGGCAACCAGGCTTTAGTGCGGTGAATACGCAATTATCCAACAGTCTGGATTTTTACCTCTCTGAATCGTTGGGGTGTGCGATTGCGGTGGCCCTGGCCGGGTTTATTTCGGTGGGTTACAGCTTTTTCAAACGCCGTCAAAAGAAATCCGCCGGTGTGCTCCTGGATACCGATGGTTTGACCCAGGAGCAACTGCGCCAATATCGCCGGGATCGTGGCGACTTCAATGTCTGGCTCATGCTGGGTGTTTTCGTGGCCAGTTCCATCGGGTATATCTGGTTGTGTCATTATCTGGTGCCGGATTTTCCGCTGTGGATATTCGCCTCGTTTGCCTTTATCTACACGCCCATTATGTCCTATATCACGGCGCGTATGCAGGGCATTGCCGGTATGGGGGTGGGGTTCCCGATGGCCCGCGAAGGTACGTTCTTGATGTCCGGTTACGAACGGGCTGATGTGTGGTTTGCCCCCATTCCTCTGCATGATTACGGCGGGGTGGCCCAATGGTTCCGGCAGATGGAATTAACCCGGACCCGCTTCAGCAGCATGCTGAAAGCCGAGTTGCTGGTGATCCCGATCATGATGGTAGCCAGTTTCGTATTCTGGTCCTACATCTGGAGTCTGGACCCGATCCCGTCGGAAAAATATCCGTTAATCTCGACCATGTGGCCGGCCCAGGCCAAGATGGCGGCCTTGTGGTCCACCGCCCGCAGCAGTGGCGCGGATTTCTTGATCCATGCCTTAAAGCCGGAGATTATCGGCACCTTTGCCGTCGGTACTTTGGTGGTTATGGGCGGGTTTTCTCTGGCCGGTATATCCCTGCAATATGTGTATGGGTTTATTGCCGGTAGTCATACCGGGATCGTGCATGTGATGTTTCTGGGTTTGCTGGGCGCTATTCTCGGGCGTTATGTGTTTGCCCCGCGTTTTGGCGAACAGAATTTCCGGCGTTATGTTCCTGTCTTGCTGGCGGGTTATGCCTGCGGTGCCGGTTTGATTGGTATGCTGAGTATGGCAATTGTCTTCTTGCAGCGGTCGGTGACTTCGTTGCCTTATTAAACCGCGTTCAGGAGTATGGCCGTGAGTAACGAAAAAGTTCAACGCATCGCCCCGATCAGTTGGCGCACGGTGCTTTGGATGAGTTTTAATGGCGTGCGGCACCGCGCGGGTCGCTCGGTGCTGACACTGCTTTCGATTACGATGGCCGTGGCCTTTTTGGGTTACGTATTGCTCAGTGATGCCATTACCAAACACATGCACGATGCCAGCCAGACCGAAAGTGGCCCCCCGTTAATCTGGGTAGTGGCCATCTCGTTGGGGGTGTGCGTGTGTGGTATTGCCAATGCCATGCTGATGTCCGTAACAGAACGTTTTCGGGAAATTGCGACCCTGAAATGTCTGGGGGCATTGGACTCGGTCATTTTGCGGGTGTATCTGCTTGAAGCACTCGGCCAGGGACTGTTTGGCGCAATTCTGGGGACAATCTTCGGCTTGCTGCTGGCTTGTGTGGGCGGCTGGATCACCTATGGTGGCGCCTTGGGGCTTAACTTGCCCTGGTATGCCGTCCTGACCACTACCGGATGGTGCACCATGACCGGTATTGTGCTGGCGGTTTTGGGGGCTATGTACCCCACAGTGCTGGCGGCTAAAATGGCTCCTGTTCAGGCGATGCGCGCTAAATTCTAAGCTGGAGTGGTGGTTATGACGTCCTTGCTCTCAGAAATCAATACCGACTTGAGCGTAGAAAATACGGTCATGGTCGTTAATGTCAAAAAGAATTTCAAACTCGGTGACACCGTGGTTCAGGCACTGCGCGGCATTGACCTAACCGTACGCCGGGGTACTTATCTTTCTATTTTGGGGCCCTCTGGTTCGGGCAAATCTACTTTGTTCAATATGATTGGCGGTTTGGATCGCCCCACGGGGGGCGAGGTTTTCATTGACGAAGTTGACATTGCCCAGTTGGACCCCTACGAATTGGCTTGGATGCGGTGCCGTAAAATTGGTTATATTTTCCAAAGCTACAAC
>JBIJDM010000055.1:0-13209 GCA_044344145.1 Phycisphaerae bacterium
ATTCCAAGCTGGCTGCGGAAACGCTGAAAGCTCTGGAAAACGTCGCCGGTTTCCAAGGTTTGGTTACCACGCAGAACAAGTCTGTTTCGCCCCTGGTACAGGCCCTCGGTTCGCCCGACCGCACGCTGCGGTTCATGGCGGCCTTTGCGCTGGCCAAAGCCAACCCCGCGCAGGACTTTGCGGGCAGCTTCCGCGTGACTTCGATCCTGTCGGAAGCCGTCAGCCAGACCGGCACGCCGGTGGTGGTGCTGATTGACTCCGATGAACAGAATCGCAACCGCATCTCCGCCATCCTGCGGGCCAACTACACAGTGATTGATGCCCCCGACCTGACCGGGGCCATCGAAAAGAGCCGTAACGTTGCGGCCTTTGATTTGTTGATCGTGCCTGCGGACCTGCACAGCAAGGTCGTGGGCCTGACCCAGACCGATTACCGCTTCGCCCTGGTGCCCACACTGCTGGCCGCCCCGGCTGCCGACCTTAAGGCGGTGGCATTGGCCATCGTCAACAAGACCGGTGTGGCCAAGGTGGATGTGGCCGCCGATGAAAAGACCCTGATCGAAGCCATTTCTGAAGTCAAAGCCAGCCAGAAGACCCTGCCGGTGGATGCCGCGGTGGCTTCGGGCTTCGCCTTGGATGCCCTGAAGATTCTGGGCAATCTCAGCAAAGACGGCAGCACCATCTACAAAGTGGATGAAACCCTGCCGGCCGTGCGGGATGCCCTGAAAGACAAGCGTCCGGAAATCGTCACCGCCGCGGCCATGGTGCTGGGTCGGTTGACCAACAGCGCCGCCCAACAGGCGTTGGCGCAAACGGCCACCGGCACGGACATCGCCGATGCCGCCGTCAAACAGAGCCTCTATGTAGCTCTGGCGGAATCCGCCAAGCTGCTGGGCAACCACCTCGATGAAGCCACCGTCGGCAAGCTGATCACCGCCGTGAACAGCGAAACCAACGCCGATGTCAAGACCGCCGCCGCTCAGGCGCTGGGGGCCTTGAATGTGGTGAACAATCAGGCTTCCACGCTGATTCTCGGCCAGGCCAAGTAAACGCTTACGCTAAATCTTAAAAACCCCACGAGCCCGCCACCCGGCGGGCTTTTTCTTTGCGCCGGATGGTTTACGCTTTAGCTAAAATATTTATTGGCCGCACGTTACCCCAACCGGATCACGGCGTCAGCGCCCACACTTTAAGTTTGCCTCTACCCACTGATACCACATGCGAGGAATCCGGCGAAAAACCGACGATATTAACGGCACATCCCCCGCCATCGGAATGACTTATGGATCGGACCTTACCCCCATGGGCTAAGTCCCAAAGGTATACCTCACCCTTAGGCCCCGTACCTGCGGCCAGCCATTTACCATCGTTACTTCGTGCAAACGCAGTAATCCGTGCAGCATTTTCCTCTTTACCGGACATTGTGGCCATGTAACTGGCCATAATCGCGCCATCCTTACGGCTCATCTGCGTCACGGCTTCGCCCCCCGTGTCTACGGCATACACCGACTCACCATCGGGGGTAAATTGCACGATCCCTGTAGTAACAACACCAGCGGGACGAATTTTCCAAAGGATCTTCTCTGTCTGGCCATCAACCATCATCACTCCACCGCCCCAACCTCCAATCGCGATATACCGACCATCATCTGTAATGGCAATTTCACGTATCGATCCATCTGCACTGCCCAGTAGCTGGCAAACCCACTTTAGCTCCTGTTTGGCCACATCCAAAACCCCCACCCATCTGCGATCGTGTTGGAATTCATAACCTAGTGCATACGGACCATCCTCTTTGAGCAATGCAATATACTGCCCATTCCGACTCGCCCCGGCATGAGTAATGTCCCAACCTGTCGGAGTCTCCCATTCCTTGAGAATTTTACCATCAACCATAGACATCAAGGCATATGGCCACGGCCCCGTTTTTTGGTCTGGGCAAATCCCACAGAAATCACCTGCCGCAGGAATCACTTCCGAACCTTGGGGCACCTTGGTGACATTAGCTTCGTAGATCGTGTTACCTTTCCACTTCCAAACCACCAAGATACTTGGATCACGTCCCCATTGTTCAAGTAAAGCATAAATCGAATCCTCGCTATTGCCCCACTCGCCGAGAATTCCCTGCTGTCCCGTCCAAGTTTCCACCTGTTTCGGCTTGGCCGGTGAGCCAGATGTGCCCGGCGGAGTCGGCCCTTTGCACGCGACAACCAGCCCCAGCATCAACAGAATAGCCCACGTTGTAATGACTGCGCCCATTCTCATACCACAACGCCTTTTTTGTAGGGATATTGTCACGACAATTATGCGCCAGTGTACACAGTCATACCATGCGTGGCAAATCATTCGCTGCAGGCGCCGGTGCATGGTCTTAATGCCGGAGGCATTACAGCTGGTAGCCGGTGGTTGGAGCGCAGCGCAAACCACCGGTGATGGCACGTTAAACTCCCGCCATCCCGGCAGGGATGGCAGCAAATACGTGATGATATATGGAAACCCTCGCTCCCAACGGAACGGATTACATTAATGTCAACCATTTCTGGCACCCCTGCCGGGGTGCCCATAGCACGTCGTTCGGTTCCGGTGGTTTTCACTTCGTTGCAACCACCGGCTACCCGCTGCCATGCCTTCGGCATGAAAACCCAAACCAACCCCGGGGTATCAAAAACTCCCTGGACGTCACACCCCCCCCAACGAAAAAAGGCCCAAGTCGCGCGACTCGGGCCTTCATTGCTATTGGTTATATTCGGGAACAGAATTACTGTTCCAACCCTTCAAACATCGCCGTGCTGATGTAGCGTTCGCCGGTGGAGCACATCACCGTCACGATGGTCTTACCCTTGAACTCGGGCCGCTGGGCCACCTGCAACGCCGCGAACAGATTCGCGCCGGAACTGATGCCCGCGAGAATACCTTCTTCGCTGGCCAGCAGCCGCGCCGTCTTGATGGCGTCTTCATCGGATACCGTTATCACTTCATCCACCAACGGCAGGTCCAGATTCTTGGGCACAAAGCCCGCGCCCGTTCCCTGAATCTTGTGCCGACCGGGTTTCACCGGTTCGCCGTTGCGGGTCTGGGTAATCACCGGCGAGGCGGACGGTTCCACCGCGATGGCCTTGAAATTAGGATTGCGCTGCTTGATCACTCGGGCCACACCCGAGATCGTTCCACCGGTCCCGACGGCGGAAATAATCGCATCCACCTTACCGTCGGTATCGCGCCAAATTTCTTCGGCCGTGGTGCGGGCATGCGCTTCGGGATTGGCCGGATTATCGAACTGCGAAGCGATGATCGAATTGGGTTCCGCCGCATGCAACTCATTGGCCTTGCGGATCGCGCCCGCCATGCCTTCGGCGGCCGGCGTCAAGACCAGATTCGCGCCCAGAATCCGCAGCAACCGGCGGCGTTCGATGGACATGCTCTCGGGCATGGTCAGGGTCAGTTTATACCCCTTGGCCGCCGCGACAAACGCCAGCGCGATGCCGGTGTTGCCCGAGGTGGCTTCGATAATATGCGTATCTTTGTTGATCTTGCCAGCCTTTTCGGCCGCGTTAATCATGGCCGCGCCAATACGATCCTTCACACTCCCGAGGGGGTTGAAGTACTCGCACTTGGCCAAGACCGTTGCCCCACCCGCGGGGGCCAGTTTGTTGATCCGCACGAGCGGCGTGTTCCCGATGGTCTCGATGATACTGTTGTAAATTCCAGCCATTTGCAATCTCCTACAAAAGATATATGCCATATAGGATATGGCGCCATCACAATTTGTCAAGTGGCCCCAAAAATATTTTACGACCAAACTGTCCGCTGCACCTTGACACCCACTAAATACCGCTTAGTCTGTGTTTACTTCATGAGGAACAATCTATGTTGGCGAAAGTTCACAGTTACGTACTTCAGGGCATTGACGCGATTACCTGCGAAGTCGAAGTGGACGTCATGCGCGGCACCGGCGGATCACTCGACGGGCCCATCAAGCCTGTCATTGTGGGCCTGCCCAACGCCGCCGTGAAAGAATCCATGGACCGGCTGCGTAGTGCCCTGTTCAACTCCGGCTATAGCTTCCCCGATGACAAGGTGGTGGTCAACCTCGCACCGGCGGATATTCGCAAAGAAGGCGCGGCCCTGGAGCTGCCCATCGCCACCGGATTACTGTATGCCAGCAAGCGGATAAAAACCGATCTGCACCGCAAATTTTTAATTGCCGGCGAATTGGCGCTGGATGGCTCGGTGCGCCCGATCAAAGGCGTCCTGTCGCTGGCCATGCTGGCGAAAGAAATGGGCCGCAAGGGCGTGCTGGTACCGCCGGAGAATGCCGCCGAAGCTGCGGTGGTGCCCGGCGTGGAAGTGTATGCCATTGACTCTATCGCCACGCTGGTGGGCTTTCTCAATGGCGATCTGGCGCTGGAACCGGAAGTCCCGCGCCATGACGACCACGCCGTGGGCATGAATGCCTACGACATTGATTTTGCCGATGTCCGCGGTCAGGAACTGGCCAAACGCGCTCTGACCATCGCGGCCGCCGGCGGACACAATATGTTATTACTCGGCCCGCCGGGTGCGGGCAAGACCATGCTGTGCACGCGGCTGCCAACCATCCTGCCCCCACTCACCCGGCAGGAGGCGTTGGAAACCACGCGGATCTATTCCGCCGCAGGCTTGGTGCCCAGAGGGCAGAGTTTACTCACCCAGCGCCCCGTGCGCATGCCCCACCACAGTGCTTCCGGCCCGGCCCTGATCGGCGGCGGCACCATTCCCAAGCCGGGCGAATGTTCGCTGGCCCATCATGGCGTGTTATTTTTGGATGAACTGCCGGAATTCTCCCGGCATGTGCTGGAGATGCTGCGCCAGCCGTTGGAAGGCGGCGAAGTGGTGATTGCCCGCGCCCATTCCAGCGTGATGTTCCCCGCCCGGTTCATGCTGGTGGCGGCCATGAACCCCAGCGCCGGCGGCCACGGCAGTGTGGACCCGCGCAACGCCCGCGCCAGCGAAGTGGCCGCGGTGGACCGCTATATCAACCGCCTCTCCGGCCCCCTGCTGGATCGTATTGACATCCATCTGGAAGTGCCCGCGGTAACCTATCGCGACCTGACCAGCAAGGCCAAAGGCACCGATTCCGCCACCATGCGGCAACGGGTACTGGACGCCCGCACCCGGCAAAATGAACGCTTTGGCAAACAAAGTACCATGACCAATGCCTCGATGCGTAGCAATGACCTCGGCTTGCATGTAAAATTAGATGAGCCGTGTTTGCTCTTGATGAAGCAGGCCATGGAAGAACTGGGTCTGAGTGCCCGGGCTTTCGACAAGGTCCGGCGCGTGGCGCGAACCATCGCCGACCTGGACAATTCCGCCCAAGTGCAGGCACAACACATCAGCGAGGCGATACAATACCGTTTGTTGGATCGCCGTATGTAAATGTAGTGGATGGCCCCGGGACTGCGATAACGCCGTCCGCGCCGTTTGTCAAAAGGTATGAATGACCATGATTAAGCATCTGCCGTTTTACATCGTGCATGCGTTTGTGGGTCAGGATTTACGCGGCAATCCCGCCGGCGTATGCGTGCTGGATCATTGGCCCGCCGACAGCCTGCTGATGTATATCGCCGCCGAAAACCAGTTGCCCGAAACCACGTTTATCGTGCGCCATGGCGAGGACTTTGACATCCGCTGGTTCACCCCGATTGCGGAAGTGGATTTGTGTGGTCATGGCACCCTCGCCGCTGCGTGGGTGGTGTTCCATCATCTGGAAATGCTCGCCACCGAGATCACCTTCAAAACCATGCAGGCCGGAGAACTGAAAGCCACCCGCAAGGGCGAAATGATATGTCTGGACTTCCCCATCCGCGAGCCGGTACCGGAACTGGAAGAGGAAGTGCTGGCCGATCTTAAAAATGTCATCGGCATCCAACCGGTGCAGACGGTCCGCAACCGCGATCTGATTGCCGTGCTGAAAACCGCGCAGGATGTCATCAACGTCAAACCAAATCTGGTCAAGATGCTGGAACTGCCATGCATTGCCGTGGTGGTGACCGCGCCGGGGGGAGATCGCTGTGACTTCGTGTCCCGGTTCTTCGCCCCGTCCAAGGGTCTGGACGAAGACCATGTGACCGGCAGCGCCCATTGCACGCTGGTCCCCTATTGGTCCCAGCGCTTGAAAAAGAATGATCTGCACGCCATTCAGGTCTCCCCGCGCGGCGGTGAACTATTCTGCAGCATCGGCAGCGACCGGGTGTTACTCACCGGCCGGACGCGCAGTTACCTGAAAGGCGAGTTGCATGTATGCTGGCAGGAACGCGAGGCCCCCTTGGCCACGCACACCCGCGCGGCGTCGCATCACCAATCCAGCAAAGCCCCCCATGCCAATGGCCATTGATCCGCCGTCAGAGCAGACCGCGTGGTTCGAGCGGGTTTGGGCCCAGCGCGAAGAGCGGATCTATCCCGAATTATTCGGCCCGTTGGCGCCGGAAATCTATACCATCCCGGCGGAGTTATTCACGAAACTTGGTTGCCCCAACGTGGCGCCGGCGTGGCTCTGTCATGGAGTGTTGATCAGTCCCCCCAATCAGCGCCATAATTACTGGGTCTATCTCACCACCGCGCTAAGCAATCCCTGGGGGCAGAACCCCGCCACAGCCCAACCCCCGGCCTACAGCGGATTGGGGTTTGAGTTTGTATTTTACACCCCCACCGTTGCCCCCTGGGCGATTCAGGTACTGCACTGGGTGATGGCCATCCAGCTTATGGTCGCCAGCGAACAGATGCGCGGCACGTTGCTGGAAGTCAACGACCGCATACCGCTGGGCACTGCCCTGGATGGCAAGCAATCAAGTCTCCGGCACTTGTGGGTCAATCATCTGCCCGATGGCCCCAAACAGTTCACACTGGAAAGCGGGGTTGTGGACCTGTTGCTGCTGGTGGGATTGACCGACGGGGAGATGGACTTCCTGCGCGGATCAGGCCCGGAAGCCACCCGCGCAATGCTGACGCAGCGCGGGCATTATCCGCAGACCGACGCCGCCCGTATTTCCGCGGTCTGACGGCGCTTAGCCTTTCAGCCCGCAGAGTTTCCGCATGATGCCAAACAGCTTGCCCCAATTCACTGGCTTGCTGCAATACTCATCACAACCCGCATGCAAGCAGGTTTCCCGGTCCCCCGCCAAAGCGTGGGCGGTTAGCGCCACAATCAGACCGCGATACCCCTTGGCCCGCAATTGCCGGGTGGCTTCGTAGCCGTCCATCTCGGGCATCTGCATATCCATCAGCACCACATGATACGGTGAGCCGGCCTCTTTCTGGACCAGCGCTTCGTTGCGCGCCAGCAAACCATTGCCCACAATGGTAATTTTCGCCCCGGCGCGTTCCACCATGTATTGCATCAGCATGCAGTTGTCCTGACCGTCTTCCGCCAGAAGGATACGCATGCCCGCCAAAGGTTTGTCCGGACTCGGGGGAGGATTGGCTTCCAACGGTGGCACCTCAGGTTGAGAATGAACTTTGACCGGGCTCCGGGCCGGGGGCGCAGGTTTATCTATGATATCATCTGCCACCGCTTCTCCAATGGTCCGCGCGGGCGTATCGGTCTTGTACACGGCCACCGCCGTACGCCGTTCCGGCTCAGGGGTGACAGCCCCGGTATCAACCAACGCCGCCGGGTCCGGTTTGGGGTCTTTGGGCTTGGCCTTGGACTTCGCCATTTTAACCGGAGCTGCCGCCGGGGCAGGATCCGTCACGGCCGGTGGCGTTTGGGCAGTGATTGAGGCCGCGGACTTAAAGCCGGCCAGACTTTCAAATTCGGCCATATAGGCGTCCAAGGCCGCCTTTGCTTCCGGGGCGGGCACTGGTTTGTCTTCTGCTGCAGCAGGGGCCACGGCCGGAGGGGTGGGTGTTGGCTGCGGCTCAGGCTCGGGCTCAGGTTCAGGCTCAGGCTCAAGCTCAGGCTCAAGCTCAGGCACTGACTCCAAGGGTAAACTGGGTTCCGGCTCCGGTTCCAAATCATGTTCAGGTACCGCAACTGCTGCGGGCTCAGGTGTAACCACCTCGGCCACCGGGGCGGGCTCGGTCACCGGCGCCTGCGAACCCGAGTACATCCCGACCAGATCATCAATCGGCTCCACTTCAGAACCGATCATCTCCATAATCGCGTCCACTTCCTCACGATCGGGCCCATTGGCTGCACCCGCCGCCAGGGTCGCGGGGCTTAAGCTGTTCGTTGCGCTGGCGCTATCCCGCACGGGCAAACTGAGGGTGAAGGTGGAGCCATGTCCCACGCGTGATTTCACCGTAATGTCACCGCCCATCAGACGCGCCAACTGCCGGGAAATGGTCAGCCCCAGCCCGGTACCGCCGAAGCGCCGGGTACTGGTGTTGTCCGCCTGAACGAAGGCCTGGAACACCGATTCGAATTGTTCCGGCGGAATGCCGATGCCCTGGTCAATCACTCGGATATGCAGTCTGGGTTCCAGTTGCATGTCGGCACGTTCGACCTTGACGATGACATCGCCATGATCGCTGAACTTGATGGCGTTGGAAACCAGATTCACCACCACCTGCCGCAGCCGAACCGAATCGGTCCACAGCACGCGCGGGGTTTCCGGCTCGACTTCCATGCGGATCCGCATCCGTTTATCGCGGGCCCGCTGTCCAAGCATGTTGGCCACTTCTTCGACCACATGCACCGGGTCCACCTGTTCGCAGGCAATGGTCATCTGGCCCACATCGAGCTTGGTCATATCGAGAATATCCGTCAGCAACCGCTGCAGATACTGGCTGTTGCGCTGGATGGATTCCAGGGCTTCGCGCTGCACGGGCTCGGGCACCGCGCCCATGCCCAACAGATCGGCAAAGCCGACAATCGCGGTCATCGGCGTGCGGATTTCGTGGCTCATATTGGCCAGGAACTGGGCCTTGACCCGCGCGGTGGTTTCGGCGGTTTCCTTGGCTTCGCGCAGTTCCACTTCCAAACGCCGGGCCATAATGGCGGCCCCGAAGGCGTTGCCCAGCGCCGCGAGCACATGCATTTCCGTCTCGCTCCACTGATGGGGAATCAGCAGGGCATCAAACCCGATATAACCCCAGAACTTGCCTTCCACATCAATCGGCGCCATCGCCACCGACAGCGTGTTCTGGCTCTCCAGCAGCATACGCTCGCTGGCGGGGAAATCACGCACCTGACCCGATAACCCGCGGCCCCGGCTCAATTCCGTGAACCAGCGTTCGTAGTCGGGCAGATACGGCAGGCCCTGCAGGCTGCGCCCGCTCATGCGGTCTTTGACCGCATCGCAGAACCATTCGTACCGCTGACTCATCAGCGGATTACCGCTGGCGTCAACCTCATTTTCAAAGATGTAGACGCGATCGGCCCCGATGGCTTCACCCACCAGACCAAACGCTTCCTGCAACGACTGTTCAAAAGATTCCGCCCGGCTGTGCAGCAGGACCAATTGCACTTCCGCGGTGGTTTCCAGCAATTCATCGCGCTGCCGGATGGCCATTTCGGCTTCATGCCGGGCCGAGGTATTGGTCATGACGCCAAAATGTCCCACCTGACGCCGGTCTTTAATCAGCCCCACCGCCGTTAATTCCACCCAGAGATTACCGCCATCACGCCGTTGTAACATCACTTCCACCGGCCGCAGACTGGTCCCCTCCAGATCGGTGGATTGCATCACACTGTCCAACAGATCGCGGTAATCCACCGCCACCATATCGCGCAGCGATTTGCCCACCAGATCCCACGGCTGGTAACCCAGCATCTCGGCCACCACATCATTGGCAAAGGTAATGCAGCCGCGCTCATCCGCAGTCCACCCGCCCACCCCGGCGCCATCCATAATCAACCGGTAATGCGAGTCAATTTCCACCGCTTTGGCCTGGGCCATCTGAATGTCGGCCAGCATGGTGTTGACCGCGCCCGCCAGATCCCGCAGGCTCTGCTCTTCGGGCAAACGCACGCGCGCCGACATTTTGCCTTCCGCGCGACAGGCCTCGATATCCAACTTTAATTGCCGCAGCGGTTGGCGTACCGTACGGGTCAGAACCAGTGCGGTGCCGACCACAATCAGCAACGCCCCAAAGCCCCAGATCAACAGCATTTTAAGGTCTTCCGTCAGCCCCAACGCCGTCTGATCCAGGCGGATCAGCATCGGATTTCCCTCTTCCAAGGTGGGCAAACGCGTCCAGACCTGGGTTTGCTCCCCGTGACTCACCGTCAGCATCGGATCGGATTCTTTGCTGAATACCAGGGTCGTGCGTTCAGTAGGGGAGAGCGTCCGGTCGGACGAGGTCAGTAATTTGAACTGCATCCCATAACGGGTCTGCAGGCCACTCAACCAATCGGCCTGAATCTTGCGGCCAAAGATAATATATCCGCTGGGCTGGCCTTCCCCTTTGGCTTTATAAATCGGAGCAACCGCCAGTATATTCGGCTCTTCATTGACCACCATCAACCCGCCGAAGATTTGCCCGGGGCGCAGGTCGGTCGTGCCGTTTTTGGTCATCAGATCAATCATGCGTCGGGCGGTATCGTGCCAAGGACTGGGAGTCTGCGCCGTGGTGGCGGGAATCCCGATAATCTTATCCCCCTCCAACATACGCCCCAGAACCAGGTCTTTGTTGAGATCGGCCACGATGACCAGATCCAGCCCCCGGCCCCTCATGGACACGGGGTTGAAGTTGGTCTCCACATATGCGGCATTATGGTCCTGAACAAAACGATAGGAGTCATCTCTTAAATTGTAATCCGATACGGCGCGTTCGATTTCATCACGCACATTATCCAGACTGGATTTGATCAGGGTTACCTCAGTCTGGGTTTGATGCCGGCGGAGATTATCAATCTCGCCCACGGCATAAACCTTGACATACCAACCCAACGCCAGCAGCACGAAGCCGACCACCAGCGATATGAACAGTACCGTACGTGTCGTTAGGTTCATAGAACAATCTCAGCCTAATTTAGCAGCACAGGTTACGAAGGTCTCCAAAACGGCTACAATATGTACATTATGACCAGAACGAGTGTATACGTTCTGACTATAACAATCTACACAATTGGCACTTAAAGTATAACATCCCTTTATGCGAAAAGTAGCTTTTTTCATGCTAAATTCAGTCCCGCGTACAAGTTTTTTTGGCCTGCGGACACGCCCCAACCCACTCCTGATACTGATACTCGGACTTTGCTGGGCGACCAACCTATGGGCCCAGAGTCTGGAAACCCGCCTCAATGGACTGGTTGCAGACATCAATCCCAAGGCCACCCAGGTGGGTATCGCCGTGATGGAAGCCACGGCCCAGGGGCCGGTCATGCTTTATGGGCATAATGCCCAAACGCCGATGACACCGGCCAGCAATATGAAAATCCTGACTACGGCCACGGCCTTTGCCACCTACGGCTCCAAAGCCTCCTTTACGACCACGCTATACCAGGTCGGCGAGGATTTACTCCTGCTGGGAAGTGGCGATCCGGCTTTGGGCGATGCCCGTCTGGCGGAAGCCAAAAAGGAAAGTATTACGGCGGCTTTTGACGCGTTTGCCGTCGCCTGCCAACAGGCCGGGATCAAGTCCTTCCGACACCTGTATTGTGATGACTACGTCTTCGACCAGCAAACCACCCACCCGGACTGGCCCAAAGATCAGATGCTGAATTGGTACTGCGCCCCGGTGGGAGGACTGAATTTCAATGCCAACTGTCTAGATTGGATACCCAAGCTGAATAAAGGCCGGATTTCCGTCGAAATGGTTCCGCCCAATACCTATACCCAGATCACCATCAAAGCCGCGCCCGGCAAATCCAACAGGGTGTGGTTGTGGCGTCCGGCCGAGCAAAACCTGTTTGAATTGCGGGGCACGGTGGCCCAGTCCAGTACCGAGGCCCTGAGTGTGCCGATTGTGGACCCCGGCCTGTGGACCACCACCATCCTGCGCGACCGGCTGGTGGCGGCAGGTCTGCAACAAACCGGCCAAGTCATCCGGGGTAGTCTCGCTCAGATGCTCGCCGCCGGGGTCAAACCCCGACAAATTGCGGCCCATCAAACGGATCTGATGGATATTCTCACCCGCACCAATCAGCAATCCATGAATATGATGGCGGAAGCCCTGTGCAAGCGGTTGGGCCATGATGCCAGCAAAGGCCAGAGCGGAACCTGGACCAATGGGTTGACGGCGGTGCAGAACCATCTTAAAAAACTGGGGCTGCCCGAATCCCTCTACACGCTGGCCGATGGTTGCGGCTTATCGGCCAATAACCGCGTGGCGCCGGAAGTCTTCGCGCGGGTGTTGTGCCACACCGTCACCGTTCCGGATGGCAACCTGTACATCGAAACCTTGGCCCGTCCCGGCGCTGATGGAACGCTGGAACGGCGTTTCCGCAATGCCGCCTGCCAGGAAATGATATTTGCCAAAACCGGCCATATCAAAGGGGTATCGGCCCTGTCAGGCTACCTGGTCCTGCCCAAGCGAACGTTGGTATTCTCAGTTCTGGTCAATGGCCAGACCGGCAATGGGAATGCACTACAAGAAGAAGTTTGTGCCCAGATACACGCCTGGGCCACAGCCGGGAAAAAGAATTAACCGGGGAGCAACGGCCTGCTCAGTTGGACGTACCACCCCGCCGGGCCCGCCCGGAGGTGGTCCACAAATCCAGTTGGTTGATCAGCCAGTTGCGTTCAAAAGGCTTGCCCGCGTAATCGTCACAACCGGCCTCAATACACATCGCCCGGTCTCCGGTCATGGTCTGGGCCGTCACGGCCACAATCATCCCCCGATACCCCAGTTGACGCAGTTGCCGGGTAGTTTCCAAACCATCCAGACCGGGCATTTGAATATCCATCAGAATCAGGTCGAAGATTCCGCCCGCCTGCATCACTTCGGTGACTTTTTGCAGTGCATCGCGGCCACTGTCGGCGGTGACCACTTTGGCCCCCAGACGTTCGCATACCCGTTGCAGCAGCATACGATTATCCGGGCCATCGTCCACCACCATCACCATGCCGTCAATCTTCACCACCGGCATCCCCATGCTGGTGGCTGGCACACCTGGCACATACGCGGCCGGTGCTACAGGTGATACGGTCTTGACCGTAGGTACCGGAGCGGGAACGGGTTTCTGGGCCACTGACGGTTGCGGTGGGGGCACCAGCGGCGCGGGGGTTACCGCACCATTGCTGGCGCTGGCTTTATGCCCATCATTTCGTTCCGCCAACAGGG
>JBIJDM010000121.1:0-8353 GCA_044344145.1 Phycisphaerae bacterium
TCCAGCGTGCGCGGGTACTTCTGCAGATCTTCCTGCGGGCCAAACTGGGTCGGATTCACATAAATACTCACCACCACCCGCCCCCGGGGGCCGATCTGGGCGCGGGCCTGATGCACCAAACTGATATGTCCCTCATGCAATGCCCCCATGGTCGGCACGAAGCCGATTTTGACGCCTTCCGCAGCCGATACTGCCTGCCAGGCCCGCATGGCGGTGATGGTAGCACAAACCTGCATAGGTCAATTCCTTAATCCAGACCATAAGGTCCGCTTATACCGCAAGAATTATTTGGGAACAAAAACTGGTCTACGGCATCTATATGGTAGCAGAGGACGCTTTTTTCGCAATTCCTTACTACAGGAGCACGTGGATCATGAGGAAACCAATCGCAGCGGTATTGACGGCGTGCGTGATGCTGACCAGTGTTACCAGCCTGTGGGCGGATGCCATATCAGTCAAAGGCAAAGTGGATGCGGTCACCGTATACCGGGGCCAGGCCTTGGTCACCCGCAAGGTAGATTTGGCCGGGGCTGCCGGGCTGCGCGAGATTGTCATCACCGATTTGCCTTCGCAGGTCATGTCCAGCAGTCTCTTTGCCGAGAGCAATGAAAATGTCGAAATCCGTTCGGTGCTGTTCCGCGAACGCGCCGTCGAGCAGGATGTGCGCGAGGAAGTGCGCAAACTCGACAGTCAGATTCGCGATCTGGCCGATCGTATTAGCCTCCGCCAGCGTGAAATGCAGACCTATCAGGAACAGCGTAATTATCTGGCCAAGCTCGAAGGCTTCGTCGCACCCACCGCCACAGTGGAACTGAGCAAGGGCGTCCTGAACGCCGACACCATGATCAAACTGACCGAAATGCAACTCGCCCAGCGGTTGCAGTTGACCAAACAGACGCAGACCGCCGAAATTGACATCCGCACCTTTGGTGAGCAATTGAACACGCTGCAACGCCAACGCCAGCAACTGGCCGATGGTTCCGCCAAGACGGTCCGCGAAGCGGTGGTCTTTATCAATCAAAAAGCTGCCAATGCCAATATCCTGTTCCGGTACATTGTGGATTCGGCCTCGTGGTCGCCCAGCTATAACGTCCGCGCCGATGCCCAGGGCAAGGTGATGATGGAATACAACGCCTCGATCCAGCAGCAGAGCGGCGAGGACTGGGGCGATGTTGCCATTGTACTCTCCACCGCCACGCCCAATCTGGTCGCCGCCGGCCCGGAGTTGCAACCGTTGGAACTGACGTTGGGTGGCGCCCGCGCGGGCGAGGAGGAAGTGGCGGCGCAGTACGAAAATATGAAGTCGTTGAAAAAACAAATCTACAGTGCCAGCCGCAATGACAACCGCATGAACTCGTCAGTCAATCCCCAAGGCCAAAGTGGCAATAATTTCGATAGCAATGGGAACACCAGTGCCGGTTGGAACAAGGGCACGGTCGCACTCAATCAGGCCGCCGAACAGGAACAGGTACTGGAATTGGTGGTCAAAGATGCCCAACTGAAAAAGATGTCGGGTACCGCCAGCCGCAAGGAAGAAGTCACCGTCACCTACGACCTGACCAACCGCATGAGCCTGCCCAGCCGGGCGGACCAGCAATTGATCCAGGTCCGTGCCATGGCCATGCCCGCCGAGTTCTATCGCGTGGCCACGCCGCTGTTGTCGCAGTATGTCTATCAGCAGGCCACCTTGACCAATGATTCCAAGGTCGTGCTGCTGGCCGGCCCGGCCACCTGTTATTACGCGGGTAATTTCGTCGGCTACGGCGAGGTGTCCACCGTGACCGCCGGGGAGCATTTCGACGTTGGCTTCGGCATTGATACCAGTCTGCGGGTCAACCGCGAACGGTTGGAAAAACTCGAAGTCGTACAGGGTGGTAACCTGACCACTAATTACACCTATCGCTTGATGGTGGAAAACTTCGCAGCCGCCCCGGCCAAGGTCCGACTGTTGGATCGTCTGCCCACCGCCCGCGAAGGCGTGAAGGAAGCCGACTTGAAAATCACCCTCGAACCCAACGGCACCGACCTGAGCAAAGATGCCGAATATCTCCGGACCCAGCGGAAGAAAGGTATCCTGCGTTGGGATGTGGAAATCCCCGCGCAAGCTATTGCCGAAAAAGCCTATACGCTGGATTACAAGTTCAAGCTGGAATTCGACAAACAAAAGATGGTCCAGTCCGCCAATCCCAGCGCTGCGGGCAGTCCCGCCCAAATGTTGCAGGAAATGCAGATGGAACTTAAAAAATAACGCCATCCCGGCGTGCCAAACTTGGGGGCACGGAGGGTAGTTGTACTGCCTGTGGGCCCGGACTAACCCCCCGGGCTCACAGCTTTTTTGCCCCCGCAGAATGGCTGGTTACAGCGTTGGGCCGTCCGGCTGGTATCCCCGTGCAGAAAAAATCGCGAATTGATGCCAAATGCCCGCCGCTGGAGTATGATGCCGTATGAAATTGTTGTCGGTTTCAGGAGTTTTGGTTTATGCCCGCAGCAGGCAAATATTTTCCCGATCTGGCCACCTTCGCTACTCAGGCCCACTCGGCCACCGCCGTCCCGGTCTATCGCGTGCTCATGGGCGATCATCTGACGCCCGTCACCGCGTATGAACGTCTGGCCCGCGCCAGCCAATATGCCTTTCTGCTGGAATCCGTCGTCGGTGGGGACCGCATCGCCCGCTATTCCTTCCTCGGGGCCAACCCGCGCAAGGTCATCACTGCCTGGGACCGCCGCGTGGTGATTCAGGAACAGGCTCTGCCGCCGCGTGAACTCACCGTGGCCGACCCGCTGAAAGAACTCGAAACCCAACTGGCCTCGATTCAGGGGCTGGTCCTGCCCAATATGCCCCGTTTCCTCGGCGGGGCTGTGGGCTTTGCCGGTTACGATACCGTGCGCTATCTGGAAGGCGAAAAACTCCCCAATCCGCCGCACGATGATCGCGGCCTGCCCGATTTATGTTTTGGCATCTACGATGATCTGGTCATCTTCGATCACGTCAATAAAACTGTGATTGTCCTGACCAACGCCCATCCCCAGAGCGGGGCCGATACCACCGCGGTCTACAGCGCCGCCTGTCAGCGTGTGGACGGTCTGGTGCAGACCCTGCAAAAAGCCGTGCCCATGGAACTGGGCGAAATTGACCTCAGTCAGGAACTGCGGCCCGAATTTACCTCCAATGTCACCCCCGACGCCTTTGGTCAGGCCGTGCTCAAAGCCCAGGAATACATCAAGGCCGGCGATATTTTCCAGGTGGTGCTCTCGCAGCGTCTGCATACCACCACGCCCGCGCGGCCGTTTGATATTTACCGCGCCCTGCGCATCGTGAACCCCTCGCCGTTCATGTTCTTCCTGCAAACGCCGGAGTGCATTCTCTGCGGCGCTTCGCCCGAGATTATGTGCCGCGTGGAAGAGGGCATCATCACCAACCGGCCCATCGCCGGCACGCGCAAACGCGGCCGTAACGCCGATGAGGATGCCGCGCTGGAAGCCGAACTCCTCGCCGACCCCAAGGAACGCGCCGAGCATATTATGCTGGTGGACCTCGCCCGCAATGATGTGGGCCGCGTGGCCGTCAAGGGTTCCATCCAGATCAACGAACAGATGACCGTCGAACGGTATTCGCATGTCATGCACATCGTCTCGGATGTGCGCGGCAAGCTGGCCCCGGGCCTGAAGGCCTTTGACGCGATGCGTGTGGCCCTGCCGGTGGGCACGGTGTCGGGGGCGCCCAAGATTCGCGCCATGCAGATTATTGATGAGCTCGAATCCACCAAGCGCGGGCCGTATGCCGGCGCGGTGGGTTATGTGGATTACAACGGTAACATGGATACCTGCATCGCCCTGCGCACCATGGTGATCACGCCCGCCCCCGGCGAACTGTGGAACGTGTATGTGCAGGCCGGCGGGGGGGTCGTAGCTGATTCCACCCCGGCGGGTGAGTATCAGGAATCCATGAACAAAGCCGCGGGCCTGCTTAAAGCCGTGGCCCTGGCCCAAAAGGGTTTTCATAGCGTCGTATAATCAGCGTGGAGTAGACACACATGCCCGCAATCCAGACGGTGAATCTGACCAAGCGTTACACCTTGGGTAATCAGTCGCTCTTGGCGCTCAACAATCTCAACCTCGTGATCGAAGAGGGCGATTGCTTCGGCTTCATCGGCCCCAACGGCGCGGGCAAGTCCACCACCATCAAAATCCTCGCCACGCTACTGCAGCCCACTTGGGGCGAAGCCCGCATCTGCGATCTGGTCATTGGTTATGAATCGCGCCAGATCCGCCCGCTGATTGGCTATGTGCCCGATTCCTTCGGCGCCTACGAAGATATGAACGTGCAGGAATATCTGGAGTTCTTCGCCGCCGCGTATGCCATCCACGGCGCCAAGCGCAAACAGATTATTGACGACGTGCTGCAACTGACCGATCTGGGCTATAAGCGCGAAGCGCTGGTGGATTCGCTCAGTAAAGGCATGCAGCAGCGGCTGAGTCTCGCGCGCGTGCTGATCCACGATCCCAAGGTTCTGCTGCTGGACGAACCCGCCAGCGGGCTGGACCCCCGCGCCCGCATCGAAATCCGCGAACTGCTCAAGGAACTGCGCAAGATGGGCAAGACCATCCTGATCAGCTCGCACATCCTGCCCGAACTGGCCGACCTGTGCAACAAGGTGGGCATCATCGAACGCGGCGAGCTGCTCTTCTCCGGCACCGTCGAACAGGCCATGCGCAAAGCCAGCATGGGGCTGGTGCTGAATGTGCAGGTGCGCGACCGCCAGGCCGACGCGGCCAATCTGCTGCGCCAAACCACCGGCGTCGCCGGCGTGGCCGAAGCCGACGGCATGCTCCACGTCACCATGAACAGCGAAGTCGAAGACTACAGCTACCTCGCCGCCCGTCTGCTGGATTCCGGCTTCCACCTCAAACTGCTCCGCGAAGAAGAAGTCAACCTGGAAACCGCCTTCATGCGTTTGACTAAGGGTGTGGTGCAGTAATCCTGCCCCGGATGGTAGGTGAGAATCTCAGGTTCATCCAGCGTCTTCGGGGAAAGCCATGATTGACTGCTTCGAGCATGGGAACTTGGTCTTAATGCCGGAGGCATTACAGCTGGTAGCCGGTGGTTGAAGCGCAGCGCAAACCACCGGAAATGGTGCGGTAAACTCCCACCATCCCGGCAGGGATGGCCGCAATTAAGTGACCGTCTTTCACCCCCATCGGCATAGATTGCCACTCCGATAACAATTTCTGGCACCCGCTGCCGGGGTGCCCAAGACGCGTCGTACTTAACCGGTGGTTTCCACTTCGTTCCAACCACCGGCTACCCGCTGCCATGCCTCCGGCATGAATACCTAAACTGGCTGAGAAATGGCCCCTTACGCCCATGTGACGTAAATACCCTCTCACCCCCCGAAATAATTCCCAGTTTTCCCCCGCCCGCTTAGGCATTACAATACCTACACGCCATTTTGGCGCGCCAGCCCGCAGGGACCTGTCGTATTCAGGCCCACGGGGTCGCGTTAGGAGTTATATTCATGAATGTGGAAGTTGAAGACCTGGTCATCAAGTCCCTCGGCACCGCGCGGATTGAATCGCCCATTACCCCGCTGATCACCCCCAATGCCGCCGATCAGGTCTACATCAGCGAAGAGGACGATGTCCTGTTTGACGACTCGCCCATTCACATGGCCCGGCGGAATGTCCCTATTGACAAACTTCCCGCCTTCGACGCTGCCGGCCCGCGCCGCCATATTTTCTTTGATCCCTCCAAAACCCGCGCCGCCATCGTCACCTGCGGCGGGCTGTGTCCCGGCCTCAACGATGTCATCCGCGGCCTGACCGTGGAATTATGGCACCGCTACGGCGTCCGCAAAATCTATGGCTTCTGCAATGGTTATCAGGGCTTTATCGCCCGTTATGGCCACCCGGTGCTTGATCTCGACCCCGAAGTGGTTTCGGAAATCAACGAACGTGGCGGCACCATCCTCGGTTCCTCGCGCGGCAATCAGGACACCAACGAAATCGTGGACTGTCTCGAACGCATGTCCATCAATATCCTCTTCATCATCGGCGGCGACGGCACCATCCGTGGCGGCATTGATATCGCTCAGGAAATCGCCCGCCGGGGCCTTAAAATCGCCATCGTCGGCGTGCCCAAAACCATTGATAACGACATCATGTTCGTGGATGAATCCTTCGGCTTCCAGACGGCCTTTGCCGAAGCCACCAAATCCATCCGCGCCGCCCATGTCGAGGCCAAAGGCGCCCCCAACGGTATCGGGCTGGTGAAACTCATGGGCCGGCACTCGGGCTTTATCGCCTGTTATGCCTCGCTGGCCATGTCGGATGCGAATTTTGTGCTCATTCCCGAAGTGCCCTTCACGCTGGAAGGCGAAAAAGGCTTCCTGAACGTGCTCCGCCGCCGCATCGAACGCCGCAAACACGCGGTCATCGTCGTGGCCGAGGGGGCCGGGCAAAATCTGTTCACCGAAGCGGAAACCGACAAAGACGCCTCCGGCAATGTCCGCTTCCGCGACATCGGCACCTTCCTGCGCGATCAGATCAACGAATATTTCCGCACCATCCGCATGGAGGTCAATCTGAAATATATTGACCCGTCCTACGTGGTGCGTTCCGTCCCGGCGAATCCTTCCGATACGGTCTATTGCTGGCGGCTGGCCAGTAATGCCGTACATGCCGCGATGGCGGGCAAGACCGAGGTCATCGTCGGCCGGTATCATGGCCGCTTCGTGCATATCCCCATGCAGTTGGCCATTCGCCAGCAGCAGAAGGTGGACCCCAATGGTGATCTGTGGCTGAGTGTGCTGGAATCCACCGGCCAGCCGCGTGAATTCGCCTGAGTGCCGCCGCACAGACAGAACTGGAATGAATTGTAAGTAGGAATTTGGTTTATGAACGGGAAACGAATTTTAAGTTGGGAATTCCCCCTCTTGCGCACCCACGCGGGGGCGCTGTTGGGTAATGGCACCCAGGGCCTGATGGTCTGGGGCAATGAGGCCCTGCATATCACTGTCGGCCGCGCGGGGTTCTGGGATCATCGTGGCGGCAGCGTCTTTGCCAACCGCACCACATTCAAGGAACTGCGTCAGATGCTCGAAGCCGGCGATGAGGCCGGGATCAAACGCATCTTCGCCCCGCCCAGCACCAGCCCCGGCCAGCCCACCCGCCCCCATCAGATCGGCGGCGGACGTTTGGAACTGCATTTCCCCGACGGCCTGCGCCCGCGCCTGGCCACGCTGGATATGCACACCGCCACATTGACCGTGGTGCTGGCCAATGAGGCCGGACGCAGCGAAAAAATCACCCTCACCCAAGCAGTGGATAAAGAATTGGCCTGGCTGTCCGGCCCGGCGGAACTGCTAGCCGCCACGCAATATCGCCTGATTCCCACGTGGGAATTTGTCCGCAAGGATTTGGAACCCGTCGGCGTGAAAGCTCCCGAATGGTTTGCCGAAGGCCGTGGCTTTGTCCAGCATATTCCCGCCGATCCCGGCCTGGCGCTGGCGTATCAGCCGCAACACGGCCGGGTTCTGATCGCTACCGCGCTGGGTACTGACGCCGCCGCGCAGGTGCAGGCCACGCTGAAAAACAGCGATCTGGCCCATTTGGAGCAACAGCATCATAAGTGGTGGTCGCAATACTGGTCGGATATTCCCACGTTGTCCCTGCCCGATGCCACGTTGCAGCGGGCCTGGGATTACGGCGCCTACAAACAGGCGGGTCTGACTCCAGCGCACGGCGTGGCCGCCTCATTGCAGGGCCCCTGGCTGGAAGAATACCAGTTACCACCCTGGAGCTGCGATTACCACTTCAATATCAACATCCAGATGATCTACTGGCCCGCGCTGGCCACCAACCGGCTGGAACACTTCGCCCCCCTGTGGCGCATGGTCATGGGCTGGACCCCGCTGCTGCGTCAGTATGCCGAAAAGTTCTTTGCCTGCACCGATGCCCTGATGCTGCCGCACGCGGTGGATGACCGTTGCGCGGCGGTGGGGCAGTTCTGGACCGGCACCATTGACCACGGCTGCACCGCCTGGGTGGCGCAGATGGCGTGGCTAAATTATCGTTACAGCATGAATGCCCGGATTCTCAAAGAGATTGCCTGGCCGCTGCTGGTGGGGGCCTTCAACGGTTATTACGCCATGGCAGAAACGCGCGTGGTGGATGGCCGGACGGAATTGTCCCTGCCGGTGTCGGTATCGCCGGAATACAACGGCAGCAGCATGGACGCATGGGGCCGCAATGCCTCGTTCCAGTTGGCTGCGTTCCGTTGTGTGGCCGGGATTCTGCCGCAGGCTGCCAAGTTGCTGGATCAACCACAGGACCCGCGCTGGCAGCAGGTGCTGGA
>JBIJDM010000230.1:0-4240 GCA_044344145.1 Phycisphaerae bacterium
TCAACAAATGGGACATGGTCCCCAAGGGCACCACCCCCGAGATGTTCCAGGAATACCTCGGCAAAATCATGCGCCATCTCGACTATGCCCCGCTGGCGTTCATCTCCGCCAAGACCAAAGAGAATATCCACGAGACCATTCATCTGGCCACCCGGCTGGTGGAACAGGCCAAGACGCGCCTGACCACGGCGAATCTGAACAAGGCCGTCGAGGACATCATCCAGACCCGCGGCCCCTCGTCGTCGTCGCTGGAAAAGGTCAAGGTTTATTACGCCACCCAGACCGATACCAACCCGCCCACGATTGTGCTGTTCGTCAACAATCCCGACTACATCACCGCCGAATATCGGCGTTACTTCGTGCGGCAATTGCGCATGCGTCTGCCGTTCGCGGAAGTGCCCATCAAGCTGCTCGTCCGGCATCACCGCAAACCTAAGAACTTGGATCGGGATTAACGCGTAAACGACCTTAGCACCCTAGCCAGCGCTCCAGCAGCGCTGGGATCTGAGTCATCCCCAGCCCCGGCTGCGGCAATTCCGCGCTGGCGCGCAGCACCGGCCAAAGGTTCCCATCCGTACTGGCCAGCCCATGACTGCCCTTCACGCGCGTCCCATCTTGCGCGATGCACTTGCGCTGCGGGTCAAAGAATAGCTCGCGCGGGTCATACCCCGGTTTGCTGTGAATATCCACCCCAAATTGCCATTGCGGCTTTTCGCTGTCGTCCTGCCACCAGTCATGGGCGAACCACGCCGTCGACTGGGCCAGCAACATCAGCTTCCCACTGCGCGGATTATCCATACCCACCGCCACCAGATCCTCCGGCGTGGTCAACATCCGCCCCATACCCGGGAGGTCTTTCAGCACCCCGGCCACCTCCGCCACTGTGGCCCCGCGCAGATACACATGCGCAATCTGGTGATCCACCATGGCAAACGCCCGGCTCTGGGCATAATCCACCACCAGCTTGCCCTGCGCATCGGCAGTGGTCTTCAATAACCCCGCATTACGCAGCGCCAGATTCGGCATGACCACCGTATCCACCGGCACAATCCCATAATCACCCGCCACGACGACCTGACCGCCATCCGCCTGCACCACCGTCATCAGTTCCCCTAATAGTGCATCCACCGCCGTCAGGTCTGCCGCGATGGCCGGATGCTCCGGCCCCAGCCGTTGCAGGTTGTAATCCAGATGGGGGAGGTAAACCAGTTGCAGGTCCGGCTGCTGGTTCTGCCAGACGCTGATGGCCGCCTGTGTGATCCACTGCGTGCTTTCGATCCCCGCCATCGGCCCCCAATATTTGTGCAGTGGGAACGGCCCGAGCTTGGCCGTCAGTTCCGCGTTCAATTCCGCCGGCTGGCTCCAACATGTGCTGATGGTCTTGCCATCGGGCGTATGCGTGGGCTTGGGCGTCAGCACAATATCTGCCGCGCCGCCCATACTCTGCTGCCAGAATAGCTGCGCTACTTTCAGTTTTTTTCCCGCCCAGAAGCGCGGCTTTTGCAGCAGCGTATTGGATTGCTCCCAAAATGACACCTGTTGGCGCGTGACGGCATGATTGCTCAGGTCCAGATGCCCCTGCAACTCCGGCTGGTCAAAGGTATACAGCCCATTGGCGATGATGCCATGTTCCCCCGGCATGGCCCCGGTGCTCATGGTCGCCTGCACGCTACACGTCAGGCCGGGGAATAACGGGCTAAGTCGTGTGCTATAACCCAGTTTGCCCAGATTGGCCGGTACGCCAAACCGCTTGAGCAACGCCTCGTTCAAACCCGCTACCAGAATAAAACAGACACGGGCCATAACTGACTCCTGACGCAAATGGGGTAAAATGCCGTAAAATGCTATGCTAGTTAACTATGGAAGATTAGTCCTATTGCCAGCGAGTTGCAAATGATTGATGTTGTTTTTTTACCTTCGCTCCTGCGTCCCCAGCACACCACCGGCGCCCGGGTTGTGGTGCTCGATGTCCTGCGTGCCACCAGCACCATGGTGACCGCTCTGGCTCAGGGCGCCACCGCCATCCATTACGTCGCCGAACCCGCCGTCGCGTTGGCCCAAAAAGCCGCGCTCCCCGGCGCGTTGGTCTGCGGTGAACGTGACTGTCTCAAGGTCCCCGGCTTTGATCTGGGCAACTCGCCCACCGAGTTTATCCCCGCCGTGGTTCAGGGTAAAACCCTCGTTTGCTCCACCACCAACGGCACCCGCGCCCTATTAGCCGCCCATGGCGCCAGCGAAATTCTGCTGGGCAGTCTGCTCAACGCCCAAGCCACCGCCCAATGGCTTTCCCGCGATGTCTTTGGTGCCCCCATTACATTGCTGTGCGCTGGTACGCAAGGAGCCCACGCCATCGAAGACGTCATCGGCGCCGGTGCTATTCTCTGGAATTTGCTGCAGCAAACCTACCGCCCCGACCTACCTTTCACCGACACCGCCTGGATGGCCTATCACACCTTCGCTGCCACCCGCAACCGGTTACCCGCCGCCCTGCGCCTCGGGCAGGGGGGTATCAACCTGATTTCCGCCGGTCTGGAAACTGACATTGACCGCTGCGCCGAACTGGATAGCCAACCCCTCGTGGCCAAAGTTGACCCCGCTACACAGACCATCCGTCAGATGTTCGTGCCGCTAACCTGACCTTATTTCCCGGCCAGAATATCCCGCCCCAGTGCATTGAGCACCTCAATGCCCGCCTTCAGCTTGGCATCACTGGTGGCATAACTCAGCCGGAAATGCGTATCGCAGCCCGAGAATACATTCCCCGGAATCACCAGCACATTCCGCTCGATGGCCCGCTGGGCAAACTCTGTCGCGCTGCCACCGCCGGGGACCTGCGGGAACATATAGAACGCCCCGTTGGGCCGGTTGATCGGAAACACCTCACGCAGGCCGTTATACACCAGATCACGCTTCGCCGCATACGCCGTGATATACGGCGTCATATCCACCGGCGTGCGCAGTTCCATATCCAGCGCCGCATATTGCACCATCGAAGGCGCACAGACAAACGTGTACTGCTGCAGCTTGGTCATCTGCTCGATAATCGCCTGCGGCCCGGCCACATACCCCAACCGCCAGCCCGTCATGCCATACGTCTTGGAATAACCCTTGAGTTGCAGACACTGCTTGGGCAGCAGCGGCGCAATACTCACATGCGGCGTGTAATTGAACGCGTCATAGATTTCATCCGAGATCACCAGCAGATTATGCCGCTTGGCTACGTTCGCCAGCGCGGTTAACTCCGCCTGATCATACGTGGTGCCTGTGGGATTATTGGGCGAACATACCACGATCAATTTGGTGCGCGGCGTGATGGCCGCCTCAAAGCGTTCCGGATGCAGCCGGAAATCCGGGTACGTATCCACCGCCACCGGCACCGCTCCGCATAGCTTGGGCAGATGTTTGTACATCACAAAGTAGGGGTCCGCGAACAGCACCTCATCGCCGGGATTCAGCGTGGCAAACATCGCCAGCACCAACCCCGCCGACGTGCCCGAAATCATCAGCGTGCCAAATTCGTTCCATTGCGTGGCCGCGCTCACGCGCTGCCGCACCAGGGCATTCAACTCCGGCAGTCCCTGTGTCTGGGTATAGCGATTCTGCCCCGCCGTCACCGCCTTGATACACGCGGCCTTCAGCGATTCCGGCACATCAAAGTCCGGCTGCCCGATCGAAAGATTGATCGGGTCCTTGAGTTTCGCCGCCAGATCAAACACCTTGCGGATGCCCGAGGCATCAATCTGGTGACAACGTTCCGCCAGACATTGGCTTGCGTCAAACATGGTTGGTTACTCCATAATACCAGCGCCCGACCAGGGGCCGGGCGCTGCGAACTTCATACTGTCTCATCCCGCGCCGCTTAGGCGTGCGGCCGGTGATACTGCTGCCCGGTCAGCCGTTCAAAGGCTTCCATATACTTCGCCCGCGTGTGATGCACCACATCCGCCGGCAGTGCCGGGGCGGGGGGCTGTTTGTTCCACGCCGTGGTTTCCAGATAGTTGCGCACATACTGCTTGTCGAAACTCGGCTGGTCGCGGCCCACTTTATATTGGTCCGCCGGCCAGAAACGCGAACTGTCCGGCGTCAGCACTTCATCAATCACAATCAACTGCCCATCAGAGGTCACGCCGAATTCAAACTTGGTATCGGCAATGATGATGCCCAGATCCCGGGCATATTCCGCCGCCGTGTTGTACAGCGTCAGACTCAGTTCCTGCAACCGCAGGGCCATATCCTTGCC
>JBIJDM010000049.1:0-14253 GCA_044344145.1 Phycisphaerae bacterium
GTGGTATAGACCATATTGGTCGCGGCCTGGGCGTTGCGGCTCTGGAAGCCCAGATCAAAGATATGGAAGCCGAGATGCATAAAGCTGCGGTCGGCGCCGAAGAAGGGGGCCTCACTGGTTAACGGCAGTTCCGGGGCCAGCTTCACCGCCCCCACCAGCATCAGCGGGGCCACTTCGCCCGCGCCGCGCGCGATGGCCAGAATCGTCCCGGTCAAAATCCCCGGATACGCCCGCGGCAGGACCACACGCCAGATCGTCTGCCACTTGGTCGCCCCGCAGCCATACGAACTTTCCCGCAGCGACCGCGGCACCGCCGACAGCGCCTCTTCGGTACTGACAATCACCACCGGCAGCGTCAGCAGCGCCAGCGTCAGCGACGCCCAGAGCAGCGCCGTCTTGCCCAGTTTGGGGTCATTGCCCAAATCCCAGTAGAAACCCCGGAAATACGGATTCGTCGCCAGCACCACCCCCAGCGCCAGCAGGGTGATAACCCACAACACCACCGTGGCGGTCTTGAGCCGGCTCTGCAATTTCGGTTTCATCACCGAGCGGGCCATCAGCACCGAGGTGAACACCGCGAGGATAAATACCACCACCGTGCCCACCACCGCCAAGACCCAGGTCCCCGATGGCAGCGGCACCGGCGAACCTTTGTCAATAAACGTCCCCAGCCCATAGACAAAGAACCCCAGCCCGAACACCCCAAACACAATGCTGGGCACCCCCGCCAGATTGTTCACACTGATCCGCACCAGCGAAACCAGCCACCCCTGTTTGGCGTATTCGCGCAGATACAGCGCCGCAATAACACCCATCGGCACCGTGACCAGAATCATCAGAAACGTCATCAGTACTGTGCCGATAATCGCCGGGAACACGCCGCCTTCCATATTCGCTTCGCGCGGATCGGCCGAGAGATATTCCCCCCAGCGCGAAAAATAGACGCTCCACTTGCCCCACCAGCCCAGTTGATTGGCCGGGTAGACACGCACAATCTGCCAGACATACATCGGATTTTCCAGTTGGCCCCGGTCGGCGGGGATCACCTTGTTATCCGCCGTGCGGATCACCACCTGGGCCACGGCCATCTTGCGGCGCAGGTCGTCTACCTGCACTTTATAACGGTCAATTTCTGCCTGAATCGGCACGGTGCGCTGGGCGATATCCGCTTCGGCGGCGCGGAATTCCGCGCTCTTGGCCCCATAGCGGTTCTTGGCCCGCGTGCGTTCCTGTTCCAGATGCTTGAGCTGGGCACTTAGCTCGCCCAGTTCATATTTATTGATGTGGTAAATCTGGTCGAACAGCGCCCGCATCGGGCCGTGCACTTCCTGCAACTTCGCCCACGCCGCCGGCCCACCCTCGGTCACCACGCCATCCACAATCACCTTTTCCAGCGTACCGTAGGCATTGCCCCACTCCTGGCGTTCCAGCACCAGCGCCCACGCCGGCGTGGTCCGCGCCACCACATCCCGGTCCGTCACCCAGGTGAAATCCGTTCCCGACACATCAAAATTACCCGTGCGATACAGCACCCGCTTTTGCGCCGCGGTTTCACCCGGGGGCACAAATTCGCTGGCATCCACCGGTTCGCCCAAGATCGTTTCCACGGTCGCACTGCGTTCTCGTACCCCGGTTTGGGCATTGGCTTCCCACTTCTGCACCGTCATCTGTTCCAGCGGCAGCGGCCAGAACGTGGTGGTGCCGAAATAGACAATCGTCGCCAGCAGGGCCACGATCATGCACACCGCCAGCGCCGCCCCGCCGCCCATCAGCCAGACCATGGCTTCGCCGCTGAACAGCAGACTGTGCTGCTTTTCCGCACTGACCAGTGAATTTTCGCCCTTGGTTGTTTCGCTCATAACCATCCTGATTTCAGTCTGTCATCAATCTGCCACTCACATCGCCGCCGCCTTTTTCCGGAACCGCGCCCGCACCACTTCCGCCGCGGTATTCACCAGAAACGTCAGCACAAACAAAATCAGCGCCGACAAAAACAAGATCCGGTAATGCGTCGAACCCAGCGGTGCCTCGGGCAGTTCCGTGGCGATATTCGCCGACAACGCCGACAGCCCGTTGAATATATTCATATCCATAATCGGCGTGCGTCCCGACACCATCAGCACCACCATCGTCTCGCCCACCGCGCGGCCAAAGCCGATCATGATGGCCGAGAAAATCCCGCTCATCGCCACCGGCAAGACCACATACACCGCCGTCTGCCAGCGCGTCGCCCCCACGCCCACCGAGGCACTGCGCACCGAATTGGGCACCCGTGACAGGGCGTCTTCCGACACGGTGAAAATAATCGGAATAATCGCAAAGCCCATCAGGATTCCCACCATCAGACTGTTCCGCTGCATGTAGGAACCGACCATCTGCCCCAGCCCATTGCTGAAGCCCAGCCCCGGCAGGTGATCGCGCAGATCAAAACCCAGCGCCGTCAAACCGCTGCCGATTCCCCACGCCAAGCCCAGCGCCACCAACACGGTCAGCACCAGCCGCACCAATTCCAGCGACCCGACCAGCAAACGCGAACTGGTGGCGCGGTATATCTTGATACGGCCGCGGATTTTGAGATTGAAGACCAGCGTCAGCGCCACCGCCAGCAGCGGCGTCAGCAAAATCACCCAGCCCGGCGTGCCCGAAACCTTGCTGGTCCCGCTCAGCCATCCCTTGAAATCCCCGGCAAAGAACCAGCTATTCAGCCAGCCCGACGCCGGGAATGCCAGCGCAAACAGCCCCAGCACCGCCACGATCATGAACCCGAATTTCAGTGCCGGCCACAGTTCCGCCCACCACCGCCCGCGCGGCGTATCCGGCAGCAACCCCGTCACATTCACCAACTGTAACTGCCACAAAAAACCGATCGTCACCATGCCCGTGGGCACCAGAATAAACGCCAGCAGAATCGCCAGCGCATGGGTTTCCACCAGCGGTGCCAGCACCAGCGCCCCCATGAACCCCAGCACCACCGACGGCAGCGACGCCATCAGTTCCACCACCGGCTTGACCACCGCCCGCACCCGCGGATGCATGAACTCGCTGCAATACAGCGCCCCCATCACCGCCAGCGGCACCCCCAGCAGCAGCGCATAAAACGTCGCCTTGAGCGTGCCAAAGATCAACGGCACCATGCCGATTTTCATTTCCAGATCATCCGTCCCGCCCGAGCTCTGATACGTGTGATCCGGCTCCGCATAGCCTTCATAATGAATCCGCGTGAACAACTGTTTCAGCGACGCATCGGGATACGGATTATGCAGCCCCAACAGCCGCAGCCCGCCCGATTCATGCAGAACCGCCACGGCATCCACTTTTGGCGCCAGCGCCAACGCCGCGATCGGCGTGGGCTCCGCCAGTTGCAACCGAGCCTGCGTGGTCCCGCTGGTCATGTGCCGCAGCCACACATGGCCCTGATTATCCGCCGATACAAACTGCCGGTCCCGGTTGGAAAATGCCAGCGCCACCACCGCCCCCGGCTGGGCATCCAACGCATGTGCCAATACCATTCGTTCCTTGTCCCGTCCCAGCCGCACACCCGCGGCGGCGACTTTGGCCGCTGCCTCCGCGCCCAGCGGCGCGCTGAGTTTGATTAAATCCACCCCCTGCCGTTGCAGCGCTTCCTGTTCGCGCGCGGTGGCATTGGCAGCAAACCATCCCGCCACATTCCCCTTCTGATCCGCCACCACCAGCGTCACATTGCCCAACAACATACTCACCGTGGCCACCTGCCCATCCGCCTCCGGCAGCAGATCCACCGTTTCGGCCACATAGGCCTTCGCCGGGTCATCCAGATTGATCCGCACCAGCCAGCCATCGCGATACACCACATACCCCTGCCGTGCGGAGCCCCCCAGCAACACCCCCACCACGTCGGCATTTTCACGCTTGGGTAGCGCGGGCAATTCGTTATTCTCCACCACCGTCCGCACCTTGCCGGTCATGATGTTGGTTTTCTTGGTGATGGTCGCAAAGGTCAGCGTCTTATCCACTGCCAGCGTCAGGGTCGCTTCAAAATTGGGGGTCTTGAGATAATCCGCCGCCAGCAAGGGCTGGCCGGTGCCGATTTTCAGCGGTTCCGACAGCTCCACCTCAGTACGGATTTCCCGCACCTGCTCATCCACCACCCCCTGCAGCACACATTCCGGGCCCACCTTAACCGCCCCCACGGCGGGCCGTAGCGCCTCGGCCACCTCTTCCAACGGCCGCACGCGCGTGGCAAATTTAATCTGCCCCACCTGCACCGTGCCATCCGCATACGAAACCGCCAGCACCCCGCGATTGTTCCGCACATGCACCGGCTTCTGGGCACATATCTGCCGGATCATCACCTCTTGGCCATCCGCCAGGTTATACACCCGTAACATCCCATCCGCGTACAACACCCACCCGGTGGCCAGATATTCATCTATCTCCAACGCCAACGGCTTGGCCGTCACCGGCTGGGTCGCCACTCCGGGCAACGTGGTCGCGCCGCCGGTGTGCAAGGCCACCTTGGATTTCTCGCCCATTTGCGCTGGTAAAAACAGCGGCACCACGGTCCAACAGATGAACACCACCATCAACGTGAACGCCCCGGTCACCGCCAAACCCCCGACCGTGATCACCACGTTCATGGCCCGGTCCAGCCAGACCACACCCCAGCGGGTCCGTCGTCCCATGGCCGGCATTTTGTCCATCGGTTCCGACACGTGCCAATCCTCCAAGAGCCCAACCGCCACCAGAACCATAAAAAGAGCGCCGGCAGCGAACTACCGGCGCTCATTATAGCTTACCACCACGGCCCCAACCTTACTTGCCGCTGACCGCTTTGACATTCTTGGTTGCCACCAGCGCCGGGACGGGGTAATACCCATCCTTGACGACGGTCTGCTGGCCTTCCTGGCTCAGAATCAGCTTGATAAATTCCTGCACAATCGGCGAAGCGCCGCTGCCGGGCTTGACGTTGACATAGACAAACAGGAACCGCTGCAGGGGATAATCGCCCGCATAGGCGTTTTCGGCCGAGGCTTCATAGACCTTGGCGCCATCTTTGGCCGCCAGCGGTACCGCCCGCACATCCGCCGTTACATAACCGATGCCCGAGTAACCCACACCATATTTGTCGGTGGCCACGCCCTGCACCACAGCCGAACTGCCGGGCTGTTCTTTCACGGTGGGCTTGTAGTCTTTGTTCTTGAGGGCATGTTCCTTGAAGAAACCATAGGTGCCCGACGCCGAGTTGCGGCCATACAGCGAAATCTTCTTATCGGCCCAATCCCCGGTCAGACCCAGATCACCCCAGGTCATATCTTTGCCTTCGACCGAGTAAATCATCCGCACCTGATCCAGCGACAGTTCCTTGATCGGGTTGTCCTTGTGCACAAACACCGCCAGAGCATCCAGCGCCACTTCCACTTTGGTGGGTTCGTAGCCGAACTTTTCCTTGAACTTGTCCACTTCGGTGCTCTTCATTTCGCGGCTCATCGGGCCCAACTGCGCCGTGCCCGCGATCAACGCCGGCGGCGCGGTGCTCGAACCCTTGCCTTCGATTTCAATCGCCACGCTCGGGTACTGCTTCTTGAATTCTTCCGCCCACAGCGTCATCAGGTTGTTGAGGGTATCGGAACCCACACTCTTGACCGAACCCGAAACGCCATCCGCCTTGACATAGTTGGGCAGATTCTTATCCACCTCAACCGCCACCGCCAGCATGGGCACCGCCACCAGAGCCGTGACCGCCAACGCCTTACCGATCATCTTTACCAACTTGGACATTTTTAGTCCTCCAATAAAAGCTGCCTTCCACATCAACACGTCTATAGGTTAGGTTGCGATTGCTAAGGTCACGTTAAGGTTGCGCAAATTCGCCTTGAGTGGTTATAACCGCTTGTTCCATCGTAACTTACTTACCCCGCCCCGGCTATTCGCCCCCGGGCGAAGAATCGGTCGGACGGCAGAAATACTTCGACAGGCCTGGGCCCTGACGTTAGGCTATGCATCATGGCCGACGGCGTTCGTTGGCCCGTGTCCTGTCAACTTACACCGGATTAGGCCCACGGCATGAATATCCAGTATGAAACCCGTCGCACGATTACGGATGCGGAATTTGTCGATCTCCTGCAGCGCTCAACTCTGGCCGAGCGGCGCCCCGTTGACGACCCCGCGTGCATCAGGGCGATGCTGCAACATGCAAACCTGCTGTGCACCGCGTGGGACGGCACAAAACTCGTCGGAGTCGCGCGCGCTGTGACGGACTTCCAATATTGCTGCTACCTTTCCGACTTGGCCGTTGATGAGCACTACCAAAAGCTGGGCATTGGCCGGGAACTCATCCGCCGCACGCAAGCACAACTTGGTCCAAAAGCCAAGTTGATCCTACTCGCAGCACCCCAAGCCGTGGAATATTACCCGAAGCTCGGTTTTAGCCAGCATCCGTCCGCGTGGATCATCCCCGCCACGCAGCCCTTGCAATGAAAATACCCAACCCCGTCCCCATCGTTCTTACCTCCAATTCGTGCCGTAGGATATGAACCTTGCGGCGCGATTAGGAACCTGATTCACCTCTGCGACAATCTGGCCGACCACCCTCGTTCCCCGCCCCGGCTATTCGCCCCCGTGCCCGCTTTCGGTTATACTTTTCGGGCTATTGCCGTCCCTGATGGGGCGCGCGAAATATGTCTGGAGCATTGTTATGGCGGAAGCCCCTAAATCCAGCAGCCCGGCCATGGTGTTGGAGTTTGAAAAACCCATTGTCGCCATCGAAAAGCAGATCCGCGAACTGGTCACCCAGCAGGAATCCCGCGGCGTGGATCTGGCCACGGAAATCAGCCAGATGCGGCATCAATTATCCGCTTTGCTGAAGAAAACCTACCAGAATCTCAGCGCCTGGGAAACCGTCCAAGTCGCCCGGCATCCCCAACGCCCCCAGACCCGCGATTACATTGATTTGATCGTCAAAAATTTCGACGAACTCCACGGTGACCGCAAATTTGGCGATGATAAAACCATCGTCACCGGCTTTGGCCGCATCGGCACCCACAAAGTCATGGTCGTCGGCCAGCACAAAGGCCGCGACACGAAAGAAAAGATTGCCTGCAACTTTGGCTGCGCCCACCCCGAAGGTTATCGTAAAGCCTTGGCCAAAATGGAGTTGGCGGAAAAGTTCGGCCTCCCCATCGTCACCTTTATTGATACCCCCGGCGCGTTCCCCGGCATCGGCTCGGAAGAACGTGGCGTGGCCGAAGCCATCGCCGTCAACCTCCGCGAAATGTCCCGCCTCAAAGTCCCGATTATCTGTCTGGTCCTCGGCGAGGGCGGCAGCGGCGGGGCCTTGGGCATCGGCGTGGGCGACCGCCTGGCTATGATGCAATATGCCTGGTACAGCGTGATCTCGCCCGAAGGCTGCAGCGGCATCCTGTGGAAAAACTCCACCAATGCCCCCGACGCCGCCGAGGCGCTGAAGCTGACCAGCAGTTATCTGAAAGAAATGGGCATCATTGACGAGATTATCGAAGAACCCCTCGGCGGGGCGCACCGCAATCCCCGGGCCGCCGCCGACAGCATCGAACGTTATCTGGACCGCACCCTGCGCGAGCTCAAGCGCCTGCCGGTGGCCGATCTGGTGAACCAGCGTTATGACCGCATCCGGCGCATCGGCGCCGAGGCGTAATTATTACTTCGTAAACAGCGAAACCGATCATGGCTCAAATTCATCCCAGTGCGATTATCGAACCCGGTGCCCAACTGGCCGCGGATGTGACCGTGGGCGCGGGCGCCTATATTGGTGCGCACGTGGTACTGGGCGCGGGCTGTGTGGTGCATCATCACGCCACGCTCGAGGGCCACACCGTCGCGGGTGAAAAAAACGAGTTCTATCCCTATTGCCTTATCGGCGGCAAACCCCAGGACCTCAAATATCGCGGTGGCGACTGCCGGGTCATCATCGGCAGCCACAACCGTTTCCGGGAATACAGCACCGTCAACATCGGCACCGAGGATGGCGGCTGGGAAACGCGCGTCGGCAGCCACGGCCTGTTCATGGCCGGTGTGCATCTCGGTCACGACAGCATCGTGGGCAACCATGTCATTCTGGCCAACGGCGTCATGCTGGCGGGCCATGTGGAATTGGGCGATTATGTGATTATCTCCGGCGGTTCCGCCGTGACCCACTTTGGCCGCATCGGCCAGATGGCCTTTATCGGCGGCCTGTCGGGCGTGCAACACGATATCCCGCCGTTCATGATCGCCGAAGGCTTCCACCCCGAAGTGCGCGGCGTCAATCAAATTGGCCTGCGCCGCCGGGGCTTCAGCGAAGAACGCATCGAAGCGCTGTGGCAGGCCTATCGCCTGATCTACGGCCGCGCCGCCGCCGGCACGGTTCAGGAACGCTGTGCCAAAGTTCTCGCCACCTATCCCGACAATGCCGACCTGCAACTACTCACCGGCACCATCGTGGAATCCGCGGGCGGCAAAAATGGCCGCTACCGCGAACTCTTCCGCAAGGCGTAAACGCCCGGCAGAATGAAGAAAGCGTATATTGCTTGAGGCGTTCTAGCGACTTGCCCCAATCGCAAGGACCTCTGGCCAGCGGGCACATTTGTGATCCCTGAATAACACCAGCAGTGAACCATCGGTGTGGTATTCCACGATGGCTGAGCGTATCTCATCGCCGCGGGCATCTTCCAGCGAGGCCACATCCACTTGCGGAATCCGCTGGTGATCCACATACGCGATCTTGCGGTACACGTTTTCCTTCACCAGCCGCAGATCGCCGATATGCGCGTGGCCATATAACACCAGCTTGACGTTCTCAGGCAGCGGGAGGAGGCGCTGCATCAGCGCGCCCGCACGGTTTCCGCCAGGAAACGCGCCGTGCCCGGCAATGATCACGGGCCCGGTTTTTGCGGCGATCTGCGCCTTCAGATCCGCCCACACCGCCGCACTGTGCGGATATTGCTCCGGCCCGCGCTGCAGCGCGCCGTGCGTGCTCGTCCACCGCGGCGGATTTGCGTGCACATCGCAGTGGTCGCTCATGAAGAGCACGTGAACGCCCCCGAGCTCTTCCCAGAAATAAAACTCATCGAGCCGCGCTGTCGTTCGCCAGCCGGGCTGAGCGCTGACCGCCGCCCAGAATGGCGTCTGCAGCGGCAGGTTTGGATCGAACTGAAATAGATCGAAATCGTGATTGCCGTTGACATACCGCAACGGCACGCCGAGGGGCCGAAGCAACTCCAGCTGGATTTGCACCATCTGGCACACGAGCTCAGGATTCTCGCCTTCGACGGCGTCGCCGAGGTACCACAATTGATCGCAGGGCAGATTGAGCCGTTGAAAATCGTCCACGGCAATACGCATGCAGCGCTCGGCCCGTGAGGGCTCGCTCTGCTGTAGATCCGAAAACACCCACACCCGCCACCGCGGCCGGGGCCGTTGGCTGAAAATGATTTCCGGCATCGACCCGCCTTCACACAAGAAAACCGGGATTTCCCCGTTGGCTTTGGGCCGACGACCGTCGTCAGCCATCTGGCATAGCATAACTGCCTCGAACTGGCCCGTCGAGCGTTTTCGTTCTTCGGAGCGACCTTTTGACGAGCGCCGTGGGGGGTGCGGGGCATTCTTTCAACTGCTGGTGGCAGTTTTGGCATGGCATGGGCAGACCGGTGGCGTTGTTCAGTCTCGGCTCCGTGAAACTCCAGCCGAAGCGAACCGTCACAACCGACCTTTAACGCATCCTTGCGTACTTCACCCATGGGGTGGGCCTTCCATGTCAGGTATAAAGTGTGGGGAACACCTTATATTACGGCCTCAAACACGTGTTGGTTCTATCAAAATCAGAAATTCATCCGGGAAATCCGGGCTAATGATGTATGGGAAAAATCCGTCTCACACCGACGGGGTCGCGTTCATGCGCATCTTGGCGATATGCGCTGCCATTACGATCGCGGCTTTCATGGAACTGGGGTCGGCGCGGTTTTTCCGCGCGATATCAAATGCGGTACCGTGATCCACACTGGTCCGCACGATCGGCAGGCCCAGCGTCATATTCACCGACCCATGGAAATCCAGCAGCTTCACCGGGATCAAACCCTGGTCGTGATACATCGCCACCACGCAGTCATACGCGCCCTGCGCGGCCTTGAGGAAAATCGTGTCCGCCGCGAACGGGCCGTGCACGTCAATGCCGATATTCCGCGCCATCTGGATGGCCGGTTCGATGATGCGTTTTTCTTCGTCGCCGAATTGCCCGTTTTCACCCGCGTGCGGATTCAACCCGCACACCGCGATGCGCGGCCGTTCGATGCCCATCCAATCATGCAGCGCCTGATGGGCCAGATCAATGGGATCAAACACACAGCCGATGGTGACTTTGTTGCGGATTTCAAACAGCGGTTCATGGATCGTCGCCAGCACCACGCGCAGCCCGGCATATTGCAACCCAAACGCCCCGCGCCCGCCGGGGGCCTGGATGCAGTACGTCCCGCGCTGGTCGCGCGGCAGCCCTGCAAACATCATGGCATACCGCTTGGCTTTGGTTTTATCCGCCAGCAATTCCGTATGCCCCGGATACCGGCTGTATCCCGCCAGTTTCCAGCTTTCCTTGCAGATCGGCGCGGTCACGATGGCGTCAATCTTGCGCCCCTGCGCGTGCTTGATGGCATCGAGCAGAAATTGCATACTCGCCTGCCCGCCCAGTTTCGACGGCCCACGCCATTCACACAACGGGTCGGCAATATCATCGTAATCCAGCGCCACCACCGGCTTTTGATACGGCAGATTGAACCGGTCGTATTGGTCGCGCCACCAGAAGGTTTCGATTTCCGCGCGATCCGCGGCATACGTCAAAATTTCATTCAAGCCGTAAATCACGAAATTCGCCAGCTTGCGGATTTCCGGATCGGCCAGCGCTTTGACGATGACTTCCGCCCCGATCCCCGCCGGATCGCCCATGGTCAGGCCGAGAATAGGCAGGCGTTCAGACAAAACCGCCCTCCCGCAACTGGCCAAACGTCAGCCCCGCCGTGGCCGGGTTCTGGACTTTGCCCAGCGCCAGGTAATGCACCACCGTCCGGGCCACAATATCGGTTTCAATGTTGACCGGTGCCCCCGCCGTCAGCGCCCCCAACGTGGTGGCCGCCAGCGTGGTGGGAATAATGGCCAGCGTAAATTGGTTGCCGTTCACCCCGGCGATGGTCAGGCTAACCCCCTCGACACAAATCGAACCCTTGGGCACAATCACGGGGCGGCACTCTTCCGGCGCGGTCACAGTAATCAGCCAATCTTGCGTCTGATTTTGAATCTGGGCCACCGTGCCCACGGCGTCCACATGCCCCTGCACAAAATGCCCGCCCAGAAACGAATCGGGCCGCAGCGATAATTCCAGATTCACCCGATCACTCCGGCGGCGCTGCCCCAGCGACGTCCGTCGCAGGGTCTCGCTGACCACATCAAATTCCGCCCGGCTGCCCGCCAGTGTCGCCACCGTCAGACACACGCCCGACACGCACACGCTATCGCCCAGCTGGACTTTTTGCTGGGCCAACGGCCCCAAATCCACGCCCAGCCGACTCCCCGCCGCGCTGGGACGCAGTTCCACAATCTGACCCACATGTTGGACGATGCCGGTAAACATATCGGTATTGTACGAACAGACGCGGGGGAAAGGAAATAAAGCTCCCGCGGGATTTCCGGTTAGCCCCTGACCCGCCTTATACCCGCAGCAAATCCGCCGCCGGTACCGCAAAATCACTGAACCGGACCGCCGCGATGGTCCCGCGGAAATGCCAAACGCCATTGGCCCGCATCCCCAGCGCGGTCACCCCCGCGGCCGGGTGCGGGTGATAGGCGATATGGCCTTCCAACTCGCGTTCCCCGTTGACGTACTGCCGCATGCACTGCCCGTCAAAGGTCAGCGCCAGCGCATGCCACGCGTTCAGCGGATGCACCAGTTGCGGATCATTCAGCGGCAGTTCCACCCCTGCCGACCCGATAAACGTATCGGCATACCACCCCCGCCCATCGGGCGTCAGGCGCAATTCCAGCAGCGCCCGGTCGGGACTGGCCCCCGACTGCACATGCACAAAGCGTTGCTCCGCCGCCCCGCCGGGGTCCGGATGAAACAGCGCCTCGATGCTGAACTGTTTCAGTCCCGCCAGCGGATTGACGGGAACCAACAGCCCATCGCGGCTGCCGTTGAACCAGATGCCCCCCGCCTGCAGGCGCGGCGCACCGTGAATCTGGGGCAAATGTCCGCCGATGGTCTGTAAACCGTTGAGTTGCCAAACAACCTGGGCCACAAATCACCTCACAGATTAAAACGTCCCAGCAGGCCGGTGATAATCCCCTGCAGCGTGTGCAGCGAATAATGCTTCTGGCCCAGCGCGTAATTATGTTCGCCGATGCGCTTCCGCCGGGCGGGATCGGTCAGGATGGCCACAATCTCATCGGCGGCCCGGTTCACCACCGCATCCGCCACATGCACCAGCCCGCGCGCATCCTTGTGCGTGATCTCATGGCCCAGCGACACCACATCAAAGCCCGTCTGGCCCAGATCCGTCTGCCACACCGGGTATTCGTACACCAGCACCGGCAGCTTCGCGAACACCGCCTCGATGAACTGGTTACCCCAACCTTCCCACGTGGACGGATAGGTCACAAAATCCGCCTGCACATAGCTGTCCCAGAGCGAGAAAATCTTCTTGCCGTCATCACTCGTGCCCCGGCTGTGTTTGACCAGATCGCCCACATAGCGCAAATCCACGCCCAATTCCACGGCCTGCGCCTGCAGCGCCGACCAGTAATTGCCGCTGATGCCGATGGTTTCGACAATCCCCGCGCACAACAGCACAATCTTCGCCCCGGCGTGGAACTGCCCCCCGCCAGCGGTGCGTACGCCCACCAGCGCCTTGCGCCGCGCGGGATCCGCCAGCTTGGCCACGGTATCAATGGCCATCTCGATGCCCTTGCGGTCCAGAATGCGCGTGGCCTGCAGGAAGACCAGATCATCGGGACTCAGCCCACACGCGGCGCGGAATTCGCTGTTATAGCTGTCCGCCGTCCAGGCCGGCTGGTCAAAGTCGAACACATTGGGCACCACGGTGGCATCAATATTCTTGCGCTTTTTGATCTCGCGCTGCGCCAACCGGTTGATCACCACATGCTGCACATTGGGCAGCTTGGGCGGGAAATAGCGTTCATAGATGCTCGCCACGGTGTGACAGGTGGCGCGGACTTCGCCCGAATCTTCAAAGTAAAAATCATGGCTGTGGATAATCGCCGGCAGGCCCGTGCGCCGCATCACCCGGTGCATGGCGATGGCCGCCGCCGGCTGATACCCGCCGGAGCACAGATTATTGGGCGCCAGCACGCCGATGCGCTGTTCGGTGATGAATTGCAGCAGCTTGGCTTCGATAATGTCGGCATGGTTGTAGATTTCCAGTTCCAGTTCCTGCTCGCTGGCGTAGTCCTTGAACTCCACCGTGCCATTACGCAGGATGCGCCAGGTGCGCGGATGCTGGGCATACAACTCCGGCAGGACATAATTGCCCGGCACATCGTCATTGCCCGAGCAATACCAGACCTTGTGGCCCATCCGGTCGCGTAAAACCTCGCGCCATTTGTCCACTTCCAAAGAAACCCCGTCCGTCCGTCCCAGCCGATTTTGAAAGAATGCAATGTTGGCCATGATGCCGGTGTCCTTCGCGCAAAAAATCCGCCTCAAACATTTTGACCATCAACGACATGCACCCGGGCCGGATATTACCGCAAAAACCCTTTCTCATCCACCCCACCCACGCGCCACCTTTGCCCCTGTCCCCCTCCACTCCCCCAAAACCCCCTTTTCAGCCTCCCCGGCAATAACCGCACCCCTTTGGCGTTAATGAACTTAGAGTATTACAGTTTCTGGTGCGCCGCGATTGTTTGAGGAGTCGTTCATGTCCGTTAAGCAATGGGCTTTGCCCGCACTTGCGCTGTCTTTCGTCGCCGCCGTCAGTATCGCCACCGGCCCCGCCCCCAGCAGCCAAACCCTTTGGGACGCCTACAAAAAAGCCCCCAACGTCCAACCCAATATGCCGAATTGCTCCTATGCGGGCTATGCCGCCGGGGAAAAGCCCCTGCCCAGCCCCAAAGTCGTCGCTGATGTGAAAAAATCCGGCGCCAAGGGCGATAACACCACCGACGATACCGCCGCTTTCAATGCCGCCATCCAATCCGCCGGGAAGGCCGGGGGCGGCGCCGTACTGGTCCCCGCCGGGCAATATCGCCTCGAGGGTG
>JBIJDM010000050.1:0-14196 GCA_044344145.1 Phycisphaerae bacterium
CAGCGTTCCGCATCCGCCGGGCGGAATTGTACCTGCGGGTGGCCCGTTATAACGAAGCGATACGTTCGATTGACCCGGTGATTTTGGACTTGCAGGGCGATACCGCCAACCGGGCGATGTATGAGGAATCCATCCGGCTCAAGGCCACTGCCTTGCTGGCCATGAACCAGACGGCCGAAGCGGAGGAACTGCTCAAGCAGGTAGATGCCCCGCCCACCCGGTTGTTGTTGGCCCGCGTGTATTTGAACACTTCGGCATACCAGAAGGCGCTGGATACGGTTAACCCGCTCCTGCAGAAAGACGCCACCGACGAGAATGTGGTCAGTCTGGCGTGTATCGCGCTGATTCGACTGCAACGCAGTCCGGAGGCAATGCAGCTGTTGGAGGTGGCCCAGAAAGCCAATCCCAAGAGCACGCAATTGCAGGTTCTGGCCGAACGGGTGAAAAATCCCAATGTGTCGGAACTCGAATTGCAGAAACTGATCATTGATCACATTGATGACCCGTTTGAACGGGCCCGGACCTACGCGGATTACTGGGCGGGGCAGCGTAATGCAAACGAAGAATTGCAGGCGTTGCTGGAAGCGGAACGCATCAAGCCTGACTCCGATGTGGTGGTCGAGCGGATCTTTATCGCAGCCCTGCGCAAGAATGATCTGCCCCTGATTGAAAAATATGCCAAACGCGCCGAAGCGATGAATGCCGATGGCGTGAATGGGAAATTCTTCCTGGGCCGGTGGGAACTGGCCAAGGGTAACCGGACGATGGCGATCCAGTTATTCCGTGAGGGCTTGGTCATTCGCCCGGAATACTCCCCGGGCTGGACCTATCTCGGCCAGGCGCAGTTCGAAGCCGAACAAACTGGGGAAGCGATTGCCTCGTTGACCCGGGCGGTGGAACAGCGTCCCGACAATCTGGCGGCCATGCGTCTGCTGATTCAGTTGTATGCCAGCAGCCCAGAATCGTCCAAATTGCAATACGCCCAGAATTATCTGCGGCAGGCACAGATTATCGCCCCCAACGATCCGCAGTTGCGTTCGTTTGAAGATCTGCTGGGGGATCCACGGGGGGCCATTGAACGGCGCGAAGCCGTGATGGCCAAGACCCCCGATGATATGGACAACGTGCAGCGTCTGGCGTTGCTCTATGTCCGGCAAAAAGAACCGGCCAAAGCCCTGACCCTGCTGCGTCGGGTGGCACAGAGCCGGCCGGACGACTTGGAAGTGGCTAATGCCGTGGCGCGTTTATTACGCGATGATGGCAAGATCAATGACGCTTTGAAGGTATACGAGCCATTCACCGGTAATCCTGATAAGAAAATTCAGGTCCGGGCGCTACTCTATATCGGCGATATGCATCGTTCGCTGAATCAGGTGAAGGAAGCGGTGTCGGTCTACAAGTCCGCGATTCAAACCCAGGGCACGGATGGAACCGAGGCCATGCGCCGTTTGGGTGATTTGTATTTCGAAACCGAGGATATGGTCCAGGCGGAAGCCGTGTATTTCGGGATTTACAATCAGGAGCCCCAGAAGGATATCCGGATTACCCGGCGGTATATTGAAACGCTGATTCGTCAGAATAAACTCGAAGTGGCGGATAGCTGGCTGACCGAGAAGGTGTTGCGTGAACGCCCCCGCGATCCCGAAGGTTTGGTGTTGCGCGGCTTTGCCTTCCTGCAGCAGAAGAAACCGCAGGAGGCCATCAAGGCCTTTGAAACCGTGATTGAAGACAATCCCAGTAATACCGATGCCCTGTTCTATCGTGCCTTGACCAACTACAGCATGTTGCGCGATCCGGAAAAGGCCATCGGCGATCTGCAACGGATCCGGATGATTCGTCCCGAGGCACTGCGGGCACGCCTGACGCTGGCCCGGGCTTATCGGACCACCCGTCAGTTCTCGGAAGCGATTCTGGAATATCAGGCCGTGCTGGGTTTCCAGCCCGATCTGCAGGCGGCCCGGACGGAACTGTCCGATTACCTATTCATGTTGGCCGGCTTTGTGAATCGTTTCCCACCGGATTCGACCGAACCGACGGCCATTCGTGTCCGCGCTGTGCGGCCTTTCGACGCCTTGCAGAATCTGCTGGCCGATTCGATCCGGCGCTATCCCAATCAGGCGATCTGGCGGATCATTCTGGGCAATCTATTGGCCCAGCAGGGACGTATCAGCCAGGCTGTGGACGTGCATAAAAAGCTTTACGCCGAAAGCGAAAAAAGTGTTCCCCTCGGTATGGTCTACACCAATACGCTGTTACAGGCCAAGGAATATCAATTGGTGGTGGACATTACCACGGAACTGTTGGCCCAAAGCAAACTGCCGGATCTGTATCTACGGCGGGGCACTGCGCTGGCGGCATTGAAAAATGTGGATGCGGCTTTGGCTGACTTCACCCGGTCCATGGACCTGATGGAAAAAGATCCCAACGGCCAATTGGGCAGCGCCCGGGCGCTGATGGCCGCCATTGAACCCAATAAAGCGTTGGCCTTCCTGCGGGAACGCATTAAGACGCACCCGGATGCGCTGCTGCGGCTGGCATATGCCCAGTCGCTGATGACCGCCGGGCAGATGAAGGATGCGGTCGCCATCGCGGAACCGCTGCTCAAAGAACCCACCCTGATCGGGTCCAAGGCGCAGATCCTGCGGGTCCTGGCCTCGGGCTACTATCAAGCCAAGGACTATGGCCGGGCCATGGATTATTATCAGGAACTGCTGGTTCTGGAACCCAATGATGTGGAGGCGTTGAATAATGCCGCCTATCTGCTGGCGGATGATCTCAAACGCCCGCGTGATGCCAAGGAATTGGTGGATCGGGCCGAACGTCTGGCCATCGAGCGTTCCGGTCAGGTCATGGGCATCAGCGAAGCCAACGTTTGGGATACTATTGGCTGGGTGCGTTTCCTGATGGGCGACAGCCGCGCCGCTCTGGCCGCACTGGCCCAGGCGGTTGACGGCGAACCGCTGCCGATTGCCTATTACCATATTGCCCAGGTACATCGCAAGGCCAGCCGGTTGGTCGAAGCCAAGGGGGCCGTGGAACGGGCGATCCAGTTGGCCCGGGAAAAGCAGGACCCCATTTTGAAGGCGGCGGAACAACTGCGTGAGGAATTGCGCTAAGCGTCAAACCCAACCGCAGGAACCGCCGGATATGCACCTATGTTTTTGCAGTATCGCCTTCCAGCGCGACAAGTGGGGGGCGCAGCGTGTGATCGAACGCGCCATCGAAACCATCCTCCCGCTGTTACCAGCCGCGGGCTATGATGGTGTGGAACTGTGGTACACGCATATCGAGAAACATGATGCCGGGCAACGGACGGCCCTGGTGACGCAGCTCCGGCAGTTGCGTCTGACCGTGCCGATGCTCTCAAGTTATTACGATTTCACCGGCAGTGCGCAGTTGGCCCGGGACAGTTTGGCTCATGGCCGCGAGGTTTTGACGGTCGCCCGGGAACTGGGGGTCGGTGCGGTGCGCATTTTTACCGGGAAGGTGGGATCGGCAGAAGCCAACGCAGAGCAGTGGCAATGGACCGTGGACGCCCTGCAGGAACTGGCGGACGAGGCCGGGCGTTGGGGCATCAATCTGGCCGCCGAGACCCATCCCCGTAATCTTATGGATACCGTCCCCGCCAGTCTGGAACTGGTCACTCGGGTGAATCGCCCTAATTTTGGATTAATCTACCAACCTTCGACTTTTCGCACGGATTATCTGGGGGCTTTGGCCCAGCTTTGGCCGCATGTGCTGCACGTCCATGCCACCAACATGGGGGCAGATGGCAAGGGCACTGCGTTGGCCGAGGGGGAGATGAAATATCCCGAGATTCTCGGCCAGTTGCGGCGCTACGGATTCCAGGGATACCTCAGTGTGGAGTGGATGGGGGCGGAGCCGGAACTGGTGGTGCAGCGTGAGGGGGCGTATCTGCGCCGTCTGCTGGACGCGGGGACCGTTTAACCGGGGCTGGCCGGGGTCATGGCCTTGCGCATCTGCTCCAGCAACTGATCCACTTTGAAGGGCTTGAACAGCACTGCCGATAAGCCTTGTTGGGTGGCACGGACGATGCTGTGATGGGGATCGTACCCAAAACCGGTCATCAGAATCACGGGTAGTTTGGGGTGTTTTTTCCGCACATAGGCAAAGATGTCATAGCCGGTTTTGTGCGGCATTTTGATGTCCGAGAGAATCAGGTCAAACGGACCCTCCGCATCAAAAATTCGCAGCGCATCGGCCCCGTCAATGGCACTCTGCACGACACAGCCATATCGCCGCAAGACATCGGAGATGGTTTGGCGGATGGCCGGTTCATCATCCGCCACCAGAATCCGTTTGCCATTGAGGACCGGATCGGTCACGGTGGGATTGAGCCCCAGAGAACCCGACAAGGCGCGGGGGTTGCCCACTTCCCGCACCGAGGTGCGGATTTTTTCCACGTTGTCCAAAATGGATTGCAGCCGGCGGCGCATTTCATCATTGCCGATGTAATCGTCCATCAGCAGCGAGGTTTCCGATACGATGTCGTTGAGCGGTCCGGAAAGCTCGCCCGACACGTCCTGCGCCACCTGCCCGGTGGTGGTGTAACGCTCGGTGGCAAGTAGTTTGAGCACATTGATGGCGAGGGCGACATAGCGGCCAAAAATTTCGGCGAACTGGCGGTCGTTTTCCGAAAACTCCATCGGGCGCTGGGATTCGACATTGAAGATGCCGATCACTTTGTCATGCAGCCAGAGCGGCACGGTCAGACTGCTGCGGGCCTCGGACAGGCCGGTCACGTAGAGCGGGTCCTGGGTCACATCCGGACAGATATAACTGCGTCCGGTGCTGGCGACATAACCACTGATGCCATTGCCTTCGGGACGGGCGTATAGGTCCAGTTCGATGGCGGCGCTGGGCAGGCCGACGGCGATCAATACTTCCAGTTTTTGATTTTGCGGATTGAGCGTGCGGATGGCGAAGTGGTCGAAATTGAACAGATGGCGCACGTACTGGATAATTTTATCTTCCAGCAATTTAAGCCGTTGCCCAACATCGAGTTTGGCCAGCACTTCCCCTTCCAGCCGGACCAATTCCCGCCCGGCCATATCAATGGCATCAATTTTATTCTGGAGTTGCCGGCCCTGTGTGGCATCCCAGGCAATAATTATCACCTGCTTGGGCACACGGTGATGGTCGAGAATCGGATTGCAGATGGCCTCGTAGTGTTTGGCGTTGACGGAAAAGGTGATTTTCTGGGTTTTGCATCCGCCGGGATCGGGCTCGTTGGAGCCCAGCAGGGGGGCTTTCCGGCCTTCGGTGGCCTGTTGACTGCGGAAGTATTCCAGGGTTTGCACCGCCACATGCTGCAGTTCCGCGCGGACTTCCGGCGGCCAGGATTCAACCCGTTGATTGTTCCATAAAATATGCCCATGCCGATCGGCCAGACAGATACCCTCGGCAATGTTGTTCAGCAGCAGTCCCGACTGGGTATTGGTCAGCACGCGTTCAATGGGCAGGAAGTCCCCGGCCCCGGTCAAGACGGCATCAAAATGTTCGTGGCGCAACCGGGCCAGCGCGTCATCCAGAGAAGTGACCAGTTCCACTTGGCCAAACGCGGTCAGTGTCTGATGCAACGGGGCAAGCGAACCCACCCCGGCACTGAGGCAGAGAATACGCAGGGGTTGGGGGGTAATCGTCATGTGACTCATCATATTGGCCACGGTGGTGGGGTCAACTGTCTCATCTGCGAATTTATTGGGTGGTAGCCCTGGACGAGAGGATTGAATATTGCCAGTTTTGGATTATAATCAAGGGTCTGGTCAAAAAATGTCGAACAAGTGTCGTGAATTCGTCGTTAGATAGTTCTGGAGTGCACATGGCAAAGAAAAAGAGTGTCCCGAGCAAGCCGGCTTCCGTAAAGACCAAGGTAGTGGCCAAGGCCTCAGTCAGCCAGTCCCGGAAAGCCCCCACACTCGGGCGCGCCGCCAAGGTTGCCCCCAAGACCAAAACCAAGATTAAAGCCAAAGCCGCGGTGAAAGCCACCGCGCCCAAGGCGAAAAAGACCCCGGTTAAAGTCGTCAAGGCCGTCAAAGCCGTCAAGACCGTCAAAGCGGTCAAGCCCGTGGTGGTCAAAGCTGCCAAGCCGGTTGTGGTCAAAGCCGTCAAACCCGCGCCCTTCAGTGCGCCCAAGGCCGGGAAAGCCAAAGCGCTCCCCGCAGAAACCAAATCTGGTAAAAACCACGCCGTGGAATTGACCGGCCCGTTTGTCATCCAGACCGAAACCGGGGCGGTGGATTTGACCAAATGCAAGAGCGGACTGCTTAAATCCGACCTCAATGCCTTCCGCAAATCCCTGCTGGAAAAGCGTCAGGAAATCCTCGGTGACGTGGGCTCCATGGAAAGCGAAGCTTTCAAGGGTGGCGATAATCTGTCCAATGCCCCGATCCACATGGCCGATGTGGGCAGCGACAGTTTTGAGCAGGAATTCACCCTGGGGCTGATCGAGTCCGAACGCCAGTTGCTGCGGGATATCCACGATGCGCTCAAACGCATCGAAGATGGCATTTATGGCATCTGCCTGGGCACCGGCAAGCCGATTGGCAAAGTCCGTCTGGAAGCCACTCCCTGGGCCAAGTTCTGCATCGAGCATGCCCAGAATATTGAAAAACGCAGTTCGGGCATTCCGAAAATCACCCGGACAGCGTATCGTTCCATCAGCGAAGAATAAGCCAACCGAGGCGTAACGATGCCGCAGGATACCCCGACCGATCGGCCCGCGCGAGCTTGGCACAGCCCACTCTGTTGGGCGTTGTTTGTGGTGCCGGCGCTGGTGGGTTTGGGATTGGATTTATACCTCAAATACGATGCCTTTCCGTGCGGGGTGGGACGGCAACCGAATGTGATGACCACACTGGTGCCGGGAGTGCTGGGGTTTCAAACGACGATCAATCGGGGGGCCGTCTTTGGCATGGCGCAGGGGCAGGTGCCGATATTGATTGCCATCAGTTTTGTCGCGTTGATTGTGATCAGTTATTTATTTATCAGCAGTGCCCAACACCACCGGTGGTTGCATGTGGGACTTGGGTTGGTGCTGGCGGGGGCGCTGGGAAACCTATACGATCGCATCTGTTATGGGCATGTGCGTGATATGCTGCGCTTCATGGTGGACTGGTACCCCTATATTTTCAATGTGGCGGATGTGCTACTGTGTGTGGGGGGGCCGATGGTTTTATTGGGTTGGATTGGGTCAGGCAAAGAGCCCGCCGGATCGCAAGCGGTCTCTACGAATAATCCAGCCGTACCGCCGGAGAACTGAATGTGATGGGAAAGCGCCATCGGCGCTGGCGTAGGCGTGCGGGGAAGGTATAATGAAAGCGTGCACGATTTATGGGCGGGCCCGATGCACGGGTCGGCCGTGAACCTGGTCAGGTCCGGAAGGAAGCAGCCATAAGCGTTTCCGGTCCGGTGCCGTCGGTAGCCCGTCCTTAAATCGTGCAACGCGAAGGCCACCCCCAAAGGGTGGCCTTTTCTGTTTATGGGTGGGTAGTACACCAATTCATTTACGCGCGGGTTGGCACAGATCGGGAATACGCATAAAAAAAGCAGGGCAACCATGTGGGGTTGCCCTGCGTGGTTTATGGCGTGATTAGACCTGAAAATCAGGCCTTCTTGTAGACCCGGGTCAGGATGTCGCGGCCTTCGGCTTGGATGCCCTGACGGCCGTTGGCCACCAGATGGCGGAGGATGTGGTGCACGGTTTCCACTTCGTGCGCCAGGCCAAGTTCCTGCGCGATATGGGCACAGGTGCCTTGCCCGCCCTGAGCCAGATAGGCCAGAATCTTTTTCTGGAGCGTGATGACTGTGCCGGCGGCTTTCTTGCCGGCTTCGACGCCGGGTTGGTGATAGGCGTTGATGTTGATCAGTTCGGCATACAGGCCCACCGCGCGTTCGAACAGGGCGATGATGGCGCCGACGGTCTGCGGACTGACTTCTTCCAGCGTGATGGTGATGCTCTGACGCCCACTTTCGGCCAGGGCTTTGCGGGTGCCCTGGAAGAAGCCATGCAGATAATCACCGCAGGTGATGTCGGGTTCGACTTCCAACGCGGCAGCGGGGGTGACCGCGCTGCGACGGCCCACGGCGGCGTCATCGGTCAGCACTTCGATGAAGGTGACAAAGAAGTTGTTGATGCCATCGCGTAACTGTTGCACATAGGCATGCTGGTCGGTGGCGCCTTTGTTGCCATAGACGGCGATGCCCTGATTGACCACCTGACCGGCGCGGTCGAGTTCCTTGCCGATGGATTCCATGACGAGTTGCTGCAGATACTTGCTCAGGAGCAGCAAGCGATCTTTGTAAGGCAGGATGACCATATCGCGCAGGCCCTTGCCATTGCCGCTGCTGTACCACATCGCCGCCAGCAGGGCGGCGGGGTTTTCACGCAGGTCGGCCTTGCGGGTCAGTTTGTCCATATCGGCCGCGCCATCGAGCAGTTTTTGGATATCCAATCCCTGCAGCGCTGCGGGCAGCAGGCCCACGGCGGAGGTGACGCTGGTCCGGCCACCCACCCAATCCCACATGGGGAAGCGGGCGATCCATTTTTGACTGACGGCGGTGCGATCCAATTCACTGTTATCGCCGGTCACGGCAACGGCGTGACCGGCAAAGTGTAGACCCGCCGCGGCAAAGGCCTGTTGGGCAACCAGCATCCCGTTGCGGGTTTCTTTGGTGCCACCGGACTTGGAGATGACTACCACCAGCGTCTGGGCCAGTTGCTTGGCGCCCAGCGTATCCAGCACGCGTTGCATGCCATCGGGATCGGTGTTATCGAAGAAGTAAACGGCCATCTTGTCGCGGCTACTACCGAGGGCATCGGCGACGAATTGTGGGCCCAGTGCGGACCCGCCGATGCCAATCACCAGCAGGGTTTTGAATTTCTTGCCGGCAGGGGTGAGAATCTTGCCGGTGTGGATTTCTTTGGCAAAGGTTTTCACTTGCGTGATGGTGTTTTCGATGGCGGTGCGGAGGGTGTCGGGCGCCAGTGTTGCCTGGCGGAGCCAGTAATGGCCGACCATACGCTTTTCGTCGGGGTTGGCGATGGCGCCGGCTTCAAGCGCTTTCATTGCCTCGAAGGCCTGACGCATTTTGGGTTTGATGGTGGTGATGAAGTTCTCGTCGAAGGCCATCCGGCTGACATCAAGCGAAAAGCCGAGTTTGTGGTTGGCGAGGAAGAATTTCTGGTAACGATCCCAACTGGTATCAATGGTTGTCATGAGCGGCATCCTTACACGAATAAGACACTGCATGACCGCAAGGCGCGGCCATGTACAGGGCAGACAGTTTGAGCCTAGTAGACTAAAAATGCAACCCGGAGGTGTGGGGAAGTGGTCACCGGTTTGGCGTGCCTAATATTTAGGCATATAAATATGAAATAGTCTGCAATGTTTAATAATTAGGCGTTGAGGTGGGCGAATGAATCTGAACCCAGACGTTTTTATCTGTTTTCCAGTGGGTTTATGTGGCTCTGGGCAAGAAATCGTTACGTCATTGCTGGTAGGACTTTACAGTTCTTCGGAATGATATGATGATAGGCAAATGTCGTGCACTGAGCTTGAGCACGATCTGGCGATATTTCGGTATCGCTTTTGCTGTATCAACGGAAGCGGAGTGATTCCCCCCTGTAGTCTGCCGAGTGTTTCGTGCGGCCAGGCGGAAACTGGAACACCCAAAGTGTCTAGCTTGTAGGAGCGATTGTATATGGGATCGGTAAATGCCCGTAGTGCTGCAATTGCAGCGTTGACCAATTTCAAAACTCTGGCCCCGCGTGTGAATTACAAAGCCACTCCCCTCAAGGACATCTACGCCAGCAACGTCTTCAATGAAGAAGCCCAGCGTGAACGTCTGCCCAAGGGCGTGTTCAAGAAGCTGCAGGAAACCATCAAGAAGGGCTTGCCCCTTGATCCCGGTATTGCTGATGCCGTGGCTTCGGGCATGAAGGAATGGGCCATTGAAAAAGGCGCCACCCACTACACCCACATCTTTTATCCCATGACCGGCCTGACGGCGGAAAAGCATGACTCGTTCGTGTCGCCGGAACCCGGTGGCAAGGCCGTGCTCGAATTCTCCGGCAAGGAACTGGTTCAGGGCGAACCCGATGCCTCGTCGTTCCCCTCGGGCGGTCTCCGCGCGACGTTTGAAGCCCGTGGTTACACCGCGTGGGATCCGACCAGCCCCGCTTATATCCTCGAAAATCCCAACGGTACCGTCCTGGTCATCCCGACCGCGTTTGTCAGCTGGACCGGCGAAGCGCTGGACAAGAAGACGCCGTTGCTGCGTTCCATGGAATCGCTGGCCGTGCAGGCGACCCGGGTGCTGAAGCTGTTCGGCAAGACCGGCGCCAAGGTCTTCACGACGGTTGGTCCCGAGCAGGAATACTTCCTGATTGACCGCAATTTCTACTATGCCCGTCCGGATTTGGTGAATTCCGGCCGTACCTTGTTCGGCGCCAAGCCGCCCAAGGGTCAGGAAATGGAAGATCATTATTTCGGTTCCATTCCGGAACGCGTGCTGGCGTGTATGCTCGAAGTCGAGCAGGAATTGTACAAACTCGGCGTGCCGGTCAAGACCCGTCACAACGAAGTGGCTCCGGCCCAGTATGAAATCGCGCCGATCTTCGAAAGTTCCAACCTCGCTCATGATCACCAGATGCTGACCATGGAAACGCTCAAGCGCGTGGCCGAGAAGTATGGTCTGGCCTGCCTGATGCATGAAAAGCCCTTCGCGGGCGTGAATGGTTCGGGTAAGCACAACAACTGGTCCATCGCCACCGATGCGGGCGAAAACCTGCTCAATCCCGGCTCGACGCCACATGATAACGCCCAATTCCTGACCTTCTGCTGTGCGGTCATCCGGGCGGTGGACAAGTATGCTCCGTTGCTCCGCGTGGCGGTGGCTTCGGCGGCCAACGATCACCGTCTGGGTGCGAACGAAGCGCCCCCGGCGATCATCTCGATCTTCCTGGGCGACCAGCTCAACGATATCATCGAGCAGGTCGAAAAGGGCACCCCGAGCAGCACCAAGTCGGGCGGTACCATGGAACTGGGCGTCGGCGTTCTGCCGAGGTTCCCCCGTGATGCCGGCGACCGTAACCGCACCTCGCCGTTTGCCTTCACCGGCAACAAGTTCGAGTTCCGCGCGGTGGGTTCCTCGATGAGCGTGGCCGGTGCCAACACCGTGCTCAACACCATCGTGGCCGAATCGCTGGATTACATCGCGGGCGAACTGGAAACCGCGGTCAAGGGTGGCAAGGACTTCAACAAGGCCCTGCAGGCGCTGCTCAGCGACATCATCAAGAAGCACAAGCGGATCATCTTCAACGGTGATGGCTATTCCGAAGAATGGCATGCTGAAGCCGCCAAGCGTGGTCTGCCCAACTTCAAGAACACCGTGGATTCGATTCCCTCGCTGATCAGCCCGGAATCCATCGCCCTGTTCTCGAAGTACAAGGTCCTCAGCGAACGCGAACTGCACAGCCGCTATGAAATCTTCCTGGAAAACTACAAAAAGACCCTGAATATCGAAGGTCAGTTGACGGTCAGCATCGCCAAGACGCTGATTCTGCCCGCGAGCCTGCGGTATCAGGGCGAAGTAGCCACTGCGGTCAAAGCCGCCAAGGATGCGGGCGTGGTCGTGAAGAATCAGGAAGGCCTGCTCAAGAGCATTGCCGGCAACATCGAAGAGCTGGAAGGCAAGATCGAAGCCCTGGCCGCCGTGTTGGATCATCATGCCGCGGCTGATGCGTTGGCCCATGCGACCTTCATGCGGGATACGGTTCTGCCTGCTATGAATGCGGTCCGCAAGTATGCCGACGCTTTGGAAACCCAGGTGGCGGACGATCTGTGGCCGTTGCCGACCTATCGCGAAATGTTGTTCATCAAGTAAGCGCACGCAGGCTTACCTGGGACGTAATAATGGGGCGGGACGCATGAGCGTACCGCCCTTTTTCATTGGGTATGGCGTTGGCACGGCGCATAAAAAACGGCGAATCAGGCCCGAGTAACCTGATCCGCCGATAGCGTCTGCAACGCTATTTTTTTAAGGACTTATTCCAGGATGCCGTTGGCGACCATCTGGGCTTCCTGACGGACGGTGAGTAGCTCACGCAGTTCGTCCTCAGCCTTGGTTAGGGCTTCCTTGGTGGTTTTCTTGGCTTCGCGGACAGCCTTCAATTTGGCCTGGATTTCTTCGGCTTTGGCGTCCTTGTTTTTCAGAACTTTGTTGAGTTCTTGAACCGCATCGCCCATTATGGATCGCATGCGCAATTGTATAACTTTTTCCAACTTGGGTTGGATGGCCTTGAATTCTTCATCTGTGCAGCCGAGGTCTTCTTTCAGCCGGGTGGTCATGCGTTCGCGCATCTCGGCCATGCGATCGCCACCACCGTTACCACCACCATGGTAGCGTTGGCGCGGGGGATTGGCATCACCACCGGGGGCAGCACCAGGGGCCTGCTGGGCCACCAAAGGCAGCGTCGCAACACCCATCAGACACACGGCCAAACCGGCCACGATACCTCTGTAACTAGCCATGCTCAATCTCCTTTTTGTAAGAGCGGGGGCTAAAGAAAAAACACTTAGTGATTATGGGGTCCGCGGAACGGTTCCATGTCGCCCGGACCTGGTCCCGGTCCCGTTGCGGGTTGGCTTTCCGGTCCGCCGGGACGATTGCCCCGGCCCCAGCCACCGCGTCCGCCGGGGGGGCCTTTTTTCAATATTTCTTCGTAGACTTTTTGCTGTTCGGGGTTCAGGATGGCTTTGGATTTTTCCACTGCCGCCTTGAATTGGGCGTCGCGTTGCTGATTCAATTCGGCCACTTTGGCGTCGTAAGCCTGCCGGATGCGGTCATATTCGGCTTTTTGTTCGGCCGTCAACAAGGCCACCACGGCATCGTCGCGTTCACGGGCATATTGCCGGCGTTTGTCCACGGGTTGGGTGGTGCTACCGCTGCGCATGTGCTCCGACCAAATGGCCCGCATCTGTTCCTTCTGGGTGTCGGACAATTTCAATTCCCGTTCCAGCCAGGAGCGGGGATCGGGCTTGGGGCCGGGGCCCATCGGCTGACGCTGGGCGGTGAAGCCGGCGATAAAGCCGCTGCCCAATGCCACGAGAAAAACAATAAGCAAAAGCACGACAGATTTACTCACGACTATTGCCTCCTTCATTGAGGCTGGCGACCATCCATACGGCCACATCCTGATCGGGATTGCTCGTTTGGGTGGTGGCATCGTCACGGGCTACGGCGACCCTTTCCCATGTGCTGGGGGCTACCGTGGCCACATCCTTGCTGCTGCTGGGGATCAGAACATTCAACCAGCCCAGACTGGCGATAATCGCGATGACGGCCGCGGTGGCGGATAAGCCCAGTGCGGTTCGCAGGGTACGCTGCCAGCGGCGCTGTTGATAGGCTTGGACGATGCGTTCCTGTTGCAGGGGCGACAAGGTCGCCGACCATTGCCGCAGTTGGGCGCTGGTGTGCTGTAAATCGCTCAAGGTCTGTTGGCAGGCAGGACACACCGCCAGATGGGCCGTGATTTCCTGCAGCTGATCCGCAGGCAGTTCGCCATCGTGATAGGCGCTCAGACGCGTTAAGATGTCGTTGCAATTCTTCATGACCGCGTCCCTTCCTGATATTCGGCCAGACAAACTTTCAAGGCTTGGCGGGCACGGTGCAAGCGGGAATCAACCGTACCGGCGGGGATGCCTAAAACTGTCGCAATCTGTTCGTAACTCATACCTTCAAACTCGCGTAGCGTTAAAATTTCCCGTTGCTCTGCGGGCAGCCGGCCCAGCATGGCCAGCACGTCCATTCGTGCATCAACTCCGCCGGGTGCGTCCCGGGCGGCGGGCAGGTCCGCATCGGTCAGGGGTGCGGGGGCCCGTTGGGTTTTCTGACGCCGGTGCCACAGGGCGGCTTGGCGAACCAGAATGCCACCCAGCCAGGTGCGGAGCGAGGCCCGGCCTTCGAACCGGTGTAATCCGACACTGGCGGCCAGAAACGTCTCTTGCACCACATCTTCCGCACCTTCCCGCTGGCCCAGTAACATACAGGCCGTGCGATACAGGCTGTCACCATGGAGGACGAGCAATGCCCGGAAAGCATGCTCGTCGCCACGCTTGGCACGTGATATAAGTTCTGCGTCCGACTCACTCACAGGGCCAACTCCGTGGGACT
>JBIJDM010000231.1:0-4099 GCA_044344145.1 Phycisphaerae bacterium
CTATTTCTTCATGGGTCTCCCGCTGGGCGCAGGCGACCGGAGATTCGCCTGTGGCCTGTTCCAGCTTGCCACCAATAGGCGAATAGAGCCCGAAGTTTGGTTCTTTGCCCCGGTGCAATAAGAGTACTTCACCGGAGGAATTACGGATGTAGACCAGCACGGCAATTTTGTAGGGCAAGGGGGCGTCTGCTGACGGGGCCATAATCGCTTCCTATACTTACGGGTTGGAGACGGGAGTTCCGTCTCGTGAAATGGCTATTGTGCAGGCAAACGTCCCGTTTGACCACCCCACGGGCGGCAGGAGTATAACGAGCATGGCAGGACAAGCAACGGCTGATATCGCGGTCATCGGTTTGGCGGTAATGGGACGCAATCTGGCTTTGAATATAGCCGACCATGGTTTCCGCGTGGCGGTCTATAACCGGACCACCGAGGTAACCCAGACATTTTTAGCCCAGCACCCAGCTACCCCGGGCGGTCTGGTGGCGACCACCAGCCTACCGGAACTCTTGGCCAGCCTGAAACGCCCCCGCAAGGTCATCATCATGGTCAAAGCCGGCGCGGCAATTGATGCCGTGATTGACCAGCTCCTCACCGCGGGTCTGGAACCCGATGATCTGGTGATTGATGCCGGCAATAGCCTGTTTACCGACACGATAGCCCGGGAAAAGAAATATGCCGGCAAACTGAAATTCATGGGTTCGGGGGTGTCCGGCGGGGAAATCGGCGCTCGCTTTGGTCCCTCGCTGATGCCCGGTGGAGATGCGGCCAGTTGGAAACATCTGGAGCCCATCTGGTCGGCGATTGCCGCCCGGGTGGATGCCCAGGGGCGTCCCATGGAAGATTATGCCCCCGGCAAGCCCGTCCTCGGGGGCGAAGCCTGTTCGGCCTATATCGGCCCCAATGGCGCGGGCCACTATGTCAAGATGGTGCATAATGCCATCGAATACGTGGATATGCAGTTGATCGGCGAGGCCTATTGGGTCCTGCGGCAACTGGGTGGTTTCCGGCCTGACGAGCTGGCCGAAATCTTTGCACGTTGGGATCAGGAACGTTTGGGTTCGTATCTGATCGAAATCACCGCCGATATCCTGCGGCAGCGTGATCCGCGTAACAAACGCAAATTCCTGGTGGATGTGATCGTGGACGCAGCCGGCCAGAAAGGCACCGGCAAGTGGACTTCGGTTAATGCGTTGGATTTGGGTATCCCCGCCAATGCCATGGCGGAAGCCGTGTTTGCCCGGTGTATGAGCGCGCTGAAGGAAGAACGAGTCCACGCGGGTAAGATCATCAAAGGCCCCAAGGTCAAGACCCGTATCGCCAAGCAACGGCTCATTGCCCAGGTCGAAGCAGCGCTCTATTGTTCGAAGATTTGTGCCTATGCACAGGGCTTCCAACTCATGGCCGCCGCGCAGGGCGAGTATGGCTGGCAGTTGGATTTTGGCGGTATTGCCAAAATCTGGCGTGGCGGATGCATTATCCGGGCCCGGTTCCTGCAGAAAATCACCGATGCATACCGGCAGAATCCGACTTTAGCCAATTTACTGCTGGACCCGTTCTTCAAAAAGCAGGTAGCAATCGGCAGTGAATCCTGGCGCAACATTGTGGCGCTATGTGCCCAAAACGGCATTGCCGCTCCAGCATTTATGGCGGCATTGGCCTACTTTGACGGGTATCGTAGTGCCAAGTCGCCTGCCAGCCTTTTGCAGGCCCAACGGGACTATTTCGGCGCCCATACCTACGAGCGGGTGGATGAGCCCCGGGGCAAGTTCTTCCATGTGGATTGGCCGGTGGCGGGACGACCGGAACTTAAAGCCTAAGGCGTCGGCACTGGCGTATTGATACCGTGTCTGGTAGTCTGATTAGCTTAATCAAGACAGGATACGCTACGGCGCTATGCGGCAATCACGGCTATGGTCACGTTGGTCCACCCTCGCACTACTAACCGTGCTGGGCATTATGTTTGCATTGCCTTTTTTCTGGATGATCGCCACCAGTTTGCGTGACCCGCACGAATTCGCCAATCCCGCCACGCCCGGGGAACTGGCCTTCTGGTTGCCCCGACAATTCACCCCGGAAAATTACGCCAAGGTCTGGAGTGATCGTCAGTTCAACCTCATCCTCTACGCGCGGAATACGATCATTATTGCCGTGCTGCAGGTGTTGGGGGCCACCTTATCGAGTTCGCTGGTGGCCTATGCGCTGGCCCGCCTGCAGTGGCATGGGCGCAATCTGCTGCTCCTGCTGGTATTGGGCTGCATGATGATACCCTTCAGCGTCACGATGGTAACCCAATACGACATATTCCGCACCTTCGGCCTGATCGGTACCACCGCCCCGCTCTGGCTGCCTTCGTTCTTCGGGGTCCCCTTTTACATCTTCCTGCTACGGCAATTTTATATCACCATTCCACAGGAACTCTCCGAAGCCGCCCGGTTGGATGGGTGCAGTGAATTCACCATCTGGTGGCGGATCGTGCTGCCCCTGAGCAAACCCGCCCTGACCGTGGTGGCTTTGTTTGCGTTTATGGGGGCTTGGAATGATTTTCTGGGACCACTGATTTACCTGAATCACCAACGTCAGTTCACCCTGGCCGTGGCCCTGCAGTCTTTTCAAAGCCAATCCGGCGGGGTGAGTTGGGAATTACTCATGGCGGCGAGCGCGATCGTGATTGCCCCGGTATTGGCCCTGTTCCTGTTGGCCCAGAAGACCTTTGTGCAGGGAATCGCCACGACCGGCATGAAGGGTTAGGTCTTAGCGCAACTCGGCCATGGCGTCATACGATAGCGTCGACAGCCGGGCTTTCAGCCGCAGCAACAAAGCCGAGTGCATCTGACTGACCCGTGATTCGCTGAGTTCCAGGGCGGCGCCGATTTCCTTCATAGTCATTTCTTCGTAGTAGTAGAGAATCAGCAGCAAGCGTTCACTACGGTTCAAACCCCGCAGAAGAAAGGTACGCAGATCCCGGTCCGCAAAGGCAACGGTGGGATCGGGAATTTTATCGTCGGCCAATATATCCAGCGCTGCGGGTTCTGATTCAGCAGAATCCGTCATGGCGGTGCTGAACAGCGACATACTCGCCAATGCCGCAGTATCCCGTACCATTTTGGTCAGTTCGTCTTCGGGTATTCCCAGATAGGCCGCAACCTCATCAGCCGTTGGGGGACGCCCCAAGGTCATGGTCAGGGCATCGGTGGCACGCAATACTTTATGGGAACGTGAACGAACCAGCCGGGGAACCCAATCCATGGCCCGTAGTTCATCCAGCATGGCCCCGCGCACGCGCGTGGCGCAGTAGGTCTCAAACTTCACCCCCCGGTTCAGGTCGAAGGACTCAATCGCATCGCGCAGACCAAATATCCCGGCCTGACACAGATCATCTTCATTCACCTGACTGGGGAGCTTGCTGGCCAAACGTTCGGCCGCATATTTCACGGTGGGCAGATACACCAGCAAGAGTTGTTTGCGTAGTTCGTCCCGTGCTTTCCCATGGGCTCGGGCAAAAGCTTGCCACAAGTCACGATGACGGATTGCCGGGCGCGTATTGCCATGAGTTGGGGTCTTTGCCATCGGTCACTCCTTGACCATAAGCACTGACAGCCTCGGGCTGCATTACAGACCATGCTTCGACACGCCTGCATATTGTCCAATCCTTGGACTCAGCAGGTATGGGTAATTATCGTGGGGACATGGGGTTAAAGTCAAGAAATAAATTCCGGCTTTATGAAAATTATCTAACTGCCCTGCCCCTACCCCGGACTTGCGTGTCCATCCCCCAGCGGGTAATTTGCCTGTTGTTACGAAATTCTTACTGGAATACCAGCCTGATGCCCACAAACCAGCCAGTTCTACTCCCTCTGCCGCAGCGTCTGACCCGCCCGTCCCGGCGTGATATCGGCTACCGAAATATCCACTTCACACTCCCCACGGAATGGACGCGGCTGCTTACTTACACCCGGCACTTAAGTCGGGCCGTAGCCCGGCTGAGACTTCCCAAAGGTCCACGACTGGATGTCCGCATGGAACTATCCGTCTGCAGTTTACCGGCCCCTACCGAGGAATTATCCCGGCAAGCCTATCAACTGACCATTGCCCCCGG
>JBIJDM010000232.1:0-4097 GCA_044344145.1 Phycisphaerae bacterium
GGGCGGGGGACACGCCGGCGCTCTTGACAATTGGGGGGAACTTAATTAACTTAGTTAATTAACTCGCCGACGGGAATGGTTCCGCCGGCTTAATCTGAAGGAAATGCCATGGCCGCTGATCCGATCAAAGTCTATGACGCCCGTTGGGAAGTCACCGAATTCACCGACGCGCAGGTGGCCCGGCTGTTCGAGGCCACACTGCTGTATGCCCGCGAATTGGGCGTGGATACCATCGTCCTGACCCGCGATACCCGCCTGGGCGGGGCCCGGGTGCTGGAAATCGGGCTGAATACCGCGCTGACGGCGGGGTTCCGCGTGCGTGTGCGGATGGAGCCGGTCTCCACGCCGCAGGGGTATTTCGCCGCGCTGTGGACCACGCGCGAATATGCCGGGACCATGGGGCTGGGCATCACCGCCTCGCACAATCCCAAGCAATACATCGGCGTGAAGTTCGTGGTGCCCACCGTGGCGGCCATCGGTTATGACTGCGGCCCCCAGGGCGGGCTGACGCGGATTCGGGCGCTGTATCACAGCGACCAGAAGCTCTTACCCACCGGCACGGGCAGTCTGACGCTGCTGGATTTGACGCGCGAGTATATTGATTATTCGCTGGCCGCCGCGGGTATCAAGCCCGGCGAACTTAAGGGTCTGCGCGTGGTGCTCGATGCCTTCAACGGGTCGGCGGGTTCGGAAATCTATCAGGCCCTGACCCGCGCGGGCGTGCACGTGGAGACGCTGCGGCTGGTGCCCAATGGCGAGTTCCCCACCGGCTCGCCCAATCCCACCAGTCAGGGCAAGATGAAAGACGCCGTGGCGCTGGCCGCAGCGCGGGATTGTCAGGCAGTGCTGGGCGTGGATGGCGACGGCGACCGGATCGTCTTCGGCGACCGGCGCGGGATCCTGACGGCGGGCTTTGCGTTTGTGCCGATTTTGCAGACCTGTCTGCGGGCCAATCAGGCGCCTGTGGGCGTGCCGGTGTTGTATGATCCCAAGGTCTCGCCGCTGGCGCTGGCCGAATGGGGCAAGCTGGGGGCCAAGCCGGTGTTGTTCCGCAACGGCCATTCGCAGATCAAGGATTACATGACCCAGATCGGCGCCCTGGCGGCGGCGGAAGAATCGGGGCATTATTACCACCAGTTGACGCTCGATTCGCTGCGCATCAGCGGGGAAAATTCGATCATCACGATCCTGCTGTTCCTGGGCGCGCTGCACAAAGACCCGCAACTGATGACCCGGCTCTGGCAGATGCAGGACCAGGTTTTCACCACCGGCGAGTTCAATTATCAGTTCGCCGACGACACCATCCGCGACGCGGCCATGGCGGCGGTGGTGGGGCACTTTGTCCAAGACGGCGCCAAGATCCAGACCACCACCGACGATGGCATTGATCTGGAAGGCACCTGCATCAACAAAGGCGTGGTGCTGGAACCGGGCAAAGTGCAGTTGTCCCCGCACTGGTATTCGGCCTATATGCGCGTGGCCACGAACGAAAAAGGCGTGGTCCGCAGCTACTTCTCCACCGGCGAAACCGGCTGGGGCAAACAAGTGGAAGCCACCGTGCGCGGGATTCTGGAACAGCAGTTCCACGGCAAGGTGATTGATTAAGGCTGGCGGCAAGCAGACATAACCATGCAATCAGGGGCACGCCACGGCGTGTCCCTGCTGTTTAGTGGGGGCGGTTGGTATGCCAGACGAAAAAGCGATATGATGCCGTTATGTTCTGGCTTACGATGATATTGCTCTGGTTGGTTATCGCAGCGGCGCTGTTTTGGTTGGCGGTGTATTACACGCCCAGCCAGCGGCGGCTGGGGAATTTTGTTTATAACGGCGGGGATGATCCGGCTAAGTTTGGTCCCGTCTGGCCGGGGGACCCTACGCCGGGGATGTATGCGGGCGATCCCGAGTCGTGGCCGGAGGTGACGGTGGTGGTGGCGGGGCGTAATGAGGCGCGGCATCTGCCCGTGACGTTGTGGTCGTTGTGCCGGATGGATTATCCGCATTATCGCGTGGTGTTTGTGGATGACCAATCGGAAGACAACTCCGCGGCAGTGCTGGCGGAATTGGGCAAGGAATTTCCCCATTTGCAGGTGATTCATAATCAGACGCCCCCGCCGGCGGGGTGGGTGGGCAAGTGTTGGGCGTTGCATCAGGCGCGCGGGCAGATTACCACGCCCTGGGTGATGTTTACCGATGCCGATCTGGAATTTCATCCCGACTGCCTGCGCCAGATGCTGCGTCTGGCCTGGCACCGGCAGTTGGATGTGCTAAGTTGTCTGCCGTTTGTGCGGGTGGGGAGCTGGGGCGAGCGACTGGGCATCCTGATGGGCCTGCTGCTGATCAGTTTGAAATATCCGCTGGCGCGCTGCAATCAGCCGGGGCATCCCGATACCATTACCGCCGGCGGGTTTATGTTGTGGCGGCGCGAGGCATATGAGGCGCTGGGCGGGCATGCCGCCGTGAAAGGCCGGGTGACCGAGGACCTGCATATCGGCCAGCGGGCCCGGGCGCTGGGGCTGCATGTCTTTACCGTGCTGACGCATGATCTGTACGGCGGGAATATGTATGAAGGGACGCGCGACACCTATCACGGGCTGAAGAAAAATGCGTATGCCGGGGCGGAGTATCGGCCGCTGGTGGCGCTGTTGGCGGTGGTGATCTTGCTGGTGCCGATGGGGCTGATGCCGGTCTATGTGGTGGCGGCGGTGGGGCTGTGGACGGTGCTGCCGAGTTTGTATACGGGGTTACTGATGGTGGCGACAGTGGTGGCACTGCTGGGGATGCTGGAAAGCACCCGGCGGCTGGTGGTGATCTTGGGTTGGCGACCTATGACGGTATGGTTGCTGCCGTTGGCGGCGTGGTTTTATGTACTGGTGCTGGCCGGTTCGATGCGGGATTATTACCGCGGGGGCAACGTTTGGGCGGGGCGGCGGTTAAAACCAACCAGTTAGTTGGTATTTAATTGGATTGTAACTCCTTGTTGGCCTTGCGGTTATGTGGTGGGCACAAAATGTATAAAATATATAGAATTGGTGTCGCATATTGATATACTAAGTAACTAGAGGCGTTGGACTTCTCATACTTCGGCTCTCATGTCAACTGGTCCACCGCGCCGCAAGTCGCAGGAATTGCACAACTACAAGGATGTAAATAAGTCGCAGGACGCGCTCGGTCCGTCGTTATTTACCTGCTTGTGGGTGACGCTGGCGCCCGCAGGCCAAGGAGGGTGATATGAGCGTGGCACCGATTCGGATCATGGCGGAGGTCATGGGGCGGCCGGGTTTCGTAATCAATGACGACCCGCACATCAAACAACAGCAGATGGTCGCGGCCATGCAGGCTGACCCACAGCGCAGCGAAACCATGCTGCTGGAAGTGTTCGGCCCGGGGTTTCTGGCGGACATCAGGCAGTTACTCGCGGCCACCCGCACGGGGGACTTGCAGCGCGGCCACGGGCCCGTGAGTGCGGAACTGGAAACCAGTCTGCAGCGGCTGCGCCAGCATTTGTGTGAACACTACGGCATGGACCAGTTGTTTGCCCAGTGGTGTGTGGAGAATTGGGCCTTGGCGATGGTCCTCGGGGCGCTGCACAGCGAGGATGTGGATCCCACGCATTATGCCGAACAGGAAATAATATTCGAACGCGCGGGTTTGCCCGAAGACGCCCGGCATGAGATCCGGGCGGGTAAAAATTTGAATGATCATCTGTTGGAGCAGTGCCGCAAGGGGAATAATGCCCTGGTGGCGCTGTTGCTGAAACGTGGCGCGGGGTTGGAAACCCGGGCCGAGGATGGCAGCACCCCGCTGCTGCGGGCGATCAACAGCCACCATGTCGAAACCGTGGAGTTGCTGCTCAACTGGGGCGCGGCGGTACGGACGCAGGATCGCACCGGATGTTGCGCCCTACTGCTGGCGGCGGCGGGCGGGTATGTGGGGATTGTGAATGCCCTGCTGGACAAAGGCGCCGAAGTCAACGTGCAATCCAAAGAAGGCCGTAGTGCCCTGATGGCGGCGGCGTTCTGTGGGCATGAGGAAGTGATGCGGGTCTTGCTGGCCCGGCGGGCCGATATCAATCTGCAAACGCGGGCGGGGGAGACGGC
>JBIJDM010000012.1:0-26582 GCA_044344145.1 Phycisphaerae bacterium
ATCGGCTTGGCGTGGGTAACGTGGAAGTATGTGGAGACACCCTTCCGGCAACGGCGGGTGTGCGCCAGCCGGGGGCAGATACTGGGCTTTGCGGGTGCAACGTTCGCCTTGATGTTGACCGTTGGCATGGTGATTCGCAATGTGCAGAATATCGTCCCTTGGGGCTTGCCTGCGGCGGCGCAGCAGTACGCCATCGAGAAACATGTTGCATTAAAGGGTTTGAAAACCTACCAACGCAAACTCCCGGATGTACAGCGCGGCAATTACTACGCCATGGGGCCCAGTGACCCGGCCCAGCCGGTGCGGTTTTTGCTGTGGGGTGATAGCCACGCTCAGGCGGTACTGCCGGCCTTGGAAATAGTGAGTCGTGAATATGGCATTCGGGGTGTGGCGGCCACGCATTCCACCATGGTGCCCGCGCTGGGGTGTGATACCCGCGGGTTGGGTGGTTTGGGCGGGGATGTGAGTGAATATTATGCCACGGTCCTTGCGTATGTCCGGCAGCAAGCCATACCCCATGTGCTGCTGGTGGCCAAGTGGGAGCGCTATGACGATGGCACCGAGCGGCTGCAAAAAGGTTTGGAGCGAACCATCGCCGATGTGCGGCAGGCAGGGGCCACGCCATGGATTATGCGCATGGTGCCAACGCATAGGCGCGATGTGCCCAAAGGACTCGCGGTGGAGGCAATATTTGGCCAGAACGCGCCCGAGCAGGCCTGGCCTGTGGCACCGAGCCCACGGCAGGATGCCATGCTGGATCATTTGCGCACGTGTGGCGCCAAAATACTCGATTCCCGGATTTACCTATTGGACGCCCAAAAAGACGGCCGGGTGATGGTGGGGGGGAAGATGCTATACATGGATAAAGACCATATCGCGCCGGAGGGGGCGAAACTGCTGCGGCCTTTATTCCTGCCGTTGTTTGCCGTTGCACCTGCCACTGCAACTTCCCGGCCGGATGGGGTGGAGTCCCTGCGGCCATGAATTACCGCCCCTTCATTGACGGTTTGCGGGCGTTGGCAGTATTGGCGGTGCTGTGTTTTCACGCTGGTCTGGGTTGCCCAGGGGGCTATGTCGGGGTGGATATATTTTTTGTCCTCTCGGGTTATCTGATTACTGGGATCATCCTCAAAGATTTGGAACGCGACCGCTTCTCCATGGTGGAATTCTGGCAACGTCGGATCCGTCGGATTCTGCCCATGCTGACCTTGGTCATCGGGGTAAGTTTGTTGCTGGGGGTGTTATTTCTCTTCCCCCGCGATTTCAAACGCCTCGGGCAGTCCGTATTGGCGCAAGGTTATATGGGGGCGAATTTCCACTTTGCCCAGGCCGGAGATTACTTTGCTTCGGAAACCGATATCAAACCGCTTCTGCACACGTGGTCATTGGCGGTGGAGGAACAATTTTATCTGTTCTTCCCGCTGCTCTTGTGGCTGGTCCGGCGCTGGCCCCGGCCCCGATTGGTGGCTTGGTTAATGGGCGGGAGTGTACTTTCGCTGGGGCTGAGTGTCTGGGGCGTCTACCACTATCCCACGGCGACATTCTATATGTTGCCGACCCGCGCATGGGAATTGGGCTTGGGCGCAAGTCTGGTCGCTGTGAGTTCGATACGTTATGTTCCGCCCCGCTGGCTGGCGGAACTCTGCGGTGGACTGGGTGTGCTGGCCCTCGGCTACGCGCTGTTTGCGTATACGGCACAAACCCCGTTTCCGGGGCTGGCTGCGTTACCGCCGGTGCTGGGCACCGGGCTGATTATCTGGGCCAATGAACGGCATGCCACCGGCGTGGGCAAGTTGCTTGCCTGGCGCGGTCTGGTGGGGCTTGGGTTAATTTCCTACTCGCTATATTTGTGGCATTGGCCCCTGCTGGCTTTTGCCACCTATTGGTTCGAGCCACTGTCCTTGCCGGTGCGTTTGGGACTGATGGTATTGAGTATCGCACTGGCCGTGGGGACGTGGAAATATGTGGAAACGCCTTTCCGGCGGCGGCGCTGGTTTGCTTCGCGCCGGCAGATTTTCGGCTTTGCCATCATCACGGTGGCGCTGGTGCTGGTGGTGGGGGTGGTGATTCGGCAATTGCCCAGCTTTGCGCCCTGGGGCTTGCCGGTGGCGGCACGAGCGCATGTGCAGGAGCAGACGGCTAACTATAAAGCGATCAAGCAATACGAGCGGAAATTAGCGGAGGTCCGGCGCGGTAATTATTACGAATTTGGTCCCGCTGACCATACCCGGCCGATCCAACTGTTGGTCTGGGGTGACAGTCATTGCCAATCGGTCATGTCCATCCTTGAAACACTCGCTCAGGAAACCGCGCAACGGGGCGTGGCCGTGACGTATCCCGGTATGGCTCCGTTGCTGGGGTATGATTCTCTGGGTAAAGGGGCGGACCAGGCCGATCAGTACCATACTGCAGTGATCGAATACGTACGGCAACAGAAAATCCCCCAGGTCTTGCTGGTGGCGGCGTGGCGAAATTATGACGATGGTTCCGACCGTTTGACGGCGGATTTCACCCGCACCATTCAGGCGCTGCACACGGCGGGAGCCACCGTCTGGATTATGAAAATGGTACCCACGTTGGAACGCGATGTTACCAGGGCTTTGGTGAAGGCGGAAATATTGGCCGGCAATCCGAATGAAATGGTCTGGTCGGTACAGCCGGCCTTGCAGGCCGGTCGGCATCAGGATCAGGTGCTTGAGCAGTTGCCGGCACCCGGAGTTAGAATTCTGGATCCGAAAGCATATCTGTTGGATGCCCAAGGCTTGTGCCGGGTGGTAGTGGCCGGACGGGCGACATATTACGACCCGGGGCACATATCCATCCATGGGGCCAGCCTGCTGCGGCCCATGTTCACGCCGATCTTTACCGGCGCGGCCGTGCCCACCACCACCCAGCATGGGCCTTAAAGTTAGTGGGCCTGTGGTGGCATCACCTTGGCCAGCGCGGCGATGTGGGCGGGTGTGGTGCCACAGCAACCACCCACGATTTTCACACCCATAGCCAGTAACTCCCGGCCCAATTCGGCGAACTGTTCCGGCGTGGCGGGGGTATAGACGCCCGCATGCGGCGAGCCCGCATTGGCCTGCATAATGACCGGGGTGTCCCCGGCTACCAGCAACAACTCGCGGGCAAGTTGGGCGTAATCGTTCAGGGTTAAGTCGGTGCCGCAGTTAGCCCCGATCACATCGGCATGTTCACGTTGCACGGCTTCCAGCGCCGCGGCGGGGGTGGCGCCCATCATGGTGCGGAAACTGCCATCAGCCACGCGTTGGAAGGCAAAGGTGGCGATGACCGGCCAATCACCCATCCGCCGGGCCGCCCGTACGGCCAGTGCCGCCTCGTGGGGATCGGACATGGTTTCAATGATGATGCCATCGGCACCAGCCTGACGCAGGGCATGCATTTGCTGGGTAAAGATACCCAGGGCGGTCTCGGCGGTGACATCCCCCACGGGTTCCAGAAAATCACCGAAGGGTCCGACATCACCGAGGATGACGGCCGCTTCGCCGGCGCCCTGCCGGGCTACGCGTACGGCCCCGGCGTTGATTTCGACCAGTTGGTCTTCCAGTTTGTGCCGGGCCAGCATGGTGGCGGTGGCGCCGAAGCTGCAGGTGGTGATCAATTCCGCGCCGGCCTGACGATAGGCGCGGTGGACGCCCTGCAGGTCCTGAGGACGATCCAAGGTCCATAACTCTGCACAGTCGCCGGGCTTGAGCCCGCGCTGGATGAGCTGGGTGCCCATGGCACCATCACAGAGCATCGGACGTTGTTTTAGTTTCGCAAGAAATTCGGCGCGGGTCATGTTTGGCTCCATAGAGATGCACTGCGGTCATCTTACCGTAAGACCGGTTTACCCACAAACCGTGGCCCGAAAGGGAGAATCCACCCGGGTCCATTGGCGGGCGCGGGGGCGGGGGCTATTATGGGGCCATTAAAGGAGCCTGTTTATGCGCGCTGTCGGAGCATTCCCCGCGTTTGAGTTTACCCATACGGTCCTCGATACCCCTGCCGTGTGGCATCCCGACCCGGCGGTATCCCGGCAGGGCTATACCGTGCTTCTGTTCCGCCGGCAGTTCAAGCTGGCCAAGCCGGTGGCCCATCTGCGCATCTGGATCAGTGCCAGTCAGCGTTATATTGTCTATCTGGATGGCCAACTCATGGCCCGCGGGCCGGCGCGATCGGACCCGCTGCGCTGGGGTTGTGCGCTGGTGGATTTAGGGCGCTTGCCGGTGGGGACGCATACGCTGGCCGTGCAGGTCTGTCATTTTGGGGATTTTGCGGGGATTGGCCAAATGGGTGGGCCGGGGTTCTTCCTGCTGACGCCGGAGGGTGGTACCCCGGAATTACGCGCGCAGATCAGTACCGGGCCGGAGTGGCGTTGCCTGGTGGATCCTGCCCATAGTCCGATCGCCAAGCCGGAGTTTGGGGCTAATGGTCCGTATTTTGCGGCCGGGGCCGGGGAACGTATGGATGGGGCCTTGCATCCGTGGGGCTGGACGAAGGCCGATTATGACGATTCGGCCTGGTTGCAGCCGCGGGTGATCACTGGGCACGCGGCGGATATCTGGGGCAATTTGCATCTGGAACACAAACTGCGGCCCGATCCCATACCGGCCATGGAGGAACGCCCGCAGCGCATGATCCGCGCGGCCGAAGCCAGCGGGGATTATCTGCCCGCGGTCACGGCATGGATGAATGAAGATGTGCCCTTTACCATTCCTGCACAGACGCAGGTGCGGCTGGTGCTGGATCGGGGGGAACTGACCAATGCGTATCCGCATCTGGGGATGAGTGGGGGGCGCGGGGCCAAGATTCGTATGGTTTGGGCCGAGGGGCCGTATATCAAAGAACGGCTGAAAGCGCATCGGGATCAAACGGTGGGCAATCGCATTTTCGGGTTGTTGGATGAGTATTTTCCCGATGGTGGTAAGGCGCGGGAATTTGTGCCGTTGTGGTTCCGTTCGTTCCGCTATGTCGAGTTGACGATTACCACTGCGGATGCGCCGCTAACGCTGAATCATTTGCGCGTGTATGAAACCGCCTATCCGCTGCGGCAGTTGGCCAAGTTCACGGTGGATCCGGCCCATACGCCGGAGTATCGGCAAATCTGGGATGTGAGTTGGCGGACCGCCCGGCTGTGCGCCCATGAAACCTTTTTTGACTGCCCGCATTTTGAACAGGCACAGTTCCCCGGCGATACCCGGGTGCAGGCGCTGTACCATTATTTGGTGGCCAATGATGACCGGCTGGCGCGCAAGGCAATTGACGATTTCCAGGCCTCGCGGCTGCCCGAGGGGCTGACCCAGTGCCGGTATCCCTCGCGCTGTCTGCAGGTGCTGCCGACATTCTCGCTCTATTGGATCGGGATGTTGCACGATTTCCTTCAGTATCGCGGTGATACGCGTTTTGTGGGTTGTTATGTGCCCTTTGCCCGCGAAGTGATGGCGTGGTTTGAGCAGCGCATGGGGCCGGATGGTTTGTTGGGTTTTATTGAACACGCGCCGTTTATGGATTGGAACAAGGGGTTTGCCTGTGGTAATGCCCCGCAAGGGCCGCAGGGCGGATCGGCGATTCTGACGACGCTGTTGGCCACGGCCTGTGCCTGGATGAGTGATTTGGAACGCCACAGCGGGGAATCGAGTCTGGCCGCCGGGCGAACGAAGCAGGCCCAGGCGCTCCGCCGCGCGGTGGTGAAGCGGTGCTGGGATGCGCAGCGGGGTTATCTGGCCGATACGCCGGATAAAAATACTTACAGCCTGCATGCGCAGGTGCAGGCGATTTTGGCGGGCGTGTGGCCGGTGGCGCAGGGGCGGAAAATCCTGGCCCGGGCGCTGGCCGACACCACGTTGACGCAACCCGGCTCGTTCTATTATCGGTTTTATGTCATGCAGGCCATACGGGCATGCGGTCTGGGGCAGGAGTTCTATAACCTGCTGCCGCGCTGGACCAAGATTTTGGCGGAGACGGGCCTGACCACCTGGCCGGAATCGGATGTGAACCCGCGCAGCGATTGTCATGCCTGGTCCATCGCTCCGGCGCTGGAGTTTGTGCAGACCACGCTGGGGATTACGACCGAGCCGACCAAGCCGGGCTTTGCGGCGGTGCGTTTCGCGCCGGACTTGGGCCCGCTGCAGCGGGCTGCGGGTACGGTGCCCACGCCGCATGGCGCGGTCAAGGTCAAGTTGGCTCGCGCCGTCAGGGGGCATATGACTGCGGAAGTGACCACCCCGGTCCCGATGTACGTGGTCCCGCTGCGGCGGAAATTATCTGCTGGCACGCACCAGTTGCGCTGGCATGAGGATTAAGTCGTGCGGATACTGCGGCACAGTCGTTTGCGCAGTTTCAAATACGCATCCAGATGCGGGATGGGAATATCATGGGTGAGGCCGCCGCCGACATTGAGCACATAACGGCGGGCGCGGGCACCAGTTTCAAGACACCGCATGACTTCATTCTCCAGCGCGGTCAACGGCCCACCGGCCAGAATGGCCGAATTGATATTGCCGATCAGGATTTTATCGGGATAGTCACGAACCAGACGTTCCAGATCCACCAGATATTCAAAGTTCAAACCATCCACCTGCGCGGTCCCCAGCAAGTCATCCACGAACGCAGAACAATTGCCATCGCTGGTGAAAATAATCGGGATTCCGGCCGCCTTCAGCGGGGCAAAGATGGTGCGATAATGCGGGAAGATGTAACGTCGGTACCAATCCGGTGAAAAAATCGGGCCGGACGAGATGGTTAAATCATCATGACAGATAAAGGCCCGCAAGGGTTTGCCCTCCGGATCACGGACTTGCGCCCAGGCGGTGGTGATCCGGGTGGAGATTTCGGCGAATTTGGTCATCAGCTCCGCAAAGGGTTCTTCTTCCATACCCACTTCACACAGCAGTTCGAAACCGAAGATGGCCAGGGGCCAGTGGAAGCAGGTGGTATAGTGGTGGGGGATGGGCAAACAGGTGGTGCCACACGACGCGAGCATGGCATGGTAATCACGTGTGAACCGGGCGGTGTATTCGGCCACCGATTCGGGGAAATAGTGTAGTGGTTCGAACGCCAGCGCCGCGGGGACATCGGCCGGTTTTGGCACATGGGTAAAGTGTCGGCCATCTTCCTGATGCGTGGTGGCGAATACTCCCCAGCGCACCACCTCCTGTCCTGCCGCGTTACGGCGCACACTCGGACCGGTGGACCAGTCATAGGTCTCGTCGCCATTGCGCGGCAGACCACCACCCCAAAGCAGGTCAATTTCCAGAGCGATGGCCACCTGCTGGAAGATGTCATTCAGATGTTCGGGCTCGCGCAACGGATCGCGTCCGGTCAGATGGTGTATGGCCTCCCGGGAGAGGGGCCAGGGGTGCTCCATCACCGGTATCCGGGGCCCACAATAGGCGGGATTTAATAACTCCAAGGCCAGTGCCCGTGCCATGTATCACCTTTTTGACTTCGTCGTTTGTAACCCGGTATCGTACCCGACGGGTGGTGGATTAACCGGATTGGCAACGCACGTTATACGTTGCAGATCAGCATGAGTTCCACCTTGCGCAAGATGGTGGCTTCACAGCCGGGCACACTCAGCACGTCGCACTCGCTGCCGAGGATGAACGGATGGCCGGCTTGGCGCATATTGGCCAGCAGTTGCCGGGTCAGGTCGGTAACCTGTTGGGGGCTGATGACGTCATCGGAATAGAATTTCTTCGTGGGCAGATTGCCGAACAGCACGATATCTTTGGGCACGATGCGGGCGTCTTCCCAGAGCTTGCGCGAAGCGCCCAGACTCAGGATCACCGGATGGAGCGTGCAGAAGTCCTGCACCATGCTGTCCACCAATTCTCCGCAGCAGTGGAAAATCAGGTCCACCCCGTGGGCGTCCAGCAGGGCCTTGATCCGGCGATTGTTGGCCATGACATAGCGTTCCCAAACGCTATCGGAACCGCTTAATTGTTTGGGCGAGAAGAAGGCCAGATTGGCGGTGGGTTCGGCGATGCAGATGGCTTTCGCGCCAGCCTGAATCTGGGCCGTGACACTGCGCAGCACCATGCTGGTGGCCATCTCGAGGACGCACTCCAACATGCGGACTTCGTCGTCCTCCACGGCGGTGGTACCCGTGCCGGCAATGTAGATGGGAGTGATCGGGTCGGCCAGCAGTTTGGTCATCAGACTGACCGGGCCGATACTCATGCCGATGGGGAGGTATTTCGGTCCGGCTTTAACCACGTGGCGCAGGGCGTCACAACTGGCCTGCATGCGTGGGGGCAGCGGGGCCTGCATCTGGGCCTGAAATTGCGTCTGCTGGGCCTCGGTGGGACAACTGCTGAAGTGATAGGTGTCGGCCGATTCGGTGATTCCGAGCATCCCGAGCAGCGCGGCTTTTTCCAGCATCAGGTCCATCAGCGCGAAGGCCAGCGGGGTATGAAAACGATCCGCCGCTTCCAGCACCACCTGCCCCAGCCGGGCGCCATCCTGCACTATGGCCTTCGGGTCGGATTTTTCGTGCAACACCAGATCGGTGCCAATGGGCATACGCAAGCCTTGGGCGGCGAGCGCAAGATAATATTCTCGGGTCATGGGGTACTTCCTGGTTAGACGGTTAAACCTATGGGCGGCAGGTTCACACCCCGGCCCCAGATTTCACGGATTTTCTGACAATAGAACAGATAATTTTCCAGCGGTACATCGGGGGGCACGCGGTGGTCGGGCATGGGAATGTACCCGCCGCTTTCTACCAGTGGGGTCAGCCGGCGGATTTCGCGTTCGATGGCGGCCGGGCCGTGTTGCAGCAGATGCTTATCCATCCCGCCCATCATCAGCAGGTCTTTACCGTACTGGGCCCGCAGCTTGACCGGATCGGCATTCCAGGTGCCCACTTCGATGGGGAACATGCAATTGACCCCGGCCTTCAGCCACAAGGGGATGAGCGAATCAATCAAACCGTCGCAATCCACCCAGATCACATCCACGCCATAGCGCCGCAGCAGACTGGTAATCCGCTGGTATTGCGGTACCAGATAGCGTTCGAAATGCGTGGGCGAAAGCAGCGGGCCGGCGTTATAAGCCATATCTTCCCACATCGAGGCACCGTCGAACTTCACCCCGGCGGCCAGTACGCGTTCCAGCACCGCCACGATGCAGTCGGTCCGGGTCACAACCATTTATTCAAACAAGGCGGGGTCGTCGTAAACGCACAGGGCCACGTTTTCCATGCCCATCGCATCGCGGGTACGGCCAAACAGACTTCCGGCGGTGACGAACAGCGGTTCGCTGCGCGGCGCTTGCCACTGGGCGATCCGCTGGTCAAAATTACGCCAGCGCTCCGGATGATTGGGATCCAAGCGCCACTGGTAATGTTTTTCCCAACTGGCCCGGTCTTCCAACAGGTGGCCTTCATGCTGGGGAATCGAGCCCATATATTTCTTGCGCAAGACCCGCACCCCATCCCACTGCTGGACCACTTCGTGATCACCCCGATCTTCCAGCACAATCGTGTCAAAGCAGGGGCACAAATCAACCGGGAAACCCACTTCCCAGTTCTGATCACCCCCGGCCAGACTGGCATCCAAACCAAAATAACGCTGGGCATTGCGCCGGGTGACGCTGACGGGCAGTCCCTGTTTGTGCCACTCGGGGAGGGTTTCGTCCCAGAAACTGAAGTCATACAAAGGGGCCCGGTCTACCGGCTGAAAGTGCATGGTGGCGCGAAAACGCTCCTGATGGTTCATCTCAATTGCTCCTTGATGCAAGCGCCTCTACCGTCCGCTGACGGTAACAAGGCTGGGTTCCTTAACTCAATACCACACGGCATGGCTCAATAGCACCCATGCTTTTTAACCAATTCAATGATCCCTTGGTAGGTTTTCCAGCTTACCTGCGGGGGCACGCTGTGATCACTGTGGTAGACGTATCCTTTGGTCTGTTTGCCCGCAGTGAATTTGCTGATGATCTCGGCCTCGATGGCGGCCAGGTCATTATCCTTCATGATCATGACGTCTATATTGCCAAAAAATGCCATTTTGGTGCCATATTTGGGGCATAGTTTGCGTATGTCCATGTTGGCTTTGCATTCGATGGGCTGGAAACAATCGAAACCCGCTTCCAGATACAGGTCCATCACCCCATTGACATCGCCGTCGGTGTGGTAAATGAACTTCATCCGGTGGGCATGGGCCCAGTCCGCCAGCCGCTTGTGGTCCGGCCAGATTTGTTCGCGGTACATTTTAGGCGAACAGAACGTCGCGGTTTTGAACGCCATATCGCCATAAATCCACAGTCCATCGGGCTGTATGCCCGTGGCCATGACGGCGTCAAAATTCTGCAGCAGTATATCGGTAAAAGTACGCGACACATCCTGCACCCACTCCGGGTCCTCGGCCATGGCGATCATGGTGTTTTCATCGCCCATGAGCTTGCGGGTTTCTTCAAAACTCTCCACCCCGGTCAGATGGGTCCATTGGCCGGCCGCGCGGGCGCGCTGGTAATTGCGCACAATCTCAGGCACTTTAATTTGCTGGGCGTTTTTAATGAAGGCGGGCTTGTAAATGGTCTCCCACTTTTCCCGACTGTCACAGTCAAAGCCCAGATGTTCGGGTGTGCCTGATTTGAAACGCCAGTAGCGTACGAGTTGGCCGTGTTCATCGCGTACCACTTTGGTGTCGGCGGTTTCTTCCACCACGTGTTCGGTGCCGGGAAAGGGGGAGGGCCAAAGCCAGTTCAGTCCCGCAAAGTCCGATTCCAGCAGGCGGAGCACTTCTTCCTGCCCGCCGCTTAGACCTTCCATTTTCCAGCGGGCAATGGTTTCCGGCCAGAACGATTCATGGCGCGGAATGCGGTCCTGATCCTGCCGGGCAAACATCCGGTTGACGCGTTCCTGCGCTGTGAGTACGGTGGCCATGGCTACCTCGTGAGGGGCAGAAGGTTGGCAGCGTGCGGCAACTTACGCGGCCACCAGCTTGCGCACCAGATCCACCGCACTGGCCGCATCGGGCGAGAAGCCGTCCGCGCCGATATCCCGGGCAAACTCCGCGGTAATCGGGGCGCCACCAATCAGGATTTTGACCTCGTTCAGTCCGGCGCTGCGCAATGCAACGACGGTTTCCTTCATCGCGGGCATGGTCGTGGTCAGCAGGGCCGACAGGCCGACCACATGGGCGTGATGTTCCTTGACGGCGGCGACAAACTTATCCGGGGCCACATTGGTCCCCAGATCCACGACCCGGAAATTGGCGCCCTTCCACATCATGGCCACCAGATTCTTGCCGATGTCGTGTAGATCGCCCTGCACGGTGCCGATGACGGCGGTGAATTCGGGCGTGATGCCGGCTTTGACCAAAACGGGTTCCAGAATCAGCATGGCTTCTTTCATGGCCCGGCTGGCAATCAACATTTCCGGCACAAAGATTTCATTGCGCTGGAATTTCGCACCGACCTGATCCATACCCAGCACCAGGGCATCGAGAATGGTCCGGGGCGATACTCCTGCGGCCACGGCTTCGGTGACCAGACGTTTGGCTTCATTACGATTGCCACCATTGATGGCCTGCGTGAGGGCGCTAAGATCGGACATGAAATTTCTCCTGCAATGAATGGGTTCCTGCCGAAACATATAGCAGACTTATCAGTCGCTATATGGGCAATATAACCCCCCACGGGCGGGGTTGTCCACAAGAACGCGACTTTCTATCTGCGTAAACCCGTTGAAATAGCCGTAAATTGCTATAATCAGAACCATGGCTGACACCACTCATCCTCGCGTCGCCCTCATTCTCTGTGATGTATTGGGGGAAGAATTTACCGTCCTGACCCGGTCGCGCCTGCATGTGGTGCATGTCGAAACTTTGGCCCAGGGGCTGCACAATACCCCGGCCCTGCTCCGCAGCACGCTGCAGGAGGCGATTACCAAAATCGAGGCTATGCCGCTGGGGATCGAGGCGATTGTGCTGGGGTATGGCCTGTGTTCCCGTGGTACCGAAGCGGTCACCACCCGCAGGGCCAAACTGGTATTGCCCCGGGCCCACGATTGCATCACGCTCCTGCTGGGCAGCAAAGAACGGTACCGCGATTACGTCCGGGCGCATCCCGGTTGCTACTGGTATTCGCCCGGCTGGAATCGTTGCCACACGCCGCCGGGCCCGGAACGTTATGACAGGCTCAAAGCCGAATACACCGCCAAGTTCGGGCCCGAAGATGCCGAATTTCTCATGGAGAATGAGCAGGCTTGGTTTACCCAATATACGCTGGCAACCTATGTGGATGTCGGCCTAACTGATATTAATAACGTAAATAATGATATCAAATATACGCAGTCTTGTGCGCAATGGCTTAACTGGCAATTTGATCGCCAACATGGTTCACCGGCATTATTAATTGCCTTGTTGGATGGCCCCTGGTCTGATGACGCATTTTTGGTTTTAGAACCCGGCCAATCTGCGGTTCTGACCGCCGATGATCAGGTGGTCACGGCGGTGGGTCTGCCCTCGGGCGGGAGTGTGTTACCATGACGCACCCGGTTCGCAGCCACATCCTGCAGGTTGAGCAACCCGATACCCCCATCCGCGACATCACGCTGACCGCCGACACCGATCATCAGGTCCTCAGTACCGTGCTGCATGACCACGGGATTCCGCTCAATACTCGCTGTGGGGGGCGCGGCCTGTGTGATGCCTGTACGGTGCAAATACGCAACGGGCCCCATGCCGGCAGCGCGATCAAAGCCTGTCTGGTCAAAATCTGCGACCTGCCCAATAGCGCTACCACCCACATTCGTATCCCGGCCCGTTCCAGTTTGCGCTATCGGCCCCAAATCGTCACCGAGTGGCGGGTCAATATTCCCTGTGGCCATGATCCGCTGTATGTGCCCACGCCGGAGGAAACCACCCCGCTGGGCGTAGCAGTGGATATCGGCACCACCACGGTGGCCATCCTGCTGGTGGATTTGCGCACGGGTCAGGTATTGGGCCAATCGGCCATGTTCAACGAACAGATGAAACTGGGCGATGATGTGGTGACCCGCATCAATCTGTGTCTGACGGACCCCGCCATGCTTGCGCGGCTGCAGCAGGCCATCATCGAGCATACGCTCTACCCGCTGTTACGCGGCGCGCTGGCCAAACTGGACGCCAGCTTGAATCAGGTTCGTTGTTTCACCATCGCGGGCAATACCACCATGCTGCATCTGCTGGCGGGGGTGAATCCCGGCCCGATGGGTATAGCGCCTTTCACGCCGGTGTTTCTGGCCCATAAGGTAATTCCGGCTCAGGAATTATTCCCCGCGCTGGCGCTTCCGGCCAGTGTGCAGGTGCATTTGCTCCCTTCGGCTTCCGCCTATGTCGGAGCGGACTTGACCGCTGGGGTGATCGCCAGTGGCATGTACTATGACGAAGGTCCCTGTCTGTTGGTGGATGTGGGTACCAATGGCGAAATCATTCTTAAACATCAGGGGCAATTCTGGGGTTGTGCCACGGCGGCCGGGCCGGCCTTTGAAGGTGCGGGCTTGTACTGCGGTATGCGGGCGGGCACCGGGGCGATTTCCGGTATTCGGCTGGCCGGAGTGGGCGCAAATTTTGTGGTTCAGACGGCCATTATCGGTCCCGCCCAGAGAATTCCGGCGGGACTATGTGGGTCGGCCTATGTGGATTTTCTGGCCCAAGGCCGGGCTGTGGGATTGTTGGGGGCGCAAGGTAGATTTAATCCGGACTTTGACGCCGACGGTCATGTGATTCCCTGGGAAAAGGGAATGGATAAAGCCTTCCAACTCGGTATGACCGGCGATTCCAAACCCATTGTGATCTCGCAGCGTGATATCGCCAGTCTGCTGCAGGCCAAGGCCGCCATCGCGGCAGGGATTCTGACGCTGTTAAATCAGGTCGGGATTACTCCCGCCGACATTAAGACCGTGTATCTGGCCGGGGGCTTTGGTACCAAGATGAATGTCGCCCATGCGCTGGCTTGCGGCTTGCTGCCGGGCTTTACCGAAGCTCAAATCCAACCGGTGGGTAATACCGCGCTAGCGGGGGCGTATCTCGCGTTGCTGGATCAGTCCTTATTGGCGGAAATGAAAACCGTGGGCGAACAACTGCAGATTGTGGAATTGAACCACGATCCCAATTTTGAAGATACCTATATCGATCAACTTAGCTTGCCTTAAGCCCCAACCTTGCGGCTTGTCTGCTGGCCATAACAATGTGATATTGTCCGCGAAAACGGCATATTTATATTTTACTGAGGTTTTATCACAATATATACTATTGCAGGCCCATTGTAAACCGTATATACTTGTTTTAAGCGTCGTTTACGGTGTGGTCGAGGACTGGTGCGGACTACTAAGGGATGCCTGACAATGCGGATGCCAACGTTTTTCGCCGTGACCAGTGTCTTGGCCGTGGGTTTGTGCGCTACCACCCAACTGGTGGCCCAGCCCAATCAGCCCACCCAGCCGCCCCCAAGTCTCGATGCGCAGGTGGTTGATGCCATGCAGAAGGGCATCGACTTTTTGCTTAAGCAACGGCAGACCGTGAAATTGGCCGATGGCAAGGAAGTGGCCCATTTCGATTCTCCCGTTATGAACTTACCATTCATTACGTTCAAAGGACCGCCGGAATTTACCCAATTAAGTATCCAACCCGGCGAAACGGGGTTGATTCTATATGCCCTGTTGACCGCCGGGGCCAGTTTAGATGATACCCGGCTGTCCTATAAGTCTCTCGAACTCGCCCCGGTAGTGGATTATCTGCGCCAGGCCACACCGCTCTCCACTTATGGAATGGCATTGCAGGCCATCGCATTAAGTCATACCCCGCGTCGTCCCGAGACGGATGCGACCATGCGCCGGCTGCGCGATCAATTATTGAAATATTCGTGTACCGTGGAATTGGTCAAAGGCCGTGATGGGGGCACTACGTTGGGGGGCTATACCTACCAACCTGCCGTACTCAAGGGAGTGGTTAAGGGTGATGATGGTCATTATACTGATATGTCCAACACCCAATACGCGATTCTCGCGGCGTGGAGTCTGTCGGATTATGGGATCGAAATACCGTCCGCTTATTGGCGGGTGGTGGATAATTATACCCGTAAGAATCAACTGGCTAACGGGGCCTGGGGATACAATCCCCGGGGTACAGGCAAAGATGTTTATTATGATCATCAGTTTCGCAGTATGACGGCGGTGGGGCTTGCCACCCTGTTTTTAACCAGCGATATGACTGATACCACATTACGGGTAACGCCCTGGGTGGATAAGGATATTGATGCTGGCTTGACCTGGTTGACCCAAAACTACAAAGTGGATGATTTCTATTATTACATGTACGCTTTGGAACGTGTGGGATTGGCTTCCGGCTATAAGTATCTGGGGAACAAGGATTGGTACCGCGATGGGGTGGCGCTCATGCTGGCCAAGCAAAATAAAAACGAAGGCTATTGGGGCAATATTGTGGTCGAACCGAAGGGATTGCATAAGGAAAATATGAAGCATGGGTCCATGCAAGCCACGGTTTCCACCGCCTATGTGCTGGCGTATTTGGCCCGCGGGCGCAACCCGGTTGCCTTTAACAAATTACAATATGAAGGTGCGGAAGATGCCAAAACCGGCAAACCCGCCATCCTGCCTTGGAACGCCCGGCCGCGTGATATTGGCAATGTTACCGAGAAAATGGTCAAACTCTACGAACGGCCGATGAATTGGCAAATCGTTAATTTCAACGTGGCCGGCACGGATTGGCTCGATGCCCCGATATTGTTCATTGCCGGTAGCCAGGACCCCAAATTTACCGAGGCGCAATTGGCTAAGTTGCGGGAATACATCACGGCGGGGGGGATTATTTTCTCCAGTGCCGACGGTGGCAGTACGGCCTTCACCAACGCCATGCGGCAGTATGCCAACAAGATTACCGAGGGCAAATATGAAATGCGCACCGTGGAAAAGGATGACGAAATATATACCGTGGAAAATCAGATCAAGAATCCCCCGCAACTGCTGACGATGAACAATGGCGTGCGGCACATGTGGGTGCATTCGCCGGTTGATCTGGGGGCCAGTTGGCAGATGCGCCGTTATGCCAACAGTGCCCATTTCGAGATTCCCGCCAATCTGTCTTTTTACGCTGCCGGCAAGATGCCTCTGAAGAGCAAACTGGCCCGGACCGATGTGCCCGCGCCGAGTACTCCCACCAAACGCACCATCAATCTGGCTCGGGTGGAATTCAGTGGTAACTGGGACCCCGAATCCGGGGCTTGGCCGCGGCTGGCCCGGGTGCTGGCCAGTCAGTCTGCAACCGAGCTCAAGGTGGCCAGTTTCACGTTGGATAAGCTTGATCCCAAGACCCATCCGCTGGCCCATCTGACAGCCACCGGAGCGCTGCCGTTTCAAGACGAGCAACGGCAGGCGCTGAAGCGGTATTTGGATGCCGGCGGTTTTCTGCTGGCCGATGCGGCCGGGGGCAATGTGGAGTTTACCGCGTCGCTGGTGGATAACCTCACCAAGCTTTATCCCAACGTTGATGTAACCAATTTGGGCCCGGATCATCCTCTGTTACAGGGCAATTTTTCCAACGGGGTAAAAATCGAGAATTTGGAAGTGCGGAAATATGCCCGGCTTAAACGCCCCGGCGCGACGGGCCAGCTGCGCTTGTTCAGCGTGGATAAAAAGCCGTTGGTTTTGCTGGCGGAAGAGGATCTGGTCAGCGGTTTGCTGGGCACCAATACCTGGGGCAATATCGGTTACACCCCCGAGACGGCGACGGCATTGGTTCGTAACATTTTGTTCTGGCGCACCGCGGCACCGTGAGGGGACGGTAATCAGGGCTGCTGGGCAGGAACCACCTCGCCTCCGAAATTCTGGGCTTCGCCCCATTGGGCCCGATAGGTGCCTGTGATGGTGGTGTCCGCTTGGACTTGTGCATCCAGCGTGATTACCCCGGCGCAGCCCACATGGCCGGTGGTTTTATCCTCGGTATGCGTGAGATAATTGTCGGTGTTCAGCACCACGCGAATGCTTCCGGTGATACCCCCACCTTTCCCGGTCAATCCGCGGGGATATCTTTGGCCGGTGGGGCACTGGTACGATTGACTATATTCGTGCGTGGCCACAATTGCCCATGGGCACGTTGGGGGGCCTGTTCGGCCCGTAAATCGTAACAAAGCAAACGGCTGGTGGTACGAATGAACATCCGCCCATCCACCACGGCCGGGAGTAACGAACCACAATAGCCCGTGGCCAGATCGGCGGGCCACAGCCGCAACCCCGCGGCCATTTGTGCGGGATCGGCGGGTATGCTCAAAAGACCATCCGTGCGATCCGTGGGCGTCCATAACTGCGCATCCCTGCCGATGAGATAGGGACAATGCTCGCCATCGCTGGCTTTGGGTACGGGTAGTGTATTCACGACTTTGCCGGTCGCCGGGACTACCACCACGATGCAATTTTGTGGGGCATTGACCGGCAAGTAAAGATAATCCTGCACCTGACACCCGCCTCCACCCAGCCGTCCATAGCCGTTTTCCAAACGCCACGCCACGGTATATTTTTCCGGCGTCACCCGTAACGCGACCAGACCGCCGGGAAGCTTGTCATTATTCTTGCTGGTCAGGGCCTGATCGCCAATCACCAGATCGCCGGCAAACGCAAAGGCCACACTGCGCAATACCAGTTCCGGCGCATGCCAGTACACTTTACCCGTGGCCGGCGCCAGCAAACGGGTGCCGTCATTGCCGGAAACAAGAATATAGGACTGCCCGCCCAAGCGCAGCAGATGGGCGCCTTCATTGAATCGGCCGCCGGCCACCTCGGGTAAATGCCAGAGCTGGTGGCCGGTACGGGCGTCCAAACCGATCAGCCCGGCCTCCAATTCATAGCGATAATCCAGTTTGGTGCGGCGCTGATCGCTGACCACGACCGTGCCGTCCGCGTAGATTACGTTGGATTGAAAATCACTCCGGGTACTGAGCATGGTGTTGCTGGCGATCAGATTACGCCGGATTTGGCGCATCTGCTCGTAGCGGGGGCCGATATCGGTCACCCAGCGTACCGCCCCATCGGCCAGACTGACTGCTGTCAGTTGCCCCAGTGTTCCCAGACTGTAGACCAGGCCTCCGCCCAGTGCCGGGCTGGCCTGCGGGCCACCTTTGTTGAATCCCGCCCAGTTGACTCCCGCATCAGCAAAGCGCCGTTTCCACAGGGTGCGACCCGTGGTGGCGTCAAAACAATGCACCACATCATCGGCCCGGATCAGATTGGCCCGATAGCTGGACGCGGTCGCGGGATCTTGGGTTACCCGTGCCCCAGCGCCATAGGCATAGTCCTTGCCACTGGGTTCGTAATAACTCAGTACCACTTTGTTGTCTGCCACCACGGGTGTCGCCCAGCCACCCATCAAGGGTTCCCCCGGTACCACGGATCGGATTTTGCCCCGGGTATCAGCCCCGCGACCGTCGGGAATCCACTCATCAGCCACCCACGCCAAAGCGGCGTCTTCAAGATCACTCACCAACCTTTTGCCGCAGGGATCGGCCAGACCATTGCCCTGAGGACCATTCCAGATGGGCCAGGATGTGCCCGCCGCCAAAGCTGTGGTCGCCGGTGGCTGCGCCGGCGCTGCCGGCAGGACTGCACTGCCCACTTTGCGATATTGAACTGGGCCGGATTTGCCGGGGATTTCCAGATACAAGGTGGCAGTGCTCTGGGTGGACTCCGTCTTGGGGGTTATGACCAGATTATATGCGGTGGGGGTGCGGCGTCCCGGGAGTAAAAACCGCCCATTACCCGAGATTTGTCCGTTGCGGACGGAGAGGGCCGGTATCGGCTGGTCTGCTTCAGGCAGCACCAGACTCTGAGGGATCATCGGGTAGACCCGATTGTTATAACTGGGCAAAATCACCGTGGCCACGGGCACTTGATCACCGTGGGTGCTGATTTGCACCGTTGCAGGAACTTCGGCGGGTAGGCCTGTTATGGTAAAGCTCGTGAACTGGGCGGGCGGTATGGATGCGGAATCCAATTGGGGCAACTCCACCGCCGCCGTCGTGGCCAGCCAGGTTGCAGGAGGCAGATAGATGGCCCGTTGCGGTAACACTTGCCAGCGCCAGATATGCTGCCCACCCGCAGGCATGGGTACGGCGCAGACCATGACGTCTGCCGGCGTTGCGGGCATCGCTTCCCCGCCGGTGCGATACCAGCCGAGGGGACGCAGCGCGGGATTGATGGCGGCCAATGCGTGCAAATAGCGGGCCTGCACCAGCGGTGTTTGTTGCGGCCAGTCAGGATAGGCCCGGGTTAAGACCGTGGTCAGACTGAGGGCATCTGTCACCGTCACGGCCTGACCGGCGCGGGGCAACGCGTTGAGCATGGCGGTTTCTGCCGGCAGATCATATTCCAAACGCCAGGCCACCAGCCGTTGGGCATACCAATCTTCCCACGCGCGGACATACGCATCGGGCAGCCCCTGTGCGGTCAATACGTCGGTTAAAGCCAGTACTTTGGTGTAGGCGGAAAAACCCAGATTGGCATATTTGCCCACCAGTCGGTACGAACCGTCCGGCTGGCTTTGGGTCCAGTGCGCAAGCAACCAGATTAGATGCTCGGTGGCCGGGCGCTGCAGATCCAGTTCGGGACAGTTGAGTTTTAGCCAGTCCAGCAGCGCGGTTCGGCGTGCGGCCTGGGTATCTGCGGTCACCGTCAGGGGGATCCCGCCGTTGTCAGCGATCACGGGAAACTTGGGTGGTGCCGCGGCCAGAGTACTCCCCGCCAATGCCAGTGCCAGACTGATACCAAGCAGATACTGTCGCATAACGTTACCTTTCGCAGATGAGGGTTCCGGTTACGGTTTACTGGCGGGAACAATCTTGCCCGCCAGGTCCAACGCCATGCCCCATTTGGCCTGGTAGGTTCCGGTCAGGGTATTGTCGGCGTTAATTTTCGCGTCCAGCGTTATCTCCCCGGCCGCGCCATCAAACCGCCATCCCGGCGGCACATCGGCGCCACCAAGATAGGTATCGGTATTCAATATCACCCGGATGCTGCCGGTTAGATGGTTGTCTTTGAGACTTAAACCGCTGGCATCCACCTCGTGCCAGGCCTGGCTGAATTTGTTCGCGTAACCCCCAGCGCGGGTGAACACCTTGCCATCATGATCGAAACTCAGGGTCAGGCCGCGGGGCTCGCCGCGCAGGGTGATGGCCCCGTCGAGATTGAGTACCACTGTACGGGTGCCGGGGGGATTTTTACCCAGTGGGGTCCAAGGTTGGTCGGGTAACCACGGCGTCGGCAGGCCGCGTACTTCGTTGACTTGTCCGCTGAGGGTGCCTTGGGCGGTTTTGATTTCCGGCAGGGTGGAGATATGACGCTTCCAGGTCCCGGTGATAGTCGCATCCTGTTTGCTTAGGTCCAATTCCACCGGCCAAACATGCGTGCCGAATTTCAGCCCTAACGTGCCGGTCATCCGGTTGCCGGTGATGTGCAAGCTTTCGGCCGCGGCCTTTTCCCACGTGGGGCGCCGGCGCAACGAGCCATAGATGAGTCCCGCTTCGTCGTCATCGGCAATCCATGCTTTGGCGCTGACGACCTGTTCGGGCGTGGCCATGATGCGCACTTGCAACGGACCGGGCAGTCCCACATAACCACCTTCCAGCCCGATGGGCCACCCCTGGGCGCCCTTGACCTGCCGCAGATCGTAGCAGGCCAACTGGCCATGATCCGTGCGTTCAAAGATTCGCCCATCCACCAGGGGAATCTGCATCATTACCTCGTAGGCGGTATCGAAGTTCACCAGATCAAGTCCGCTGGGACGTTTCTCATCCTGTAGTGGGCGAATCTGCCCCGGTTCCGTTTGCCAGGCCACCAGCGGATGGCGCCCGCCATGCGAAGCACCATGGGAATGATCGGCACGCACAAAGGCACGGTCTCCGAGCCAGAGAATCAGTTCCTTGACGCTAATTAAATCCGACCCTCCATTGGGCGCTTCGGCCAGAATGGTGCCATCGCGCTCGGACAATAGCAGAACCCGGCCTTGGACATCTTTGGTGCCAGTATGCAGAAACACCCTGCCATTTTTTATGAAAGCCTGCTGCCGGGCGCCGTCATCCATCCAGGTGGGAATCTCATGGCGCGGTTCGTCCGGTAATTTCCAAGCGGGTTCCGCCCCGGTGGGGGTGATCCGATAGGCACCCCAGAGCCCCGGGGTGCGCTTGGCCACATTCGGTTTGACATTGACCATGACTGTGTTGGCGCTGGGGCATAACGTGTTCCAGTTTTTGCCCAAACCGGTGACTTTCCATGCGCTCTTACCGGTCAGCGGGTCGATCAGTTGCAGACTGCCAGCCTCGGTGGCGGTCAGCAACCAGGTCTTGTCGCCGTGCCGCCAGAGGCTGGGGGTGGCATATTTGCTGATGATAGCGGGGACCTCCCAGAGCCGTTTGCCGGTGGCGGCTTCGTAACCGCTTAAGCCCACATCGGATGTACCACGGAAATTGCTACTGATGAGCACCCCATCGGCCACAACCAACGAGGTAAACCAACCCGGGGCACCGGGGATCACCACGGTGCCGGCGGCGGCGGTGGCTAAGGACTCCTCGCGCTCTTTAACCGCAGCCTGAAAGGCGGGACCGATATCGCTCTGCCACAGTTTTTTCCCGGTGGCGGTTTCATACGCAAATAACCGGCCCGTGGAGCCCAGTGCAAAGGCGCGACCTTCCGCTATCGCCATCGCCACTTGGAAACCGCCTCTTTTGCCGCCCGCGCGGATCAAGCCTTCCGGCTCGGTGGCCTGCCAAAGCAGTTTGCCGTTGTTGGCATCCAGACAGATGACGATATCGTCGGCCTCAACCCGAAAACGGGTGGGTACTTTGGGAGTATCCCCTTTTTCGTAAGGTCGGTTGGTTTGGTACGGGGCGGTGAAAACTTTGCCCGAGGGCACCCAAGAGGAAGCAAAAACCCGGCCGTCGGCCACCACGACTCCCGCCCAATTGCCTTTGAAATCCTTGGCGTCCGGGCCGATATACGACTCTACCTGTTGGCTGTTAACCCAGGTTTGTGAACCAGTTTTCGCAGAGCCGAAATTCCGCGTCGCGCTGACCCAGAGTAAGCGTGCGTGGGATAAATCTTCCACCAGCGGGGTGTCGGTTTGCACGGGTAGCAGATTGCCGGTGGGGCCGGTCATCATCGGCCAGCCGATGCGCCAGGCGTCGGCCGCCGGGGTGACAGGTTGTGTGGCCGGGGCATCACCCGCCTGCACGGAAGGCGAACTGGATAGACCCCAACTCAGGACAAAAACGCACGCTAAAGTCAGTTGCCGCATGGCGGTGCTCCTTAACTTTGGTATCGCTACTCGGACTGGTCAGTATAACGCACCGACCACCGCTTTATTGCCATGGACGGAAAAACCTGCGGCGCGCGGGTTAGCTTAAGCGTAAATTCTGGAAAATGCCCAATAATTGCCCGGCCAGACGGTGGGGGGAGTAGGCGTCTTGTAAGGCCCGGCTATGGGCTTGGGCCGACTGCACCTGTGCCGGGGTCAACTCACGCAGCGCCCGGGTTAAACCCGCCAGCGTGTTATCGTGGTAGAGCGCTGCCGGGCCCATAATTTCGCGGAAGTATTCCCATTCCGGCACCAGCATGGTCAGGCCCAGTGCCACGGCATCGCCCACCAGACCGCTGGTCAGGTAGGTGTCGCCGGTGTGGGCGGCAATCAGCAAATCGCACACGCCGGTATGTTCCGCAATTTCCGGGCGCAGCATCCAGGCATTGCGCGGCAGTTTGATGATATTGGCCGTGGTGGGCAGGGGATATTGATCGCGGTAGGCCGTGGTGACCAATTGCAGGTCGGCGCGTCGGCCGACATCTGGACCACCAAGGGGCGTTGGGCGGTTTCGGGAATCTGGTAACTCAGGGCCGTGATGGTGGGGGCGGTGGTGGCCACGGTGAATGTATCGGTGATGGTCAGGGTATCCCCCGTGACGCGATACTCTACCCGCCGACTGCCGGGCAGTGTTTCCGGCCCCTCTTTCCCGCTGTTGCGCGGAAAGTCGGTGTAGGTCACGATCAGGCCATGGGGGATTTTTTCGCTATGGGTCGGCAACCCGCCCCCGGCATAGGTGGATTCCCACGCCGGTGCGCCGGTGCCCAATACAGAACCGCCTGTTTCGCCGGCCCAGATGCGCGGAACCCCGCACACCAGCGCGCTGTCCACCGGGTTTTCAAACCAACCCGGCGCGTGCAGCCAGGGACCGTAGTCGGCGCTGTTGGCATCCACCAACGGCAGTTGCCATTGCACGGCATGATTACGGTACATCCACACGCCCGCGGTGCGGCCTGCACTTTGGCCCAGTGGGATGAATTCATCGCGGGGGGGAAATAGCGCTTCGGCGGTCAGCGCTGGTCCGGCCGGCGGGGTGATACCTTCCAGCCACTTTGCGGTACAGGCAATCTTGCCCAGAACATCGAAGGTCATTTGCAGCAAACGGTGCGGTCCGCGGTAACCATCGGTCATCCGCCCCCGGTGGGCGTTGGTCAGATGGTCCGCAAACCAGCGTTGGGCGTGCTGAAAGGCATTCTCCACCAAGTGATAGACCCGCTGGGGGTTTTGGGCCACACCGGCCTGCAGGGCCGCGGCCCCCAGTTCCATCGTCATGCATACCGACAACAATCCGATGCTGCGTCCCCAGGCCACGAAGGTGCCATCGGCCAGCGCCAGACTTTCCAGCAACCGCGTGTGGGCCTGCAGAATCGCGCGCAGCCGTTGCGGTTCCAATTCGCTCCACAGTGGGCGCATGAACAGCAACACATCGGCACTGTAAATATCGTAGCGCCCGGTGAGTTGGCGTGAGTCGTCAAAAAAGCCGTGCGGATTGGTACTCAGCAGCGTTTGCATCTGCCCCAGGGCTTGGCGCAGAATTGTCTCGTCGGCCAATACGCCCAATTGTTTGCGGGCATATTCGCAGCGGGCCAATACGCCCCAGTAATTATTCGGTCGTCCCCCCAGCGTCTTGCCCCATTGGTTCAGGATGTGGGTGGAATCGATCGCATTGAGTAGGTTGTCCCGTTGGGGTGTGTTCAGTTGTGCCCACACCGGATTTTGCTCGGTTAATCCGCCCAGCGCCAGTAGCGTTTCCGCGATGCGATAAGAATAGAACGTCTCGGTTTTCTCCCCATCAATCTGCGTCAGGATGGTGTGAATGATGTCCGCAATCGGGCGCTGGTTCAGGTGGGTATGTCCGGCCTGATGCAGATACTTCAGCGTGTAGACAAAATCCACGGCGAAATCATCACTGACCCGCCAGCCCGCAAAGGTACGCGGCAGCACCAGATCGGGGAAAAATCGCGTCATGGCCGCAGCGCATTCGGCGGCGACATAGGCATACATGGCCGGGGCCAGTGCTTCCGCAGGCATGTCTACTCCATCTTGAGGGGCAGGGCGGTTCAATTGGGCGGCGGTACCGGGGCCGGGGCGATTTCGATCACAGCGCCTCCACCAATGGGAACGGGTCGGCCCATGCCCATGCCGGAGTTCCGGTGCAGACGTGCTTCCTGCATCAGCAATGCGATAAACGTTTCCTGCAGCCGGGGCGTGGCTTCCATGCTGGCGGTGATCTGTTTGTCCTGAGTTTTGATTTGCAGGGATTCTACCCAGAGCAAGGCGCTACCAGACAAGCCATCCTTGGGGGCGCCGACAGGTTCGAGGTCTTTTTTGAGTTGGGTCGCGGCTTCGGTTTTGAGTTTTTCACTCGCCGCGCTGGCTGCGGTCAGGCTTTCCGCATCATTCCAGGTCGCCTGCAAGGTGGCCACCAACTTACCTTCCGCCCCTTTCGTCAGCCACGCCACCCCTTCCTTAATTCCATTGACCATGGGCAACTCTTGTTGGATGGCTTCACTGACCTTCCATACGGCCAGATACGTGGTGGCCTCGGCGGGGACCTGCTTGCGCAGTTGGGCCCACGGCCCCACGTTCGCCACTGCTGGGGCGGTCTTGAGGGTCTTTAGTTTGGTTGTGATTTGTGCCACCAATTGCAGCCCCTTCGCGCCATCGTCGCAGGCCACCATGATGAAACGATTTTGATCGGGAATAATGATCGTCATGTCGTTGGCGATCATAACCACATCAGCATCATTTTTCTGGGACTCATCCGCGGCGGTCGCATCGCCTCTGTTCCGGGTTTTTTCCTCACGGAGTTGGGCCAGTATGGCCGTGTTATCAAATGTGCCATGCCAGATGAACACCGCCCAGCCCGCATCATTACGGTCGCCAAAGTCGTCGGAAACCCCCAGACTCATCCCAGTCACCCGCATATTGCCAGTCTGTTCGACATAGCTGAGGATATTGGCCTGGATGGCGCGTTGGTAAGATGCGGCCAGACGTTGCGCCGAGGCGGCCGCGCGGCTGCGCGTGGTCGCCATGTCCGTACTGATTTCCGCCAGCGTGCGGGCCGGTGCAAACCCGCTTTGGGTCGCGCCGAACAATCCTACATTTTCTGGCAGCAGCGCCAAATCCTGATCCAGTTCCGCCCAGCCGGCGGGTTTGACCACCGGTGCGGGTTGCTCCTGTACCAGCGCTAATGCGCGTTGGGCATACTCCGCCACAAACGGGGTTGTGGATTTGCTCAATTTGGTTAACAGCGCCACCGCGCTCTTTTCTTTGGTTTCGCCCAGTGTGCGGATGGCCATCAATTGCCGGACCTGTTTTTCGCGTCCCACAGCGCCGCGTTGGCTCATCTGGTCAAGCAAATCTTTGGCGCTGACCACCACTTCGGGGTCTTTACTCGTCAGGGCTTTTTCGAGGGCAGGTTTGGCTTTGCTGCCGTAGGTGGCCAGCTTTTCCCGCGCTGCCTGACGCACGGTGTACTGGTCATCCCCCAGTTGCTTGACCAATGCGTCCACATCATTCGGTAACGTTTCGGCGGTGACCACCACATCTTCGGCATCACGCAGCAATTGCTCGGGGGTTACCTGCACACTCTTGGCTTTCCAGTAATCTTCCGTGCTGACGGAATCCAGCAGATCGCGCCCCTGGGCGCCCCATAGGCACATCAATATCAGGTAGGTCTCCAACTGGAAAATCGCCGCCGCACCACTGATCATCGCACCTGCAACCATCATACTTCACCCTGAGTTAAGAACTTGCCACTCCCCGCCATTGTAAGTCTGCGCCTTGGGGTGTGCAATTCTTGGGCTCAGTTTGCGCCGCCGGTCCGCACCGGTTCCCGGCGCGACTTATGCCACACGCGCACGGCCTCCAGCGTTACAAACAGCGCCAGCAACAGCAGTAAACTTACCAGCACCAGATTGATCCACGGGGTTGAGGTGATCGGATTTTGGCTGGTTGCGGCGCTGATTTTACGCCCGAATTGCAGGCCGTTCATCACCAACGCGCTAATCGTCGTGACCAGGATAAATAGCGCTGGCAGCAGGGCATACCACACCGGCCGACCCGTGCGCCAGAGCCAAACACTTACCCCCACCAGCGTCAACGCCGCCAGCAACTGGTTCGACGTGCCAAACAGGGTCCAGAACTGCATAAAGCTCCCCGGCGGGCTTAACCATAGATAGACCGCTGGTACGATCAAGGTCACCCCGGTGGCTACCGTGGCGCCCCAGAAAC
>JBIJDM010000033.1:0-17202 GCA_044344145.1 Phycisphaerae bacterium
AAACCGTTCACCCCCAGCAGTTCCTGCATCACGTAGCGTCCCAGCCGGGTGCAGACATCCATGGTATCGAACACAAAACTGGAAAATGCCAGCAAGCCAAACCCAATGGCAAAGACCAGCGGGACCCCGCACAAGTTCATGAAATTTCCCAGCCCCCGCGCATAGACCGCATCGGGGTCGCCGATCTTGCTGTTGGGTGCCAGGACCATCACACACGCCAGCGCCAGCACCGCCACCATGGATTCCAGCAACATCGCTCCATACGCCACGGGCTTGATATCGCGTTCGTTGCGGATCTGTTTACACGTCGTCCCCGAGGCCACGATACTGTGGAAGCCCGAGCAGGCGCCGCACGCGATGGTAATAAACAGGAACGGGAACAACGGCAGCATGCTGCCATCCTTGGCGGTAAAGACGAAGTCCTTGAATGCTGGCCATTGAATGGTCAGGCTGTCGGACCCACCCAAACCCCCGATCAATGTGCCGACGATCCCGAAGACCAGGGCCGCATACAGGAAAATAGCCCCGATCACCCCACGCGGCTGGAGCAGAATCCACATCGGCGTCACACTGGCCACGAAACAATACCCCAACAAAATCAAATCCCAGTTTTTACGCAGGGCTCCCATCCCGGTGGCATCCCGACCCACGGGGTTCATAAACCACCATCCCTGATCGGCCAGTGCTTCCGCCCAAGCCGGGCTATAGTGGATGCATACTCCTAGCGCTACCACCATCGCCGTCATCCCCAGCCACCAGGGCAATTTGGTAAACTTCAGCAATAAGCCCAAAATCACACTGGCCACCAGATATGCGGTCGCGCCGATGGCCACGGCCCCGCCGTTGAGTTTGAAGACTTGTGCGGCCCCGGTGGGTGAGGTGCTGCTGATGGTCACTTCACTGAGTTTGGCAAAACTGCCGGCGGTAATATCGGCAAATGCGATAATTACGTATACCAAGGCGATCCAGACAAAAATCAGAAACGTGACATAGGCACTGCGACTCATGTGCTGCCGGACTACTTGGGTGATACTCATGGCGTTATGGCGGATGGAGGCCATCAAAGCGCCGGTATCATGGATACCCCCGACCAGAATCGCGCCGACCAAAATCCATATTAATGCCGGCACCCAGCCAAACATTTGCGCGGCCAAAATGGGTCCGACAATGGGCCCGGCCGCCGCGATGGCGGTGAAATGTCCGCCCAATACCACGCCGGGGCCTGCGGGTACAAAGTCCACGCCATCTTCCTGCGTAACGGCGGGGGTGGGTTGGTCCGGATTCACCCCCAGCCAACGATTCATGGCATTACCATAAAAGCGGTAGGCCAAAGCCAACAGCACCGCCGAACACAACACCACCGCCAAAATACCCATGACAAACCTTCCAGAAGACAGGTGAATCTGACCACGATTGTAGCCGCAATCGAACCCGGATTCCGGGGGCGGGCAAAAGGCCGGAAAGGCCAGAGGGGGGTATTTGCTTTTATGCCTCGTCTCCATTAGTCTATTGGGTCTGTATCGAGGCCGTTCCCCGGCAGTTGGGCTAAACCCCGGCCGTTGGCAGTGTTGGATGGCCCGAATATTATGCTGGCATTAATTGGAGGCCGTATCATGGCTGAACTCGCTGAAGTGGAACAGAAGGTCATTGACATCGTCGCGGAACAAATGGGCGTGGATAAGGCCGAAATCACCCGCGATACGAGCTTTGTCAACGATCTGAATGCGGACAGCTTGGACATGGTCGAGCTGGTCATGGAGTTCGAAGACGAATTCGAACTGCAGATCCCCGATGAAGAAGCCGAAAAAATTCAGACTGTTGGCATGGCCGCTGATCATGTCAAAGCCGCTTTGGAAAAGTTGAAGAATCAGGGCTAAGCCTTTGGCTTGGCAGGATTTACGTTGCGTACTAGGCCCCTCGCAGGCACTCGGCTTGAGGAGGGGCTTTTCGCACTAAGTGTCTATTAGCAGGGTAGTAAATAGGTAACCATCATGTGCAAACGCCGGGTAGTCATCACAGGATTGGGTGTCGTTACGCCTTTGGGATATGAGCTTGATGATTTCTGGACGCGTTTGAACGCGGGCCAGTCGGGCATTCGGTCCATCACGCGTTTTGACGTCAGCAGTTACCCCGTGCGTTTCGGCGGTGAAATCACCCCCGAAATATTCAATGCGGAAAAGTTTATTCCCGCCAAAGAAATCAAACGTCTGGACCGTTTCAGCGTGTATGGCCTGTCGGCGGGTATTCTCGCCGTCAAAGATTCCGGGATTGATTTCACTCAGGAAGACCGGTTGCGGTGCGGCGTGATCGTCGGCTCGGGCATCGGTGGCTTGGAAGTGATGGAATCCGAGTATGAAGTGCTTTTGGCCCGCGGGGTGAGTCGGGTTAGCCCACTGACCGTACCGAAACTGATGGTCAACGCCGCCGCCGGCAATCTTTCGATTCAATGGGGCTTGCATGGTCCCGTCTCCGCGACGGCTACGGCTTGTGCCACTTCCGGCAATGCGATTGCCGATGCGTTCCGCACCATTCAATGGGGCGATGCCGATATTATGCTGGCAGGCGGGGCGGAAGCCGCGCTGTGCAAACTGGGTCTGGCCGCTTTCTGTGCCCTCCGTGCGTTGTCGCGGCGTAATGATGATCCGCAACGGGCCAGCCGGCCGTTTGAAAAGAATCGCGATGGCTTCGTCATGTCCGAAGGTGCGGGCGTGGTGGTGCTCGAAGAATACGAACATGCCAAAGCCCGTGGCGCCCGGATCTATGCCGAGTTACTCGGCGTGGGCTGCTCGGGCGATGCCTGTCATATCACCGCGCCCGATGAAAACGGTTTTGGCGCCAAATTGGCCATGGAAAAAGCCTTGCGTGAAGGCAAGGTCAATCCGCAGCAAATTGGTTATATCAACGCCCACGGCACCAGCACCGACAAGGGTGATCTGGCCGAAACCGTGGCCGTCAAACAGGTCTTTGGCGATTATGCCATGAAGGTGCCGATGAGTTCGACGAAGGGAGCTTTGGGCCATAGCCTGGGCGCTTCCGGCGGGATCGAACTGGTCATCACCTGTCTGGCTTTGGACCGTGGCTTATTGCCACCGACCATTAATCTGGATGAACCCGATCCGCTCTGCGATTTGGATTATGTGCCCAATGTGGCCCGGGAATCGAAGATTAGCCATGCCATGAGCAACAGCTTTGGCTTTGGCGGGCATAATACCAGCGTGCTGGTCGGTAAGGTTTGAGCTTAAAGGGCAGGTATTTATACAGTTGCGAAGATACGCGACTGCGATTAATCAGAAGATAGCATCTTGCATAAACAGGCAAAATGCGTTAGATTTTGTGGCTCTTTTGTATCCGGGCCAGCAGTTTTGTCGGCCCGGATTTTTATTGCGTTTGGCACGCTGCCAACGCGGTTCAGGGAAGTGTTAACCTAGACGAGGTGAACGATGCAACCGTTTGCAAAGACCAGTAAATCGAAAAAAGGCATGCGCCGGGCGCATCACGCACTCAAGGCCACGAACGTGGTTCATTGCCCCCGTTGCGGCACCAGCAAGTTACCCCATCGCATGTGTGGCAATTGCGGCTTTGTCAGCCCCAAGGTCCGCGTTGCGGTTGATGAAACTGCCGCCAGCTAACTGTAAGCTTGTGCGTCTCCACCCACGATAGTCTTCCAGCCAAAGGGCCCGACGATTATGCGTATTGCCATTGATGCTATGGGCGGCGATCAAGCCCCGGCCAAAATTGTCCAAGGTGCCTTGGATGCCTTGGCGCTATTGGATGCTGACGACGAGTTGATACTCGTTGGCCAGCCCGATGCCATTCAGGCTGCCGCCGGTGCGGCGCTGGGGGCGGATCGGCGCGTGCGCATTGAACCCGCCAGCCAGGTCGTCACCATGGACGACAGTCCGGTCGAAGCCATCCGGGGCAAACGCGACAGTTCCATCGTCAAAATGGTCAAACTCGCCGGCAGCGGTGGGGCGGATGCCATCATCTCCGCCGGTAATACCGGGGCGTTGGTGGCGGCCGGCGTACTCATGCTCAAGCCTCTTCCCGGTGTGGAACGTCCCGGCATCGCCTGCAGTATTCCCACGGCCAGTGGCCGACCCTTCATGCTCTGTGATGCGGGCGCCAATCCCCAGGCCAAAGCCATTCATCTTTATCACTACGCCGTGATGTGCAACCTGTACAGCCAGACGCTGCACAAGGTTGAAAACCCGCGGATTGCCGTGCTTAATATCGGTACCGAAGACGAAAAGGGCACCCCGTTGGTGAAAGAAGCCCGCGAGTTGATTCAGGCGGACAAGAGCCTTAATTTTGTCGGCTATATCGAACCCCGCGAAGTCTTCAAGGGCGAAGTGGACGTCGTCGTGACCGATGGCTTCACCGGCAACGTCATGCTCAAGCTCATCGAAGGCTGCACCGAAATGACCCTGATGGTGGTGGGCCGCGAATTTATGACCGCCGCCCCCGACGCCATGGGCCTGTTCAACGCCACCATGAAGCGCGTCATGAAAACGTTCGACTACGAAGAGTACGGCGGGGCTTTGCTGCTGGGCGTCTCCGGACTGTTCTTCAAGATTCACGGCGCCAGTGGTGCCCGTGCGGTTAAGAATGCGGTCGCCGGGGCGAAAGCCGCCGCGCGGCTGGATGTGAACAAGCAAATCATTGCGCGACTCGGCAAGCCCGCTTAAGTGCTCATGCCCCCGGCCCTAATCCGGTTCGGGTTTCAGGAAAGGTGAGAACTCAACCCGCCATGCCATCCTACGGAGCCATCATCACCGGTACCGGTTCGTATGCCCCCGACCGCCTGCTTACCAATGACGATCTGCAAAAATTGGTGGATACCAATGACGAATGGATTGTCCAACGTACCGGCATGAAGTCACGCCATATCGCCACGCCCGAGCAGGCCACCAGCGATCTGGCCCTGCCCGCCGCGCAACGCGCGATCGAAAATGCCGGCCTGACCCCCAATGATATTGATATGATTCTGGTGGCGACCTTCACCCCAGACTATATGACGCCCTCCACGGCGTGTATTCTGCAGCACCGCCTGGGCATCACCCGTTCGATTGCGGCCATGGATCTGGCCGCGGCGTGTTCCGGCTTTGTCTATGCCCTCGCCACCGCGGCCCAGTTTGTGCGCAGCGGAACGATGAAACATGTGCTGGTCATCGGCGCGGAATCCATCTCCAAAATTGTCGACTATACCGACCGCGGCACCTGCATCCTTTTCGGTGACGGCGCCGGGGCAGCGGTGCTCAGCCGCTGCGATGATCCCAATCGCGGGGTCCAGTTCTATCACCTCGGCGCTGATGGCAGCGGCGAAGGCCTGCTGAAAATCCCCGCAGGCGGTTCCCGCACCCCGTCCAGCGCCGAAACCGTAGCTAATAAACAACACTACCTGCAAATGGCCGGACGCGATGTCTATAAATTCGCCGTCTCGCAAATGACCGAAAGTCTCAGTCAGGCCATGTCGGCCTGTAATCTGACCGCCGATGATGTGAAGCTGGTCGTGCCCCATCAGGTCAATATGCGGATCATTGATTCCGCCACCACCAAAATGGGCTTCCCGCGCGACAAGGTCTACATCAACATCGAGCGCTTCGGCAATACGTCCGCGGCTTCGGTCCCCATTGCCTTGGATGAAGCCCATCGTGCCGGTCTGTATGGCGCCGGTGACTGGGTGATTATGGTGGCCTTCGGCGCCGGTCTCACTTGGGCCAGCGTCGCCGTCAAAATGTAATACAGCGGCTCAAGCAATAACCATTTCCCTCTGCGAAAGGAACCCCCATGGCATTAGCGCTTTTGTGTCCCGGTCAAGGTGCCCAGCAGGTCGGTATGGGACAGGATTTTGTCGCCAAGTCTGCGGTTGCCGCGGCAGTATTTGCCGAAGCGGAAAGCCTGACCGGCCTGCCACTGCAACAGCTTTGTTTCACCGGCCCACAGGAACAGCTTAACGCCACCAATATCGCACAGGTCGCCATCTTTACCACCAGCGTCGCCATCTACCGCGCTCTGGAGCAGGCGGGCAAACTCCCCGGCCTTCCCGCGCTGGCTGCCGGTTTATCGCTGGGCGAATACACCGCCTTGCATCTGGCCGGGGCCATGAGCTTTGCCGATGCCCTCAAGGTCGTGCAGGCCCGGGGCCAGCTAATGCAGGCCGCCGCGACCGCCACCCCCAGTACCATGGTTGCCGTCATGGGCGCTGACGAACCTGCCATCGCGCAGCTTTGTTCTGATGCGGCCTCCGCGGGCATCATCGTCGCGGCCAATTTCAATGCCCCCGGTCAGGTGGTTCTCTCGGGCGCTATCCCGGCGTGTGAACTGGCTGCCAAAGTCTGTGAGGAACGCGGTTTCCGGGCCACCATGCTTTCGGTGGCCGGGGCGTTCCATAGTCCGTTTATGCAGTCTGCTGCCGACCAGATGGCCACTGTGCTGGCCGGGGTGACCATCACCACCCCGCGCATCCCGGTTATCAGCAATGTCACCGCACAACCCCACACCACACCCGATAGTATCCGCAGCCTGCTGGTTCAGCAGGTCGTCGGCGCGGTCAAGTGGTATCAGAGCATTGACACATTGAAAGCTCTCACCGCCGATACGTATCTGGAAGTCGGCCCCGGCCGGGTCCTGACCGGTCTGATGAAACGCATTGACCGCAAAGCCGCGATCACCAATCTCAGCACGGCGGAAAGTTTGGCGTGAGAACAATATTTAGCGGATGGTTGTAGTCAGACGCTTGAGTTTGGCCACCAGTTTTTCCCCATCGCCGGGCTTGCGTCCCATGGCTTTGGCGGCATTCACTTCGTATTCACCTTCAGTAAACGCACTTTCTGTGGGCCAGTAGCCGGTCCAGCCGTTGGCCATGGTAACGACCATGCCCACGCCCCCCAATTGCGCCCGTAGTTGTGCGCCTAATTCGGCGAAGAGTTCCACCGGCGCACTGGCCAGCCATAGTGGGCCAATGCGCCACGCGGCCAAATCCAATTCCGTCTTGCCCATCGTTATCGTTTGCGTCTGTACCTTCAGCCCCGTGCCACTGTGGCCCGGTACTTGGCGGAGCAGATTCACAAAGCTGCCGACCGTCTGGCCCACCAATTCCATCGGCTTGGGATCGCCCTGCGTGGCCACCCAGGCATGGGTATCGCCGCAGGCGCCTTGCAGGAATAGACTGTGCACATGCGGGTCGGTGGCGTCAATGGCCGCACAGGCTGCCCCCGGCCAATCGGCACTGACCACACGGCTGGTCTTGCCCAGACACACGGGATGCGCCCCGACATTAAAAATGACAAATTCGCGCGGCCCGCCGATTTGCCGCAGCGTCAGGATGGTGCACGCCGGGTCGGCGCTGCCCGCGGGTTTCAGATCTGCGGCTTCCTGCGGGTTCCAGCAAAGTTTGACGCCCTTCGCGGTGGGCACGCGCCGGGTATAGGCGATACCCAGCGGGGCGTGCTGCGCGGTGATGGTGACGGGCACCAGCAACCCCGCGGCTTGTGCGGTGGCAGTCTTTACGTCCACTTCCAGCCGCGCGGCATACGCTGCATCCGGATTGGCTTGTGTGGGATCAATAAACGGGGTGAGAAAATCGCCAAACTCTCCCTTGTCCCCGGCACGTTGGGGCAGGGGACCGGAATGCGTGTGGGTCGTGCACAGCAGCACCCGCTCGGGCCCGCAACCCAGGGTGGTGGCAATCACACCGCGTAAATGCCGCGCCAGGCCCACGGCCATAATACACAGGTCCAAACTCACGATGGCCGCCGGTGGCCCCTCATCTTCCTGCACCACCAGCACCCGCGCATACAGCGGATCATGCACCCCCGCATTGCCGGGGGGCAGGTGCTGCTGGCGGTAGTCATACCCCAGCAGGCTGTTTTCCGGCCCGGGGGTGATGGCGATTTTGGCGAATCCGGCTTTCATCATGGCTTAGAGCATAACCTCTGTATTACGCCAAGACCACTGTGACGGCGTGGGTCTTGCCATCGCCGATGGGGGTGATCAGATTCCCGGTCAGGACTTTGCCATCCACGGTAACCTGTTGCACCGTGGCCCCGGCCTTGCCGCTGGGGTTGCTGATGCTGACGGCATAGACATCGCCCCGGAACGGACGCGTGACCGACGCGGTCTTCCAGCCCGCCGGCAGATGTGGATCAATCCGCAGGCCTTCGTATTCCGCCCGGCAACCCAGAAGCCATTCCAGCCCGGTCATGTAAATGAACGAGGCCGAACCGGTCCGCCAGCCCGACAGATACAAGTTGCGTTGCATGCGCCGCTTGACGTTGGGCCCGATGTAATAGTTGGGGATGATGAAGGCTTCGGTGTCGCCGTTGGGCTTGTTGTCGGTATCGGGCAGAATCGCTTTGACCGCGGCCCAGGCTTCTTCGCCACGGCCCGCACAGGCCAGGGCATAAATCCAGAAGCAGTTGCCATGCACATAGACGCTGGCGTTTTCATAGAACCCCGGCGTCATCGCCGTCATCTGGCCGATACGCGGTTTGAGACTGGTGAACGCCGGCCAGTTGAGCACCATGCCGTAGCCGGTGTCGAGATATTGCTTGACGGCCGCGACCGCTTGGGTGGCGCGCTCGGGCGAAGCCACGCCGCTGATAATCGCCCAGCTCTGGGGATTCATAAAGATGCGGCCTTCGCCATTGTCGCTGGCGGGCGGGGTATCGCTGCCCACCGGCACACCTTCATCATCAAAGGCCCGCAGGTACCATTTGCCATCCCACGCATGGTGATTGAGGTTGTCGGCCAGCTTCTGAGCAGCGGTCTGCATTTCCGTGACGAGTGCGGGTTGGTTTTGGCGGGTGGCCAACTCGGCCAGCAGGTCGCAGCCCCACTTGACCTGCATCGAGAGCATGACCGATTCGCCCTTGCCGGCGCGGCCCACACCATTCATAGTGTCGCACCAGTCGCCGTAGTAAATCTTGCTCAGGCCGTGGCTGCCCAGATGCTCCAGTAGATACCGCTGGGCTAGGACCACATGGTCCCACACGCTGGCGCTGCTGGTGGGGGCGGCATACGGATCGGCGGGGTTCAGGAACGACACGGGCTCGTTGAGAATCGCAAAGTCGCCGGTCTCTTTCAGATAATAGCTCAAGGCCATAATCATCCAGCTCGGGCTGTCGGCATAATCCTGCAAATCAAGAATCGCGATGGGCAGACGCCACGCCCGGATACACTTGCCATTGGGGAATTGTTTGCTGAAGACTTCCAGTATGCACGCCCGCGCCGCGGCGGGGTCGGTGATGCGGTGGCTGAAGATGTCCTGCAGAATATCGCGATAACCGCGCCCGATCACCCGGCCCCAGCGCCCGACAAAGTGCAACTGGTGCTTGAGCCAGATATTCATCCAGCGGTCAAATTGCGCATCGCCGGTCGCGACCACGGTGCGTTGCACCATGGCTTCATTCTTGGCGGCCAGTTGGGCGAATTGCGCCTCGGGCACCCCGGGGGCCAGATATTTCTTGATCAGGTCTTTGCCTTCCTCCACCGATTCCACAATGGCGATCAGGCAGTGGAAGGTCACACTCTGGCCGGGGGTGAGGACGAAATCGTGGCGTAGCGAAGCGCCCAGCCATTCCGTACCGGCCTCGGGATTGTGTATGTCGCCGCGTTCGACCGCAATGGGGTTGCGATAATCACGGTAGTGGCCGACGAATTCATCGCGGCTGACGGTCGCTCCGGCCACGGCCGCATCGGAGGCGAGGAAGGCTTTGAACTTCTTGGGGAACTTCACGCAGCTATTGATGCCAAACACGGCTTTGGCTTCGGCATCGTAATGCCCGCCGAGGACCGCAATAAAGTCCATCAGGGTACTGCCGCCGGTCAGTTGCATTTCCAAGTAGGGAAAGGCGCTAATCTTGCGGGGTTTGGCGTCGCGATTCGTGAGAGTGATTGTCCAATATTCGCCCGTCAGATCAATTTGTGGGACAAACACCCGCCACGCAGCTTCGATCCCGTTGTGGACGCTATGGTTGATTTGATATCCCAGACCAATCCGGCATTCCCATTCCGTCATTTTGGGATAATCCGGGGCTCCAGTAATAGACCAGTATTGTCCGGTTTCGCCGTCACGCAGGTACACAAAGCGCGGCCCGCCCGCGCCATCTTTGTCTTCGGTCAGGTTGGTCCGCAAGCCCTCACCCAATGGCTGATAAAAGCTGGCGCCGGTTCCGTATTGCGTGATATTGGCGGCATACGTGTCATTGACCAGATAGTTATGCCATGGCCGGGGGGTTTGGGGATTGGTGAGGACATACTCCCGCCCATCGGCGGAATGTTGACCGAAGTGAGACATCTTTCGCTCCTGCGTTAATTTTGTGTAACAAATCATGCGCCGGGAACAAAATATAACCGACCGGGTAAGCGTTTGAAAGTTACCGGGCTTGTATATTCGGAGCGGTTACGACTATGATAGGAGTCGGTGCACTGCCCTTGGAGTTCCCCATGGGTGGTTTTTTCAACGATATCACATTGAGGAGCCCCAGGTATGGCTGCATCGGTTACGTATTGGACCATGGTAGGTGTTATTACCTTGGCGGTGACCAGTGCGGTTGGGGCGCAATCCTCAGCCCCAGTTCCCCTATCACCTACCCCCCCAGACCCGAAGAATGCCAAGGAATTGACCGATGAACTGGTGGTCAATGCCATGCGCAAAGGTGTGGATTATCTTTTTACCCAGCGTAAAGGCAATAATTTTGAAAACAAGTTGGTCAATCCCACCGATGCTTGGCTTGACCTCAGCAAGGGGACCCGGCATTGGGGCGGGGAAACGGCCTTGGTTGCCTATGCTTTGCTGCATGTCGGCCAGTCGATGGAAGATCCGCGTTTAAGTTATAAGTCCGAAGAATTGGCCCCGGTAATTCAATGGCTGACCGAACTTAACGTGGACGCCACGTATACCGCTGGTCTGCATGCCAGTGCCCTGACGCTGGTACCGCGCAAACCCAATATCGAAGCATCCTTACAGCGTACGCGCACGTATCTGCTGGATGCGATTGGCCCTTTGGGGGGGTATGAATATGCCAATCATACCCCCGGAACGGCCACCGCTAAATTTGGCGCCGGTACGACTATGGTTGATTTACCCGGTACCTTTGCCCGATTACAGAAAGAAATTGTCGCGGGGAAAAACGCCTTTGAAACCGCAGGCAAGGCGGTCGGAAACGATCCCGATAAACTCAAATTGGCGGTGGATGCGTATGACATGGTACTGCGCAAAGCGGGGGAGAGCTTGCGTCGTTTGGCCAGTCTGGCCGCGGATAACAATGATCTGAATACCGTCCGGAAAATCAAACCCGATCATGATGCGGTAATCGCGGAGCATCGGCAGTTATTAACCACTTTGCTTACAGAAGCGCAGCGAACCAATGGCAAGGTGGCCACCCAGGACGCCAAGTTCTGGGAAAACATGGTGAAGAATCTGAATGAAGATGCCCGCTATTTTGGCTAACGCACGCGCGTCCGTAAGGTTGAAGCCAGTATTGGCGATGTGTCCAACGCCCAGTATGGTACTTTGGGGGCCTGGGCCTTGAGTGATGCCGGGATTGAAATTCCCCTCAAGTATTGGGCGATTTCCGATGCCTTCTGGCGTGATGCCCAGAATTCCGATGGCAGTTGGCAGTATAAACCTGGAGAGAAAAGTCATGTACCATCCATGACCATAGCTGGTTTGGCCAGTGTGTTTATCACCGCGGATTATGTGGATACCGAATTGCGCCTGATCCCGCGTGTGGACAAAACCATCAGTAACGGTCTCAAATGGGTGGATACCAATTATGATCCCGACGAGCAGGTTGATCCGTATTACCTTTACGGGGTAGAGCGCGTGGGCTTGGCTTCCGGGTACAAATTTATTGGCAATAAAAAATTGGTACAAGGAATCGGGCTTGCGGATTGTTAAAGGGCAGAATAAGAACGGTTCCTGGTGCGTTGTTGATGGGGGGGGAGCCTCCTATCACACCATCGCGACCTCCTATTATCTGCTGTTTCTCGCCCGGGGCCGCAACGCAGTGGTATTTAATAAGTTGATCTACGACGGATCGTGGAACGCGCGGCCGCGGGACAACACCAATGTGACGGCGTGGATGAGCAAGCAGTATGAAAAGCCCATCAACTGGCAGGTGGTGAATCTGCAGGTGGATGCTTCGGAATGGCTGGATGCCCCAATGCTCCTGATTACCGGTTCGCAGGACCCCAAGTTCAAGCCCGAAGAACTGGATAAGATCAAGCAATTCGTGTATGCGGGGGGGGATTGTGTTCTCGACTGCCGATGGTGGAGCCGCCGAGTTCACCGAGGCCATGCGCAAATACGCCATGAAGATTGCGGATGACACCTACGAGATGGCAATGTTGCCCAAGGATGCGGACTTGTTCAAGGTGGAGAAGGACATCAAGAATCCACCTCCGATTCTGGCCATGGGCAATTCGGTGCGGTACTGGTGGATTCACTCCACGGCGGATTTGGGGGCGAGTTGGCAGTTGAAGAAGTATGCCACGGCCAATCACTTCGAAATTCCCACGAATCTGTATTACTATGCCACGGGCAAGCAGTCGCCGCGGAACAAGCTGCAGGACTTGGCAGTCAAAGAAAACCCCAAGGCCGTGGTAGTCCGGACCATCCCATTGACCCGGGTGGAGTTCAACGGCAACTGGAATCCGGAGCCGGGGGCTTGGCCGCGCTTGGCGAAGCTGCTGAAAAATAACGCGCAAACTACAATGACGCTGAGTTCGTCCCCCCTGAATAAGCTGGACGCCAAGACCATGCCGCTGGCGCATGTGACGGCGACCAGCGCGTTGCCGTTGCAGGAGGAAAGCAAGGTGGCCTTGCAGAGCCACCTGAAGTCGGGTGGGATCCTGCTGGCGGATGCGGCGGGGGGTAACCCGGAGTTCTCGGTCTCGCTGATTGAGGGCTTGAGCAAGCTGTTCCCGGAGGCGAAGTGGGATGGGATCAGCAATGAGCATGCACTCATTACCGGTAGTATGGCGGATGGAAAGAAGATTGAAGAGCACACCTACCGTAAGTATGGGGTATTGAAACTGGGGGCCAAGCCCAGTACGCCCCGGATCCGAGTATTGGCTCAAGGCGACAAACTGCTGGCAATCGTATGTGAAGATGATCTGACCAGCGGGTTGCTGGGGACCAATACCTGGGGGATCGTTGGTTACGCCAGTGAAACGGCGATCCCGCTGGTGCGGAATATGGTGCTGTACGCTTGGGCAGCCAGCCAAAAACAGAATCCCACCGCCACCAGTATGCCAGCCAAATAGGCGATTACCTATCGGATATATAGGTCTTGTTTGAAGCCAGAGTCAAAATTCGGCTTTTTGTTTTTAGGGCTATATTCGGATTGCTTGACTGCATAACTTGGTAAATTCTGCACTTACGAATAACTTGTTAGCTAACCAGCCATCGACTATCATTTCGTGGGTATTGGGCTGGCCACATTTTCTTGCCAGCTGACCAGACTTCGTAGCGCAAAGGGTATGCAATGATGATTAATCGTACACGTTACGCCGCGATCGGTATATTCGCGTTGGCCGTGACTGGTGCTGCCCAGGCGCAATCTACAACCCGACCAGTGGGACTCGATCCCAAAAAAGCCACCGAACTAACCGACGAACTGGTAGTGGAAGCGATGCGCCGCGGTGCGGAATACCTTCTGAAGCAGCGCAAAGGCGACAATTTTGAAACCAAGTTGGTCAATCCCACGGATTCTTGGCTTAACGGTAAGGACACCCGGCATTGGGGTGGAGAAACCTCCCTAGTGACGTATGCCCTGCTGCATACCGGACAATCCATGGAAGATCTCGTTTTGCGGCCCAAGCTGAGTCACAACTCGGCGGAACTGGCCCCGGTGATCCAATGGTTGAGCAATTTGGATGTGGACGCATCCTATACGGCGGGGTTGCACGCCAGTGCGCTGGCGTTGGTGCCGCGCAAGCCTAATATCGAAGCATCCCTGCAACGCAACCGGACCTGGCTGTTGGATGCGATGGGGCCTTATGGCGGCTATACCTACAATAATCCCACCCCCGGAACAGCCTTAAGCAAGTATGGTGCGGGGGCAGTGACGGTGGACTTGACGGCGCTATTCAAAAAACTTCAGGCCGACCTGACCGAGGGCAAGAAGGCGTTTGAAACCGCAGGTAAAGCGGCAAATAATGATCCGCAAAAAATTAAAGCCGCCGTGGAGGGTTATCTGGGCATTTTACAACGGTCGGCAGCACAATTGCGGACCTTGGCCACCGTGGCGGCAGATGCCAATGAACCCAATCAGGTATTACAGTTGAAGCCCGATCATGACAATATCATCAGTGAGCATCGTCGGATTCTGGAAAGTCTGTACCGGGATGCCCGGGATGCCCGTCTGGGCAAAAAGTTGAAGGAGGAGACACCAGAGGAAAAAGTTTGGAAAAAACGCTTGGAAGAGCTGAAAAAAGATGCCGATCGTTTCGGGCAACGTACGGAGAAAAAAAAAGAAGCCAAGGGAATCGGTGATCTGTCCAATGGCCAGTATGGCACCCTGGGCGCCTGGGCACTGACCGATGCCAATGTGGAAATTCCGCTTAAATATTGGGCGATTTCCGATGCATTCTGGCGCGATGCCCAGAATCCCGATGGCAGTTGGCAGTATTCACCCAATAAATCTGAGCACATTTTATCAATGACTATGGCGGGTTTGGCCAGTGTGTTTATCACTTCGGAGTTCATGGACATGGAACTGCGGATGCAACCGCGCGAAGATAAAACCATTGACGCCGGTATAAAATGGGTTGACGAGCATTATTCCGGAAAAAATGCCAGTGATGCCTACTATCTCTACGGTTTGGAACGCGTGGGTCTGGCTTCGGGCTATAAATTCTTCGGGGGCAAGAACTGGTATAAGGACTCCGGCTTGCATTTGATCCGCGCGCAGCGGGCCGATGGTTCGTGGGAGGGTGGATTCATTAAGGCCGAACCCACCATTGCGACTTCTTATTCCCTGTTATTTCTTGCCCGGGGCCGCAACGCAGTGGTATTCAACAAGTTGATCTATGACGGACCATGGAATGCCCGGCCGCGGGACAACGCCAACGTGACGGCGTGGATGAGCAAGCAGTATGAGAAGCCGATCAACTGGCAGGTGGTGAATCTGCAGGTTGATTATACGGAGTGGCTGGACGCGCCGGTGTTGCTGATCACCGGTTCGCGGGACCCCAAGTTCAAGCCCGAAGATTTGGCGAAGATCAAGCAGTTCGTGCATGCGGGGGGGATTGTGTTTTCGACCGCCGATGGCGGGTCATCCCAGTTCACCGAGGCGATGCGCAAATATGCCATGAAGATATCGGATGACACCTACGAGATGGGGATGTTGCCCAAGGACGCGGAACTGTTCAAGGTGGAGAAGGACATCAAGAATCCCCCCACGATGCTGGCGATGGGCAATTCGGTGCGGTACTGGTGGATTCACTCCACGGCGGACTTGGGGGCAAGTTGGCAGATGAAGAAATATGCCACAGGCAGTCACTTCGAGGTTCCCACGAATCTATATTACTATGCCACGGGCAAACAGTCGCCGCGGAACAAGCTGCAGGACTTGACGGTCAAAGAGGACCCCAAGGCCAAGTCGGTGCGGACGATCCCGCTGACCCGGGTGGAGTTCAGTGGCAACTGGAATCCCGAGCCGGGGGCCTGGCCGCGGTTGGCGAAGTTGCTGAAGAATCAAGCCCAAACCACGTTGACGCTGGGTTCGTCTCCCCTGAATAAGCTGGACGCCAAGACCATGCCGTTGGCCCATGTGACGGCGACCAGCGCGTTAGCGCTGCGGGACGAGGATAAGACGGCGTTGCAGACTTACCTCAAGGATGGGGGGATTCTGCTGGCGGATGCGGCGGGGGGCAACCCGGAGTTCGCCGTCTCAGTGATTCAGGGCTTGAGCAAGCTGTTCCCGGAGGCGAAGTGGGATGGGATCAACAATGACCATGCGCTCATTACCGGGAGTATGGCGGATGGCAAGAAGATCGAGGAGCAGAGCTACCGCAAGTATGGGATGTTGAAGCTGGGGGAGAAGCCCAGCACGCCGCGACTGCGGTTGTTGACCCAGGGCGAGAAGTTGCTGGCGATTGTGAGTGAGGATGACCTGAGCAGTGGGCTGTTGGGCACCAATACGTGGGGGATCGTTGGATACGCCAGTGACACGGCAATCCCGCTGGTCCGCAATATGGTCCTGTACGCCTGGGAAGCCAGTCGGAAGCAGAACCCCTCCGCCGCGGGCGCGCCGGCCAAGTGATCTAATTATGCCCCAAAATACTGCGGCCCCGATGCTACACATCGGGGTCGCTTTGTTTGTCCTATTTCCGCCCATCACTCAATCATCATTATCCGGCAATTCTTTGGGTGGGATATACGGCGCCGACCGGCCCGGCTTGACCACCAGCTTCTGGGCGTGATCCATCAGGAATTCGACCTTGGGCGCATTGGGGAATTTTTCCATGGCTGCGGCGAACATCCGCCGGGCCTTGCGCAGATAAGTCCGGCGGGTGACATGCGTCAGCACTACAATCTCATTGCGCAACTGCGGCAGAATCTCGATAATCTCATCGGCATGGAAGTGATACCCATGCGCCGCCCGGCGCCGGTGTTCGGCCTCGAAGAAGGTACACTCGGTAATCAGTACCTTGGCGTCGCGGACATGTTCCTGCAGCAGCGTATCCTGCCCGTTGGTATCGCCGGTATACGCCACCATCGGCACATCGAGGCGGTTGGTAATTTTTTCGCCGCGATCCTTCATTTCTTTCAACTTATGGCCGGGCAGGTTCAGCGCCAGCAAATCCGCACGCAACTTTTCGCGCCGGTCAATCAGCACATAACCCAGCGAGGGCACGCGGTGGCGGGTATAGAACGCCTTGATATACAAGGTCTTATGCACCTGCAACTCATCGCCGGGGTCCATGGGGACCAGCACATGCTGCGACACCTTTTCCTCGAGCGCCGACCATGCCTTGAGGATATTCCGCAAAAGCGGCTCCAATTCCCGGGGGCAGGCCACCGTCGCGGGTTTCATATCCAAAAATTGCCGTTGGGCAAGGTAATATATCAATCCGGCGGTATGATCTATATGTCCGTGTGTCAGCAGGCAGAAATCTGCCAATAACGCTGGCCGAGGGCATTTGCCGATGTCGAAATTTACGTTGTATTCGGGCACTTGAACGAACGATTCC
>JBIJDM010000274.1:0-3010 GCA_044344145.1 Phycisphaerae bacterium
TCCGCGTGGCGACAAACTGATTTGCCCACCAGGTTGCAGGACCAGCCGTGACTGCGGGGCTAAGGTCGGGATTGGAGGTGGTGTCCAACACCCCGGAGAATAAAATTGCCAGCGTATCAGCATTGGCGGTATTGATATTAATCCGCCCGGGAATACGGTTGCGATCCAGCGGGGTCAGCAAACGCCCCACCTGGGTCTCAGTGGCCGTCAGTGGGCCTTCATAACTACCCTGAAAACGCAGGTAATGCTGCAAACGGTCCGCGCGCAGATCCGTCAGGGCGCTGGTGAGATTGAAACGCACGCTGGCATCCACCTTCCATTGGTCGCGACCATTGGGATTGATATTCGAACCAAATCCTGCATCGGGCACACCACTGGTGCCAAAGCATTGCCAGCGATTGCGCAGCATATCGGAGACAAAGACGCATTGGCTATAGTTGGCCGGGTTGATGGTCACTTTGTGGGCCACCCGCCAGAGCCGATGAAAGTCGCGGAAGCTCATGGGTTGATTGACGGTCAGGGCGTTGTTGTTGGCAAAGCGGTCCTGTAATATCGAACGGAACGTCAGATTCGTGGCATAGGCGGCACCGCTGCCCGGGATGAAATAGGTGGCCCCGCCAACCGCACCCGGATAGGTGCCCACATTGGTTCCCGTGGTATGTTTGCTCAATACATTCAACATACACTGCCAGCTATCGGTTGCCGGCCGGGCCAGAAAATGAAACTGCTGCGCCGCCGGTGGGGTCACGGGATACAAACGGCCGTAATCCAGCCGATCGACCGGCAGCAGGCCAAACCCGCCGCCATAGGGACGCAGCAGATATAGCTTAAAGAGCGCATCATCAACCAGAGGGTGGGGGGTGATGGTCGGGGTGGATATACGCGCTGTTGTGTCTACGATACGTTGTCCCGCAGGTACCGAAGCGGCGATCAAGGCGGCATCACTGGCCACGACAAAAGTGCCATTGGCCGGGATGGTACCCGCCGCAATATTCACCGTGCCCACGCCGGTGCGGATTTCCCACCCCGCCAGATTGATCGCCACGGGGAAGGGATTGTAGAGTTCCACCGCCCAGGCTTCCACATCGGTCGTGCCCCATTTCGTGGGCGCATTGGTTGGATCCGCCGGCGGCTCGGGATTCTGGTCTTTCAGCCGCACACACAGTTCCGTCAGGAATGGCTGAGGGCGCAGTCCCAGATATTGATAATTGACGTCAAATGGGCCGGGCAGGACCCCGGCGGCAGCGCCGGACAAACCAACCGCTTCCGGGTTCACCAAAGCAACGCCGGTGCTGCGCACGATGCCGGTGGCCAAACTGCGTTGTGAAGCATAATTGGCAGCGAAGCTATAGGCTTCATCGGCGGGGTAACCGCTGGCCAGCATGGCCGTGGCCAGACAGGCACTGTTACTCATGATGTCCGTGGCGGTAACGGACAGATCGGCGGCACTGGTGGGATTGATGGGCACGCGTTGCCCATTACGGGGCCACTCCGCACCGGCCACCGCGCCCACACTGGGATGATCATTCAAAGGCCGCAGATTGTCCCGATCATAGGAATAGGTGGTGTAGATTTTGGCGTTCTGGTAACGGGTAGTCTGAAGGGTGGTATCAGTCACACTGTGCGGAAAGGTGTTGATCCACGTATTGATCAACCGGGTCCGCAGGCCAGTACCGCGATGACCGTAAGCGCGTAACTCCAACTCATCCTGCACGTCAAATAATTGCAACGCATTGCTGGGCAAATTGTTCAGCGCGCTGCGCCACTGGTCCAGTGTATAGGCGGAAGTCACCCGGGCATTTCCCAATACCGTAGGATCATCTCCGCCAGCATTGGGCAAACGCATACGGTAGCCAAAGGTATAACGCCCATGGGGATCCACATCCGCGGTAGTCGCATTTGCCGTCGGCCAGGCCACATTAAGGTTGATCATGCGACTGGTATCTTCAATGCGCACGCCCCCGATGAACCCCGTATTACCCCCGACGCCCCCGGTCGTGTTATTAAAATTACTCAGTCCCACAAAATCCCCCCCGCCATACGTGGAGGTGACGCCATCGGTAACCATCAGTTCCGGGGAGGTCAGTTTGATCGGGGCACCGCCAAAACTGGTTTCGTTGGGCAGATCGCCTGCCATAAAATCCGGTACTGGCTTGCGGTTCCCCGCATTGCCAAAATAGACGATACCAATTGCGCTTTTGCTCCCCTGACCAGTATTCTGGGTCAACACACCATCCGTCCGCCAATAGACTGACAACGGACGGGTATAGGCCACCCCGGCACTCGCCGGACTCACCAGCGCATCCGCGGGACACAGGGTCTTCTGGTAGATGCGACTGCGGAAATATTCCAACATCCGATCGCGGGCCCCGTCATAATTGGAAGCGGCGGCCACGTAGGTGGCGCTACGGCTTTCGGACCGGGCCGAGATCAAATAGGCCATGCCCAGAATGGCCAACATCGCCAGACAACCCACCGCCAGCAAGATCGCCGAACCCCGTCGGCTGGGGCGTAACCACGGAAAAACTCGGGTAATCATGACACTATCCTCCGCACTGGGGAAAATTAGTCTTTAATACTCAACACTTGCGTAAACCAACGCCCATCGGTACCAGCCCGACCATCTTTGTCCACCAGTCGCACCGACACACGCAGCATCCGCGGCCAGTTGGTGATATTCTGGGGATGCCATTGATTGGTCCCCCGGGCCCAGGCCGCTCCATTCCAATATTCGATATTCAGCTCCCGCGCCCCGGTCAGCATCACTGGCTGCATGCGATAATAGGAAGCCACCATCGTGGCATTATTGGTGACATTGCTGGTATCAAACTGCAGCGATGCATCCGGCGTTAGTTTGGTACCACTACCATGCCAGCCCGCCACCTGTGCACCCGGGCCACCGGATGTCCGCAGGGTGTAATAAATCTCAGCCGGTGAAGCCACCACCAAAACCGGATCCGGATATTGGTTGATCGTGCCCAAACTGTCAAATGCCATATTGGTCACCGAA
>JBIJDM010000233.1:0-4026 GCA_044344145.1 Phycisphaerae bacterium
ACCAAACCCGTGGGCACTGTCGTATAGCCCGGAATCCTGTAGCAGCGGGAGGAAAAAGGGACTCCACGGCGTCACGTTAAGATCACCCAGTACCAGCAGGGGACCGGTTATCTGCTGGCAGTATTGTGCCAACGCTGCAAGTTGTTCGTTGCGCAAATGGGCATAAAGACGACCTGCCGGGGGGAGGGGATGGGTCGCCAGAATCGTGCATACTCCCTGAGGTGTAACTACCTCGGTCATAATCGTGGGTACTCCGGCCGAACCGAGATAAATCGTTTGGGCGTTGCGGAAGGGGTACTTGCTCAGCAGAACAATACCAAAATTGTCCTCGCGCGGTTCCATGTGGGCATAGTGGTAGTCCTTGCGCAGGGGGGTGAGTTCTGTCACCCACTGTCGGTTGAGTTCTTCAAGCACCAATATGTCTGGCTGCATCGAGCCGATCAGCGTGCGTACTTTATCGGGATTACCATAGTCGGTATTTACATTAAGCAACATGGCCCGCAGGGGTGAATTGCCGGTGGCCGGTGCGTCCGATCGTCCGACATAACGCGGAAGGATCGTGGCCAGATTGGCCAACGCCATCACTACAATCAACCCGGTCATAACGCGCAGCGGTCTGAGACGCAATAACAGCAGTACTACAGCGATCCCGCCCAGCACCAGTGTGTATTGAACGCGAAAGTGCGAACACAGGTCCAATGGCCAAGCCCATGCGCCCAACCAGCCTGCACCAGAAACCAGCGCAACAATCCCACCACCAAGTGCCAAGGTCCGCGCTATGCCCAAGCGCAGTCTGGACGCCTTTTTCGTCAAATCGGGCTGCGATACCATGCCATTACACCCACATTGGGGCCATTGGTAGTACGTGTTAGAAGGGGAGCAAAAATAAGTCGGGCCATGACAATCGTCATGGCCCAGATTAGCGGGGACAGGATTCGAACCTGTGACCTCCGGGTTATGAGCCCGACGAGCTGCCAGACTGCTCTACCCCGCGATCTTTATCTCCAGATCTTCGCATCTGGGAAGCATTTTGTCAAGCTCGAAGACATAATTATCCTGTTTCGGTAGACCGAAAATGACTTGCACGTACCTGATGAGGAACCAGAAAAAAGCCCGCATTAGCGATAATGCACCCCGGTGGGCTTGCAAGTATGTGGGGAGTCTATACAATCTTCGTTTTTCCGGCAATAGCTATGGTTTCATAGCGACCGGGGATGGCTAGCAAGGATACTACCTTGGAGAAGCTCATCCATTTTTAGATCGCCCGACCGGTGCCAGCAGCCCGGAACGGGCTGAGTAGCTGGTACGGTTCCGCGTGTGTGAACGATGGTAACTGTGCCCCGCCGAATACCCCGCGCCCCGCGTGGGATAGTACGGTGGGGTGCTTGTTTTAGGCGCTTAGGTCAGGTTGAAAAAGTCTTTTTTTTGAGGTTCAGTTATGGATCGTGATCTGTCGAAAATTCGTAACATTGGCATCGCCGCTCACATTGACGCCGGTAAAACCACGGTGTCCGAGCGTATCTTGTTCTACACCGGCAAGACCCACAAAATTGGCGAAGTGCACGAAGGTACGGCCGTCATGGACTTCCTGCCCGAAGAGCAGGAACGTGGTATCACCATCACCTCTGCTGCCACCACGTGTCCCTGGACCTGTGAAGGCATTGAATACACCGTCAATCTGATTGACACCCCCGGCCACGTGGACTTCACTGTGGAAGTCGAACGTTCGCTGCGTGTCCTCGATGGCGCTGTGGCGGTGTTCGACGGCCGCGAAGGTGTCGAAGCTCAATCCGAAACCGTGTGGCGTCAGGCCACCAAGTACAAAGTGCCGCGTCTGTGTTTCGTCAACAAGATGGACAAGATCGGCGCGGATTATGAATTCTGCGTGGGCACGATTCGCGACCGTCTGGGCGCCAATCCCGTCCCGATCCAAATCCCCATCGGCGCCGCCGATACTTTCGCGGGCGTGATTGACCTGCTTGAGATGAAGGCCTACGCCTGGAAGGATGACACCCAGGGTCTGGAATGGGGCGAAATCCCCATGCCCGAAGAATACCAGGACAAGGCCATCAAGGCCCGCGCCTACATGGTGGAAAAAGCCGCCGAATGCGACGAAGCCATGATGGAAAAATATCTTTCCGACGAAGAAATCAGCAAGGATGAAATCAAGCGGGCGTTGCGTAAAGGCACCTCCACTGCGGCCATCAACCCGGTGCTCTGCGGTTCGGCTTTGAAATACAAGGGCGTTCAGTTGCTTTTGGATGCCGTGGCCCGCTATCTGCCCAGTCCCTTGGATAAGCCGCCCATGGTCGGCTATGACACCCGCGACAAAAATTTGATGTTGGAGCGCAAGCCCGATGTCAACGAACCTTTCTGCGGTATTGTGTTCAAGATCGTGTCGGATCAGCATGGTGATTTGTCCTATATGCGTGTGTACTCCGGTAAAGTGGCCTCCGGCGCCCGTATCATCAACTCGACCCGTGACAAGCGGGAAATCGCCTCGCGTATCTGGGAAATGCATGCCGGAGCCCGTAAACAGCGCGACTACGCCGAAGCCGGCGACATCGTGGGTATTGTGGGCTTCAAGTATGGTCTGACCGGCGACACCGTATGCGATGCCGATCACCCCATCGTGCTGGACAAGATGGAGTTCCCCGAACCCGTCATCAGCATGTCCATCGAACCCAAGAGCGCCAACGACAAGAACAAGCTGGGTGAGGCCCTGCAGGTGCTGCGGCGTGAAGACCCGACCTTCCGTTCCAACTTTGATGCCGAAACCGGCCAGACCATCATTCATGGTATGGGCGAATTGCACTTGGAAATCATCACCAACAAACTTCGCCGCGATATGAAGGTGGACGTCATGGTCGGCAAGCCCAAGGTGGCTTACCGTGAAACCATCACCCGCAAGGCGGAAGCCCAGGGTAAACACGTCAAACAGTCCGGTGGTCGCGGTCAATACGGTGATTGCTGGATTAAGGTCGAGCCCTACACGGTAGTCGAAGGCGATGACAGTGAAGATGGATTGCTGTTTGTCAACGGCATCAAGGGCGGTACGATTCCCCGCGAATATATCCCCTCGGTGGAATATGGTATCCGTCAGGCCGCCAAGAGCGGTATCCTCGGCGGTTTCCCGTTGATCAACCTCAAAGTCGAACTGTTCGATGGTAGCTACCACGACGTTGACTCGTCGCAGATCGCCTTTGAACAGGCCGGTATCCTTGCAATTCATGCCGCCGCCAAGATGGCCAGCCCGGCCTTGTTGGAGCCGATCATGAAGCTGCAGGTGGTGACCCCCATCGAATTCGCCGGTCCGGTTCAGGGTGACGTATCCTCGCGCCGCGGCATGATCGAAAATGCCGAACAGCGTGGCAACAGTCAGATCATTGACGCCTTGGTTCCGCTGGCCAGCATGTTTGGTTATGCGACCATTCTACGGTCCATGACCCAGGGCCGTGCGACCTACACCATGGAACCCCATGTGTACGCTCAGGTCCCCGGCAACGTGCAGCAGGAAATTCTGGCTTCGCTGAAGTAAGCCCAGATTCATCCGATAAAACCAAAGGGCGTTTAATCCTCGTGATTAAACGCCCTTTTTTCATTGTTGAGAGGTGTACGTAAGTTGGCTTATTTTACGCGGCCCAAACCTTCAATCTCGACCACACTGCCTGCATGCACCGCCTGTACTCCCTGTGCACCATTGAGCAGCAAGGCGCCATCCAGAGCGATTCCCGAAGCAGTTCCCGCCCAGGTCTGACTGGGCGTTTGCACCACAATCTTGCGCCCCAACAGTGCATCCCGTTGTTGCAAATATTCCCGCAGCATATTGGGATCACGCTGCGTTTCGTCAATTAATTCATCCAGACGCTGAAGAATGGCCCCGGCCACATGGGTCACATTCCGCACCTTGCCATCAATGTGGCGCAGCGTGGTGGCCCGGGTTTGCAGTTGGCCATCCAGTACCTCGAGTGGTTGGTTCACATTAATTCCGATGCCGATCAGAGTGATCCAATCGGTACCCAGGGT
>JBIJDM010000236.1:0-3990 GCA_044344145.1 Phycisphaerae bacterium
GTCGGTTTTCGATCACGCGCGTGCCCAGAATCGCCGGCACCGCACAGGCATAGCCTGACAGCAGCGGGATGAAACTCTTACCATGCAGGCCGACTTTACTCATGATGCGGTCCATGAGGAACGCCGCCCGCGACATATAGCCGGACTCTTCCAGAATAGCGATAAAGAAAAACAGGATCATGATCTGGGGCAGGAAGATGACCACATTGCCCACCCCAGCCAGCACCCCTTTTATCAGCAAATCGCGCAGCGATCCCTCCGCCATGTGGGCGGAAAGCCATTGGGCCAGTTCGGTATTGATCCCCTTTTCAATCCAATCCATCACCGGCTTTGCCCAGCGGAAAATACTCCAGAACACCAGCGCCATCACGCCCGCGAAAATCAGCAACCCCCCGATTTTGTGGGTCAGAATCTGGTCCAGACGATCGCTGACATTGCGCCGGCGGGTGTTTTTCGGGCCGGAGGGCAATTGCGTCACGGTGGTTTCGATGATACTGCCGATCAGGGTGTAGTGGGCCTCCACTTCGGCACTAACGGCATCCACTCCCAGTTCGATTAAATCCTCGGTGGCCTCCGTCAAGTAGGCCTGCACGCGCGGATTGCGGTTGTAGATATCCGTGGCTTCCAGATCCGGCCCGGTGGTGATCAGCATGTGGGCGTGATATTGGGCGGCGACCAGACTCACGGCGAGTTTTTCATCCAGCAGGATTTGGGCCAATTCATGCGTCTTTTCATCAATGATCGGCGGCAGGGGCAGCTTGAGCGCAGGGCGCGTCCGTAACGGCGCGGCGGCAATCGCTACCTTCAATTCATCCACGCCGCGGTGCGCGGGTATGCAGACCACAATTACCGGCACGCCCAGTTGCTCCTGCAACTTGGCCGCATTGACCAGCACGCCCATCTCGGCGGCGACATCGGTCATGGTCAGCGCCACCACGGTGGGCTTGCCCAGTTCCAATAATTGCGTGACCAGATATAGATTGCGGTCCAGATTGGAGGCATCGGCGACCGCGACAATCACTTCCGGCGCGGCCAGACCTGGCACTTCGCCCAGCACCACTTGCCGGGCCACCAATTCATCCGGCGAACGCGCCACCAGGGAATAGGTCCCCGGCAGGTCAATGATCCGCGCGGTAAACTGGTCGGACCCGAGATCACACCGGCCCTCTTTGCGTTCCACCGTAACGCCGGGATAGTTGGCCACTTTCTGGCGCAATCCGGTCAGGGCATTGAAGAGCGTGGTTTTGCCGACATTGGGATTACCTGCGAGGGTGACAAGAATTTCACGTGGTTCGGTCAGGGTGGTCATGCTCGGGGCTCACACGATTTCGATACATGCGGCCTCATCGCGCCGCAGGGATAGATGAAAATTACGCACTTTGATTTCCAACGGATCGCCCAGCGGCGCGCGACGGATCAATTCCAACTTGGTAGTGGGGGTCAGGCCCATTTCCAGCAAACGCCGCTTCACGCCGGCTTCGCCGGTGAGTTTCACCACTGAGGCGGTGGCGCCGATTGCCAGATCATTCAGGGTAGGCATACGACTCCTCACGCGGCGCGATGCGCGGTATCACGAATGATGACGATTGCGGAGGCACAACGCCGGGAGATGGCGATGCGGCTGGTGCCCAGCGCCAGCATAATGGATTCGCCCGAGGAGATGACTTCGACTTTGGCACCTTCCGCAATGCCCAGTTCCGCCATGCGCTTACGACAACCCGCCTCGGAGAGTTTGACCTGCACAATGCGGCCCCGCTGGCCAATCGCTAATTCATCGAGTTTGATCATGCGCGAAAAGGTGGCCACCGGCGCGGCCGTCGCACTGGCAGGGGATACGGTGGGATTGATCGCGCTCATATTGGCTCCATAAAGCGACACTCAGACCAAAACAAGACTTACGTGTCTGCAATTGAAATAAGTATATCTAGATGAGACTGAGTGTCAACTAGATGATTTTATTTTCTCCAATTACGCATTCGTGGGTTTGCCCCTAAGATGATGTAAGTGGCCTATTTTGACCGGAGCTGTTTATGGCGAACTATTTTGCCCGTCGTCCCCATCATTTACGCTGGTTTTTGGGGCTTTGGGTGTTGGTACTGGCCGGGGCGGGCTGGGGTTTATTCCATCTAGCCTGGGCCCAGCCGGGCAGTTTGGCACTGGACACGCAGCCTGCCACCACCCGGCCGTTATATGACGCCTTCGGCGAACTGCCCCCGGTGCGGATTGTACCCCCACGTGTGTATGGCGATACCCGTCAGCCAGATTACAGCGCGCTGAATCCGGGTACTGATGGTTTGGCGCTGAATCAACCCCAACGCCGGGATGGCCGGGTGATCGCGATTTTGGCGGATCGGACCTATGGTCGCGAATGGGGCCTCCCATACCTGCAAAAAGCCGTGGCGGAACTGAATCTGCTCCGGCCGGAGTTGGTGTTTACGGTAGGGGACCAGGTGGAAGGCTACACCCGCTCCGGCGAAGCGTACGCCAGGGATGTGGCACAGTATCGGGGGATCGTGGATCAGTTGGATATGCCGTGGTACCCCTGCGCGGGCAACCATGATGTAATTTCCGGGGCGCGGGATAAAACCGATCACCGCTTTGAGGGGCTGTACCAGCGTTATTTCGGCCCGCTCTGGTATGCGGTCAGTTATAACGATCTGCACGTGATGGTGCTTTACAGCGATGAACAGTTGGAAAGCAATCCCGTGCTGAGTGCCGCGCAGCAGGCGTGGGTGCAGAAAGATTTGCAGGCGATCGAAGGCAACGGCAAGACCAAGCATGTCGTGGTGCTGATGCACAAGCCCTTGTGGGCGTATAAAAACAGCGGCTGGGATGATGTGGAAAAAATGCTGGTGGAATTCAACCAGCGTAACACCACCGCCCAAACCGGTGCCGCCGTGCGCAGCGTGCTGGCGGGGCATTTCCACGGCTATGCCCGGGATGTGGACCGGCAGGGGATTGCGTATTACATCATGGGTGTCACCGGCGGCGGGATTGATCAGGACCGGCTGGCCGGGCATCTGCATCATTACATGCTTTTGCGCGTGGATGCCGAAGGCGTACACCCGGCGGTGGTGGAAGTGGGCAACGTTTTGCCGGATACGTTTGTGTTGGCCACGGATCGCAAGCGGTTGTATGACCTGAGCACCATCAGCGAAGCCCAGATGGGCATCATTGGTACGCTGCCCCAGCCGCGCGGGCAGGCCAGCGGGGCCAAGACCACGCAGGAGAGCAATCTAAAGCTGGTGCTGTCCAATCCGCTGGATGTCCCGCTGGATATTCAGGTGCGTTTGTCTGCCCGGGCCAATCTGATCACCGCCACGCAGCGCGATAATGCCAATCAATACACGGACAACTACGATTCCCCGTGGGTGCTCAGTACCTCGTTCGCCTCGTTTCGGCTGGGCCCCAAGGAGACCAAGGAAGAACCGCTGGCGCTCTATTGCCCGCCCCAGCCGCAGGATGTGATGCCTCCGCAGGTGGAACTGGTGATCCGTTATACCGATACGCAGGGACGTACGGTGCCGGTGGTGGTGAAACGGCGCGTTCCGCTGGTGCCGCAGATGACAGTGACGGCGGTGAAAACCGTGACGGCGGATACCTGGGATGACGCCGCGGAGAGTAATACCTTTGCGCAGGTCGCCAGTGTTTATGACAAGGTGGAGCCTTCGCCTACCTTCAAGGTGACTGCCGATGCCCAGCGGTTGTATGTCCGGGTGGAAGTGCCGGATAAGACCTTCAGTTATTGGCCGCAGTTTGACCGGGCTGAGAATTTGCCCAGCGATGCGGTGAGTCTGCAATTCGCCCCCAACGCAGCCAGTCTGCCCACCCAGGTGCAGCGGATCGTGTTCCTGCCCTTCGCCCCCGGCGGGGTGGAAGTACGCACCAACACCGGTCAGGGGAAACAGCAAACCCCGCTGCTACTCATGGATACGGTCAAACATGGCGTGACAGCGAAAGTGGATAAGACCCGCAGCGGTTATGTGTTGG
>JBIJDM010000106.1:0-9166 GCA_044344145.1 Phycisphaerae bacterium
CCTTTTCAATTTCGTCCAGCAGCAGCACCGCATACGGACGCCGGCGGATACGCTCGGTCAACTGGCCGCCTTCTTCGTAACCAACATAGCCCGGCGGGGCGCCGACCAGTCGGCTGACGTTGTGCTTTTCCATGTACTCGGACATATCAATCTGAATGATCGAGTCCTCATTGCCGAACATAAACTCGGCCAGCGCTTTACTGAGCAGGGTTTTGCCCACCCCCGAGGGCCCCAGGAACAGGAAGCAACCCATGGGCCGCTTGGGGTCTTTCAGACCCGAACGCGCGCGGCGGATCGCCCGCGCCACAGCTTTGATGGCGTCATCCTGCGAGACCACACGTTTGTGCAGTTCGGTTTCGAGTTCGAGCAGACGCGAAGCCTCTTTCTTTTCCAGCTTCTTGAGCGGTACGCCGGTCATCTTGCTGACCACTTCGGCGACCACTTCTTCATCCACCACGCCGTCCACGACCTTGGCGGATTCTTTCCACTTGCGCTGGGCCTCTTCTTTTTCCTTGCGCAGATTCTCGGCCTGATCCCGCAACTCGGCGGCGCGTTCGTAATCGGCATTGCGCACAGCCTCATCTTTTTCGATGCTGAGTTTTTCGATCTTGGCTTCGATATCCGCGAGGTTGGGCGGTTTGCTCATACTCTTGAGCCGCACCCGCGCCCCGGCTTCGTCAATGACATCAATGGCTTTGTCCGGCAGACACCGGGCGGTGATGTAGCGCGTGGATAATTCCACCGCCGCCTTCAGGGCTTCTTCGGTGATCGAGACGCGGTGATGCGTTTCGTACCGGTCGCGCAGGCCGCGCAGAATTTCCAGCGTTTCTTCCTTGTTGGGCGGTTCGACCATGACGGTCTGGAAACGCCGTTCCAGCGCGCCGTCCTTTTCGATGTACTTGCGGTATTCGTCCAGCGTGGTGGCCCCGATGCACTGGATTTCACCACGGGACAGCGACGGCTTTAGCACGTTACTGGCGTCAATGGCGCCTTCAGCGCCCCCGGCGCCGACCAGCGTGTGCAATTCATCAATGAACAGAATGATATTGTGGGCCCGGCGCACTTCGTTCATCACGGCCTTGATACGTTCTTCAAACTGTCCGCGGTACTTGGTGCCCGCGACCATCATGGCCAGATCGAGTACGACAATGCGTTTATCGGCGAGAATCTCGGGCACATCATTGGAGATAATTTTCTGGGCCAGACCTTCCACAATCGCGGTTTTACCCACGCCGGCTTCGCCCAGCAGCACCGGGTTGTTCTTGGTGCGCCGGCAGAGGACCTGGATCACTCGTTCGATTTCATTGCTGCGGCCAATCACCGGGTCCAGCGTGCCTTCCCGGGCCAGATCCGTCAGATCGCGGCCGAAGGAATCCAAGGCCGGCGTTTTGCTCTTGCCACCTTTGGCCTGGGGATCACGCTGCTCGCCCGGGGCGGCTTCCGATTCCACGCCCGCGCCCAGCAGATTCAGCACCTCCTCGCGGACTTCTTCCAACTTCAGTCCCAGATTGATCAGCACCTGGGCGGCCACGCCATCTTTCTCGCGCAACAAGCCCAAGAGCAGATGTTCCGTGCCAACATAATTGTGGCCCAGATTCCGCGCTTCTTCGATGGCATATTCGATGACTTTTTTGGCCCGGGGGGTCTGGGGCAGCTTGCCCATGGTGACCATATCGGGACCGCTCTTGACCAATTTTTCGACTTCCAGACGCACGCGGCGCAGGTCAATATCCAGATTTTTCAGGACAGTGGCGCCCACGCCGGAACCTTCCTTGACCAAGCCCAACAGGATGTGCTCGGTGCCGATGTATTCGTGGTTGAAACGCTGGGCTTCCTGGTTGGCCAAAGCCATGACCTTGCGGGCCCGATCGGTAAAGCGTTCGTACATGGTGGACTCCTCTAAGGGGCACGTAGTTCCGTAGCATTCTATTGTTGCAGCACCGTCTTAATCAAACCTGCGCGGTTTCGGCCTCGAATCGGGCCCGGGAACGCGCCGCATGGGGCGACTGCAACGCCTCCTGCAACTCCAGCATTTTGACACGCAATAGCTGTGCCATTTCTTCGCCGGACAGATCTTTCAACACCTCGTACGGAATCGTAGGCCCATATCGTATCCGTAGCGAATGCCAATGCGGGAATTTTTGGCCCTTGGGCCAGGCTTCGAAACTGCCATCAATCACACAGGGCACCACCGGGACCTGGGCCATGCTGACAATCAAAGCAAACGACCGATGCAGCGGTTGCAGACTACCGTCTTCGGTGCGGGTTCCTTCGGCGAAAATATTCACCACATGTCCGGCCTTCAGACGTTCCACGCAATGCCGAATCGTTTGCTTGTCGCCGCGCCCGCGCTTGACTGGAAACGCGTTGACGTTTTCGAGAATGGTCTGCTTGAGCCCGCCCAAAAACAAAGTCTCACGTGCCATGTAATGAATTTCCCGCGGCGCGGTAATCCCCACGATCATCGGGTCGAGATAGCTCTGGTGATTCGACACCACCAACACCCCGCCGGTACGCGGAAAGGACTTGATACCAGTGCGTTGGAAGCTGAACAGCGGGTAGAGCAAATGCATCAGCAACCAGCCACAGGTCCAGCCCAGACCGTAGATCAAAGGCTGGTACCAACTCGTGCCCTGACCGCGAAAGACATAAGCCCGCGGGATTTTATAGGCATGTTCTTCGGGCTGGGCCGGCGACTCTTTCATACCGCTTTCCTTTCGATGTGTGCGGCCAGATGCGCGACCACTTCGGCAATGGTCATATGCGTGGTATCCACCACCAACGCATCCACTGGCCGGGCCAGCGGACCCACGCGGCGTGCCAGATCTGCATTATCGCGGCGCTGCATATCTTCGCGGACTTGTTCCAGTGATGCTGTCACACCCGCGCGGGCAAACTGGGCCACACGCCGGGCCGCGCGTTCGTTCACATCCGCATCGAGATAAAATTTATATTCCGCACCGGGAAAAACCACGGAGCCCTGATCGCGCCCTTCGGTCACCAAACTGCCAAAATGACGCCCGATGGCCTGTTGTTGACTGACAAGATAGGCGCGAACTTCATCAAGACACGCCACCTGCGAAGTGAGCGCCGTAATTTCCGGGCTGCGAATTTCTGCGGACACGTCCTGTTGGTTCAGCAACACCGTCGGCGGATCACGGGTCCAATCAAAGCGAATCTCTATAAGAGGCAGATGATCAATCACTAAATTCGCTTGCCCTGCCCAACCGTTTTTTTGCACATAAACCGCGATACTCCGATACATGGCCCCAGTATCCAGAAATGGTATCTGCAATTTTTTCGCCAATAGATTCGCAATAGTAGATTTTCCAGAACCCGCTGGGCCATCGATAGTTACAATCATTTTTCTATCCATCCAAAAAACCTATTTACCGAACGTTCAAGAAAACGCCTTGCATTATTTCCATGCACAGCATAATGTACTACGTGTGCGAATCGGTGACAACGATTCGCATCATAAACCTTGGTTCTCCCCTCCGGTGGGCGAAGCTCCTTTATGGCCTTCGCCCACTTTTTTTGTACTTATATGGATATGCAGATACGAATATCCTAACGCACGATTTCTACGCCTTTACAAATAGTATTTTTAGAGCCAACTTCTCTGCTAACCATACCCGATTCGGGTAATCTATGTGCCGGGCAGCGAGATGTACAAAAGCAATATTACGACCCGTAAATCGGTTGGTCAGTCAGGGATGACTAAGCCACGTTTTCGTACCCCGCGTCAGGACGCTGTGGGGTGACGCGAGGAACGCCGCTTGGTACGCTTTAAACGTGGTTTGACGAAGAACGATCGGCAAGATATTGCCCTCTTGATTGTATTACTGTCCGTTGGGTTCGCCTGCGTGGCCGGTTGGTACGGTCTGCCGGATATGCCCAGTTTGTGGTCCGTCGCCGGGGCCGCTCCGATGCCGCCTGCACCGATAGCTCAAACCGATGTCGCCCCAACTCCGATCATGCCCATTCCCCTGCCCACATTTATCACCCCCGCCAAGTCCAGCCCCGCTCCTGTTACCCCGCGCCTCGTTAAATTCAAGGGCGAAACCTACCGCTATGTGAAGACCCTGCGAATGCGTGTTACCGCGTATGCCCCGGATGCCAAAAATTGCTGGCCCTATCCCGGCACCACCACGGCCTCGGGCAAGAGTGTCAAATTCAATGGCGGCCGGCTCGTGGCCGCCGATGCCCGATTACTGCCCTTTGGCGCTCTGGTGGCGGTGCCCGACTATAACAATGGCAATCCGGTCCCGGTTCAGGATCGGGGCGGTGCGATCAAAGGCCAGCGTCTGGATGTCCTGTTACCCACCGATGCCAGCGCCCAAGCGTGGGGCGTGCGCTACGAGTCCGTGGACATCTATTTGCCCGTACGGTAATTTTTTCTGCTACCGTTTCCTTTCCCGGCATAGTATCATTATCAAAGTTGTTTTGTCGCTGGCGGAGCCAGCGCGGCATTTTGTTCAGGATGAGCCATGAACACACCTCCACCACCGTCTAATCCCATACCCGAAACACCTGTGTTCAAATTACCCGCACTGAGCCGACGGCAGATCCTCATCGGCACCGGCTTGGCGGCGCTGGGCTTCATGCTCGGTTGCGAAAAAGAAAAACGTGATTCCGTGGTGGCGGAATTGCCCGAATGGACGCCTGATTACAGTTACATCCGCCGGCAGGCCAATGTCAGCGAGACCGGCGACTATGCCCCCAAGCAACCTAGCAACCTGCCCGTGAAACCGACCGTCCAAATCACCCCACCGGAAAACAACACCGGCATTATTCCCCGTTCCTATTGGGCTAAAGACGGGCCGGATATGAAACGTGTGGACCCGCTGGGCGAGGTTAAACTGATCACCTTCCATCACTCCGGCGACCCGAAGGTTTTTACCTCCAGCGATTTCTCCGAAACCGCCCATCATCTGGAAAGCGTCCGCGCTTACCATCGCAGCCGCAATTTCCAGGATATCGGCTATCACTTTGCCATTGATCGCGCCGGGCGCGTCTGGCAGCTACGGTCGCTGAAATATCAGGGCCAGCATGTCCGCTACAACAATGAAAACAATGTCGGCGTGGTGGTCATGGGTAACTTTGATTTGCAGGACCCCACCGAAGCCCAGAAGAAGGCAATCCTCAGTTTTGGCATCATTTTGCGCAAGCAATTCAAGCTGCCCATCAAGCGGGTCTATACCCATCAGGAAATCGTTTCCACCGATTGCCCCGGCAAAGGCATGCAACCTTATATGGTTCAGGTCCGCAAACAGGGACTGATTTAATCGGGTAACAATTTGGCGAACGTGCCGCGAATCGCTAAACTCTGGCCATGAATCCAGAACTTGCCATCCTTCGTACCGACACGCCATGGTATCACCGCCCCAGTTTCGTCAAATGGGCGGTGTACCTGATTATCTTCGGCGCGACCTTCAATCTCCTCACCCTCTGGCTCAATGCGCCCTTTGATCTGTCGGAAGATGAAACCCATTACTGGGAATGGGCCCGGCATCTGGATTACGGGTATTATTCCAAACCGCCGGGCATTGCCTGGCTGATGTGGGCGAACGTGCAGTTGGGACAGCTACTGGGGATACCCGCCGATTCCACCGCCTGGATGCGCACCCCGGCAGTCATTCTCTCCGCCCTGGTGGGGTTCCTAGGTTTTGATCTCAGCCGCCGGGTGTTTCGTGATGATCGTGTGGGCCTATTGCTCATGGTCATTAATGCGGCGGTGCCCATGTTCGTCGTGGGCGCTGTGATGCTGACCATTGACAGCCCTATGTTTGCCTGCTGGGCACTGGCCAGTTGGGCATTATGGCGTTACGTCGAGACGCCCGAGCAGGGCGAATGGGTGCGGCATACTCGCTGGCTCTATCTGTCGGCGCTGGCGGTGGCCATCGGATTGCTGTTCAAGCCTTTGTTAATCGCATTTCCGATCAGTGTGATCGTGATGGCTATCGCCTCACCCACACTGCGGCAACGGCTGTGGAGTTGGCATCTGGTACCAGCCCTCGGCATTATGCTCTGTAGTCAGATTCCCTTTATCCTGTGGAACTCCCACCATGACTGGGTCACCTTCAAACACATGCGCAGTCAGGCTGGCGTGGGACAAACCATCAAGGGTAATCCAATCCTGGCGTTTCTTGGACGACTGGGCGAATATGTCGGCGGGCAAATCGGTGCGATGGCCGGCTTTATGTTCATGCTGCTGGTTATGGCGATATGGAAAGCCCTCGGCGCCCGCAAGCACTTGGGCGATGCGGCGACGTTTGGCCTGACCTTCCTGTTGGCCCTAAGCCTGCCGTTGTGGACCTTCTATCTGTTTTTGACCATCGGCACCAAAATACAGATCAACTGGCCCGCAGCCAGCTATTTCACCGGCATGATGGTGCTGGCGGGGATTGCGTGCCGGTATTGGATCAGTGAAAACCGCAAATTTCAGAAAGCCTGGTCGCGGTGGATGATCTTCACGGTAATCTGGGGACTGGCCTTTGCCACGCTGGCCCAGAATCTGCACCACTTCTACCCACTGATGTCCGAGCCACGCAAATGGGATCCCAGCATCAAACTTCGCGGCCATGCCCAACGGGGCCAAACTTTGCATGACCAGTTCATCGTACCGACGACCGCGAGCCTGGGACGTAAGCCGCTACTCGCCGCACCACGCTATGGGCAGGCCTCTTCGCTGGCCTTCTACCTCCCCGGCCAGCCGTTTGTCTACAGCCTGATGAGCGTGATGGGCGAACGCATGACCCAGTACGACCTGTGGCCGGGTCTGAACGAACGCCGGGCGGATGGCACCTTGGTACATGCGGGCGCAGCGGTGATGTATTTTTCCGAAAATAAACTCACACAGGAACAATGTACCACCATTTTCGTCCCCGCATTCCGTACGCTAGAATACCTTGGTGAGGCTCCTATCACGGTGAACGGGGCCACCATTCGCACTATGTACGTGTATCTAGGCAGCGATTTTCGCGGGTTTCCAGAGACCACCCCCAATGGGCGTTTCTAGGACGTGATTATGACCATTTGGTACCTACTAGCCTACAGCCAAAGCCAGCAAGCCGCGTATTACGTACTGGCGGGCGGGGCGGGGCTGATTGTCATCATCGTGGCCAGCGGGTATCTGATCAAATACCTGCGGGCCAATATTAAAGCCGATATACCCAGTTCGGAAGGCTTTACCCTGCACGATCTGCGCAGCATGCACAAAGCCGGCAAATTGACGGATACGGAATACGAGGTCGCTAAAAATGCCCTACTGGCCAGTTTCCGAAAAGCGAAAAATGGGCCGGGGGCCACTCCGGATACCGACTCAGATCCCGAGTCCCCCACCAAGCCGTCCCCGCCGACGACTTGAGCAACTGCGATATTTTTAGGCTTTGCGCTTCGCGACCAGCCTAAAGCGTGATACGATAGTGTCGTGTTTCATGGATGAAACCTTCTACTTTTCAGGATTGTGCCATGGCAGGCAAAAACAAGTCTGAATCCCGTTCGCCGGACGTTATCCGTTACATCATCATTGCGTGCGCTTGGGCAGTATGGATATTTTTCATGCTGGCGTGCCTGAGTTTCAACCCCGCCGACCCGGTGGGTAGTTATTCCACCAACACTTACTATGTCAATGCCGGCCCGCCGACCAACTGGTGTGGGCATTACGGTGCGTCACTGGCGTATCTGCTGGTCAGCCGGATCGGGCCGGGCGTCTATCTGGCGCTGCTGTCGGCCGGGCTATCGTTGGGTGTTTGGAGTGCGGGCAAGAGCCTGCGGCAGTTGCCTTTGCGTTTGATCGGTGCGACGTTGCTGGTGTGTGTGATTTCAGCGGCTTTTCATCTGTTGCGGTTTTCCAGTGCGTTGGAAGCTGGCTCGGGGGGCAAGCTGGGGCATGGCATCGGCGAATTTTTATACCAACGCTTTAATGCCACCGGCAGTTGGCTGATTCTGCTGTTAACCCTAAGTGTGGGCTTACTGCTGGCGGCGGATGAGTTGGTCCTGGCCTTACCGCCGATATTAGCCAAATTCTGGGGCATCCTGCCCAAAGAACAAATCGCTGCCAGCGCCACGGGCGCGGCCAGTTCGGGCTGGAACGGCCTGACCGGCATGATTGGTAATTTCTTCGCGCCCAAGCCCGCCTCCCCCACCGTCACCGCCAAAGGCGCCATGACTGGTAAGGACCAGCCCATTGCCGTGGCTGTCGAGGAAGTCCACGAAGACGACCTGCCCATACTCGCCGCAGTGGATCGGTCTAAATCCATACCGGAACCGGAAGCCGAGAAAATCGTCAAGCCCCGTGGCCGCAAGGCCATCTTCCCCATTCCAGTACCGGTGGAAACCGTCGCCGCCCCGATTCCGCCCAAGGCAGAACCCAAGTTCGAGCCCGAATTAATCGTGCGCAAGCCTAACGCGTCAAAACTCAACACCACGGCATTCAAGCCGGTGGTGCCATCATCGGCGCCACAGGATTTGGCCAACTATCGCCTGCCGGGGTTGGATTTGCTGGAAGAGGCGGATGTCTTTGACAGCACCAATCAGGATATTCTGGTCAAAGAAAATGCCAAGATTCTTGAGGACACGCTGGCCAGCTTTAACATTGACGCCAAGGTCGAGGCCATCGACACCGGACCGGTGGTGACGCTGTATGAACTCTCGCTGGCCCCGGGCATCAAGAGCTCGCAGGTCGCCGCACTGAGCAAAGATATCGCCCGCGCGCTCAAGAGTCAGCCCGGCCGTGTGATTGACAACATCCCCGGCAAGGCCACCATGGGCATCGAACTGCCCAACATTGACCGCGACCGCGTCCGGCTGAAAGAGCTGATGCAACTGGGGCAGGATAATATGCAGCGCATGGGCCTGCCCATGTGTCTGGGTAAAGACGCCTCGGGCAATCCGCTGATCGAAGACCTGACCCGCATGCCCCACATGCTGATTGCCGGTACCACCGGCTCGGGTAAGTCGGTGTGTATCAATTCCATCATCATGACCCTGCTGCTGACCCAGCGCCCGGATCATGTGAAGCTGATTCTGGTCGACCCCAAGATGGTCGAAATGCAGGACTATCGCAGCATCCCCCACCTGATGGCCCCAATCATTGACGATATGACCAAGGCTGAAAGCGTGCTGGAATGGGCCACGCACAAGATGGACGAACGCTACGAGA
>JBIJDM010000250.1:0-3515 GCA_044344145.1 Phycisphaerae bacterium
TCGTTGCAATTAACGCGCTGGATTATTGTCACCTTGGTCCCTATTGGGACTGGGCTAATACATCCATAAAAACGTATAAAACCAATTTATTACTTGAATCTCCCCCCTAAATTGCTACACTTATAGCACCTAACCCGCCTCGGTGGATAGGTTTTTTACTTGTGGCGGCCCTCGCAGGCGTCAACGGACAGCACGGTGCTGACGTGGCTAACCTGGAACCGGCGGCTACATAGGAGATCGTTATGACGGCTTCGATGACGCCTGCGGGCACACGTTCCGCTTCCCAAAAATCCCCCAAAAACAAAGCCACCCTTGAGGTTCTGCCCCAGCAGTTTGACACCAATGGCCTGCCCATTCTGGGCGCCCCGGTGGGCAAGACCAGCCGCTATCAGGGACTCAACGGTGCGCAAATCCTGATCAAGATGCTCAAAGAGCATGGCGTGGACACCGCCTTCGGTTATCCCGGCGGGGCCATTCTGCCGACCTTTGACCAGCTTTATGATGCCAAGATCAATTTTCATCTGGTGCGTCACGAACAAGGCGCCGGCCACATGGCCGACGGCTACGCCCGCGCCACCGGCAAGCCCGGCATCGTGATCGTCACCAGCGGCCCGGGTGCCACCAATGTGGTGACCCCGCTGGCCACGGCGTATATGGACTCGATCCCGATGATCGTGTTCTCCGGCCAAGTCCGCACGTTCATGATCGGCAATGATGCCTTTCAGGAAGCCGACGTGACCGGCATCACCCGCCCGGTGACCAAACGCAACTATCTGGCCAAGTCCGTCAAGGACCTGCCGCGGATCATCAACGAGGCTTTCATCGTCGCCACCACGGGCCGTCCCGGCCCGGTGCTGATTGACCTGCCCGTGGATGTGACCACCGGCGTGGTGAGTGAGATCATTGACGACACGCCGTATCTGCCGGGCTATAAAGTGCGGCCCGCCGGCCACAGCAAGATGACCAAGGCCGCCGCCGAGATGATCAACGAAGCCAAACGCCCGCTGCTCTATGTGGGCGGCGGGGCGATTTTGGCCGATGCGTGGCGCGAAGTGCGGGAACTAGCCGAAAAGGGCAACATCCCCTGCACCACCACGCTGCTGGGCTTGGGTGCGTTTGATGAACTCAGTCCCCTCAGCGTCCACATGCTGGGCATGCACGGCAGTGCGTATGCCAACTACGCCGTACAGGAATGCGACTGTCTGATCGCGGTGGGCGCCCGTTTTGATGACCGCGTCACGGGCAACCTCAAGGGCTTTGCCCCGCGGGCCAAGATCATCCATGTGGATGTGGACCCCTCGAGCATCAGTAAAAATGTGAAGGTGGATATCCCTGTCGTAGGTGATGCCCGGCTGTGCGTGGCCGAAATGGTCCAGCATATTCAACACCGCCCCCGGCAGGAATGGCTCGACCAGATCGGCCAGTGGCGCAAGCAACTCCCCTTCCGCTATGATGCCAGCGGCCCGTTGGCCAAGCCCCAGGCGATTATTGACGCGATCAATACCATCACCAAGGGTGAAGCGGTCTTTACCACCGGCGTGGGCCAACATCAAATGTGGGCCGCGCAGTTCATCCGCTGGCGCAAACCGCGCAGCATGATCACCAGTGGTGGCTTGGGCACCATGGGCTTCGGCCTGCCCGCGGCCATTGGCGCCCAGGCGGGACGCCCCGGCGAACTGGTCATTGATATTGACGGCGATGCCAGCTACATCATGACCGCGATGGAACTGGCCACGGCCGCGCAGTATAAACTGCCGGTGAAGGTGGCCATCCTGAACAATAACTTCATGGGCATGGTCCGGCAGTGGCAGCAGTTGTTCTACCGCGAACGCTTCAGCTACAGCCAGATGGTGAACCCCGACTTTGCGGCTATGGCCGAGAGTTTCGGCATCAAGGGCATCCGCTGCACGCGCAAGGAAGATGTGTTCAAGTGTGTCGAGCAGATGATCAATCACCCCGGCCCGGTGGTGGTGGACTTCCTGTGCGAAGAAAAGGAAAACGTGTTCCCGATGGTCCCCAGCGGCAAGTGCCTGCACGAAATGGAACTGGGCATTGTCGGCTCGGATCACCCTGCGGCCCGCGCGGGCAACAGCAACATCGTGACGCCGGACAGTCTGGCTTGAACCCTTGACGATTTTTGACATTTGGGCCGCGTTGAGCCGCGGCCCTGAAGGATGATGAACATGCGACATGTAATTTCAGCTTTGGTGATGAATGAGCCCGGCGTGCTTTCGCACGTGGCGGGGATGTTTGCGGCCCGGGGTTATAACATTGACTCGCTGGTGGTGGGCCGCACCGAAGACCCGCGTTTCTCCCGGATGACCATCGTGGTCCCCGCCGACGAACGGATTTTGGAACAGGTGCGCAAGCAACTGGCCAAAATTGTCAGCGTGGTACGCGTGCGCGACTACAAGGAACTGCCCTTTGTGGCCCGCGACCTGATGCTGATCAAAGTCAACACTCCGCCGGGCAAACGCAGCGAGGTGATCGAGTTGGCACAGATTTTCCGCGGTCATGTGGTGGATGTGGGCCCAACTACGATCATGATCCAACTGGCCGGCGAAGAGGAAAAGCTCGACGCGTTCGTGGACCTGATGCGGCCCTATGGCATCAAGGAACTCGGCCGCACGGGTGTGATCGCCATGCCGCGCGGTTCGACGTCAGTGACGTTGCCCTCGGTCGAAGATGAAAACCACACTCCTGCGGCACCGGTAAAAAACCGCGACAGTCTCAGCCGCGGAGGTGTGACCAAATTGACCGACAAGCGTGAACCCTCGCAGGAAGAATTGGAATCCCTGCCGCCGGGTTGAGCTTGAAACCGTAAACCCAGCCCGCATGGCCCACGCCATACGGGCTTTTTCTTTAGCCATATGCCACGATTCGCCCCCAGCATCTTGTTAATGTTGCCACTGACCGCACTCATGGCCGGTTGTTGTGCCCGCGCAGTCCCCGATGTGGCCACCCAACCTGTCAGCGTCACGGCGGCACAGCCCAGCCTACCGTGGCTCGATGCCACCGACTGGGCTAATGCTGCCGGTAACACCAATACCCGCCTTACGATTCAAGCCAAAGTGGTACGAGTGGGCCCCCTACCGCCGCCGATTAACCGGGCGTATGCCGATCACATTATGATGGTGGAACTGGCCGATGCGGTGGATAACACTGGGCAGAAACTCCCCTATCGCCTGCCGGTGTATCTGCGTTCGTTAAAGGCTAATGTATGGTTGCCGGCCGCGAAGTTACAAGCGGGCAGCGCCGTCACCGTACAGATCCAAAGCTGGGGCCGCGTCGCCCGGATGTATGAAGGGCTGAACCGCAGTGATCTGGCGGACCTGCCGCCCGAACTGATGCCCTTCTGGGGTGAACTGGTCGCACCCGCCACAACTAATCCTTGATTTCCAGCGTCCCCCACGCCGCCAGCCCCGGATTATCCCGCGCCCACGAACGCCAGGTGGAATGGCCGGAATCATCGTTATCGGTCACGACCAGATTCACCGCCGTGCTGCCGCGCGGCA
>JBIJDM010000002.1:0-42186 GCA_044344145.1 Phycisphaerae bacterium
AGGTTTGCGCGAATTATTGCTTCGTTATTTAATACTTGTATTCGGATTTGGGACGGCAATAATGATACTGCGAGGTAAACATGGAAATTATTTTACACACCCGCAATGTAGCCTGGGCCCAAGCCCTGTGCAATCATGTCACCCGGCGTTTCCGTCAGGAATTGGAAGGGTTGGAAGCGGAACTGGCACGGGTCAGTGTGATTGTGAGTTTCGAGCCCGATACACAGGGCGGGGCCTATAACTGCATAGCCACGGTACGGACCCATGCCAAGACCATGCTGCGTGCGTGCGACCGGCAGGCCAATCTGTTTCTGGCGGTGGACCGCGCTGCCGCGCGGGCACGGCTGGCCCTGTGGCGCACGCGTCGGAATTCGGCGCTCGGTGCGGTACCGGAACTACACCAGATCAACATCAGTAAGACCGCGGCACGGGCCGGGAGCGCGGGGCCAACTCACCAGGTATAGGACACGCCGGTGTAGAACAGCAGGCCGTCGCGGACGGGGTTTTCCTCGGCCATGTAGGCGTCGGAGATGTGCAGGAAACGCATACCCAAATCCACCGACCACTGATCCGCCACAAAGGTTTTGATTCCGATTCCGCCGGTCCAGGACCAGGAGAAGACCGAGCCTTCTTCGGGCATTTTACGTACCGATTGCAGAAAACCGCCCAGCAGTTCCGCATACGGATTCGGCACCCACAGTTCATGGGGATTGTATTCATTCAGATAAACCCGCATCCCCCAGTAGAGGCCCCACGCGAAATTGGTGCCGTTCTTCTGATCCAGCACAAAGACCGGGATGGGTTCCAGCATGACTTCCAAATGTTCGTTCCACATCTTGCCGAACCGGAAGCCCATTTGATAGGCATCACCCTCCCCCGTACCATCGCCTTCAAAACTTACGCACGAGGAACCGCCCCAGATATCCCAGTGTTCATAACCGACCTGGCCGACCATGGGCCAGAGGATGAATTTAAACACATCTTCCACGCCGTTGAAGTTGGGCTGGCCATCAAACCACGGCAGCGGGGGCAGCGGGCTGCGTGCCGGGGGCATGGTGGTAGAGGCCGCTTGCAGAGTGGGCACCGCCAGCGTATCCAACTGCATGCCGGGGTCTGCGGCCCAGAGCGGACTTGAGGCCAATGCTACCGCCACCGTGAAACACGCTGCTATTGTCTTACGCATCACTGCTACTCCAAGTTAGAGACCAACCTGCACTGAGCAACACCCAACCTTAAAACGGATTGCCGAGGATTCGTTCTTCGGCATTTAAAGCCGTCAGATCCGCCGTACTGAGCTGCACATCGGCCGCTTTCGCCGAGTCGGCAATACTCGCGGAACGGCTGGCGCCGGGGATCGGAATCACCATCGGCCCCCGTGATAATAGCCAGGCTAATGCCACTTGGTAAACACTCACCCCCATACGCAGGGCAATTTGGGCGATCAAGGCGTGTTTACTGCCGATATTTTTGGCGCCGCCCATGCCATCGAGGGGACTCCAGGGGAGGAAGGCCATGCCGTGTTGGATGGTGTAGTCGAGCGTGCCATCCAAGTCGGGGTTGCGATAGTTGCGGGCGTATTGGTTCTGCAAGCTGACCACGGGCACAATCTTGCGGGCCACTTCCAGATCGGCCACGCTGTGATTGGACGCCCCCAGATGCCGGACCTTACCCGCTTGCTGCAGTTGGGCCAAAGCCGCCCAGGAATCGGCCAGCGGGGTCTGGGGGTCGATGCGGTGATACTGGTATAGGTCAATGGTCTCGACCCCCAATGCAGTCAGCGAGGCTTCGCAAAATTTACGCAGGCTAGCGGGGCTACCCTCACGTTCCCAGCGCCCTTCGGGCCGGGTAAGACCACCCTTGGTGGCCACCACGATGGTTTGGCGGACCGAGGCGGGTAATTGCCGCAAGGCTTTGCCAATCAGCCGTTCGTTATGACCAAAATCAGTATCGTTCCAGCAATAGCAGTTGGCGGTGTCAATGAACGTGACCCCGCAGGCAATGGCGTGATGAATCACGGCGATGGCTTCGGCCTCGCTGGGCCGGTCCGGTTTCAGGGACAGGGGCATACCGCCCAGACCAACGGCACTGACGCGCAGACCCGATGAACCCAAAATGCGATACTGCATAACCATACTCCTGCCCGTTAGACCGGCTTATCAGATTACGAGACTGACAAGGTGGACATCATAACACAAAAAGGTGCCATTACCGCCAAAAAAAGCAGGGAGTGTGCCCGAAAGCACACTCCCTGCGGGAGTCACAAAACTAGCACTTACCCTTACAGACGGCTGATCAGCAATTCACGCTTGAAGACCATTTCCTTGGGCATATCGCCCGCGAGTTTCAGGAAGAGTTCTTCCTGACTCAGGACTTCGTTCTTGAAGTCTTCGTTGTTGACCGCCTGCAGAACCTTGAAATCATCCTCGGAAAGCTTCAGGCCATCGAGGTTGATATCTTCCGGCCGCGGCATCCAACCCAAGGGGGTTTCGACCGCGTAAGCCTTGCCTTGGCAACGGTTGACGATCCATTCCAGCACGCGCATATTTTCGCCGAAGCCGGGCCACATGAACTTACCCTGATCATTTTTGCGGAACCAGTTGACCATGAACACGCGCGGGCAATCGGTCATTTCCTTGCGCATCCGGAACCAGTGAACCAGATAATCGCGGATGTTGTAACCGATGAAGGGCAGCATCGCCATCGGATCGCGGCGGACGACACCGACCTGGCCGGTCGCGGCAGCGGTGGTTTCGGAACCGATGGTGGCACCGATGTATACGCCATGAATCCAGTTGAAAGCCTGGAACACGAGCGGAATGGTCTTGGTACGACGACCACCGAAGACGATGGCCGAAACCGGCACACCGGCGGGATCGCTGGCGGCGGGATCAAGCACGGGGTTGTTGGCCATGGGGGCGGTGAAACGGCTGTTCGGATGGGCGGCCTTCTTGTCAGAAGCCGGAGTCCATTCGGTGCCATCCCAACCGGTGGCTTTGGCGGGGGCGGGCATGCCGCTATCTTCCCACCACACGTCATAGGTGCCGTCTTCCAACTTGATCAACGCGACGTTGGTGAAGATGGTGTCTTTGGCCATGGACTTGAGGGCGTTGGGGTTGGAGACGGGGTTGGTGCCGGGGACCACGCCGAAATAACCCGCTTCAGGGTTGATGGCGCGGAGCTTGCCGGAGGCCTTATCCACCCACATCCACACGATATCGTCGCCGAGGGTGGTGATTTCCCAACCGTCTTTCTTGTACTGTTCGGGCGGAACCAGCATGGCGAAGTTGGTCTTGCCGCAAGCCGACGGGAACGCCGCGGCCACGTAAGTCTTTTCGCCCTGAGGATTCTTGACGGCCATGAGCAGCATGTGCTCAGCCATCCAGTTCTGCTGCCGGCCCAGATAGCTGGCGATACGCAGCGCCAGACACTTCTTGCCGAGCAAGGCGTTCCCACCGTAACCGGAACCGAACGAGATGATCTCGTTGTTCTGGGGGAAGTGGCAGATAAAGCGACGATCGGGATTGCAATCGCCAATCGAATGCAAGCACTTGGTGAACTCATCATTCTGGCCCAGTTGCTTCCAAGCCACATCGCCCATGCGGGTCATGATACTCATCGAGGCGGCGACGTAGAGTGAATCGGTCAGTTCCACGCCGACCTTGGCCAGCGGTGAACCTAACGGGCCCATCATGAAGGGGACCACATACATGGTCCGGCCCTTGTAGCTGCCTTCGAAGAGCGAATCCATCTTGGCATAGGCCTTCTTCTCTTCCAGCCAGTTGTTGGTCGGGCCAACTTCATCCTGGGTCTTGGTGCAGATGAAGGTCAGATGCTCGGTACGGGCCACATCGTTGGAATTAGAACGGTGATAGTAGCAGCCGGGCCACTTCTTCTGGTTCAATTCCACAAACACGCCGTTCGTGCAGCCTTGCTTGAACATCGCTTGACGTTCTTCATAGCTGCCATCGCACCATACGACGCGATCGGGCTTACAAAACTTAACCATTTCCTCAATCCATTTCAGGACATAAGGGTTGGTAATTGACGCAGGCTTCGTCTCGGTCATGAATGAACTCCGTATACGGATCACACTTTACCTCTATTGGCCCGCGCACATACGCGGACCCAAAACCGAGGGCATAATATAGCAGGTCAACCGAGTAATGTATAGGGAACTCCAGATAATGTATGAAATTTTGTTCACCCTTTTACGGACTTGACGAAACCCCCATAAATACTGCATATTTGTTATTATCGGAGCGAATTTCCGCATATTCACAAAGGTTAAATTAAGCCGTTTGGGGTGGGCAAACGGGACGAAAAGCCGCAGAATAGGACCCCTGTTCAAGCGGTGGTTTCGCGCACGATTTCAGGGCCCCAACGCCGGCTGCGCAAGGCCCGATCGCTGACGGTTTCCACACGCTGGCATAACAGGTCCAGCGCGGCCAGGGCGGCGGATGGGGTGACGGGGCGTTGTAACTGGACGGCATCCAGACTGGTCGGCTGGGTCAGGCGTTGCAGGGCGGTGACAATGCCACTGGGCAGGGCACCAGGTTGCGCCGGAGTGCAGGCCACGATCCCCCCCGCTAGCGCGTCCAAACGAACCATTTCCCCGGGCCGGAACATGCGCCCGGTGACCATGCAGCGATCGTAGACCAGCGCGTAGCCCGCTGCGGCGAGGGCATATTTCAAATACGACAAAACCACCCGGGCTGGTGCAGTGTGCGGGAGTAGCGTCAAAGCGGCCTCCAGTTCGCGCAGCCAGGTGGGCGTGACATCGCCGGGAGGCAGCAACGTGAGGGTGACATCGGCCAGCAGCGCGGCGGCGTAGTAGGCGGGGAGATTGCCGCGCAGCTCGCGGCGGGGCTGCAACAATTCCCAACCGGACAACAGACCCATGGCCCCAGGTTGGCGCGCGGGCAGCACCAGCACTTCACCGCCGGCGAGAAAATCCAACGGGCCGGAAAAACTGCCGGAAAAACCTTTGCGAGTCTGGCGTTTGGCGCCCTTGGCCAGCAGCGTCAACAATCCGTGGGCGCCGGTGAGTACGGTGACCACTTGCGAGGTTTCTGAGTAATCAATAATGTCCAGGCAGATGGCCTGATCGTGCCAGGTAGACATAAACACACGAATCCTTTGGTATCATTGTACGTTGCGGGTATGATGATGCCAGAGTAACGGGTGGGAAGCCCGGAGATTTTTTACACCGGTAGTCGTCATGACCACACACCAACAGTTGCACATCAAGGTCCTCGGTTCGGGCACCTCGGCGGGGGTGCCGATGATCGGCTGTCATTGCCCGGTGTGCCGCAGCCCCGATCCGCGCGATCGGCGCAACCGCTGTGCACTGGCGATCCGTTATGGCCCGCACACGATCCTGGTGGATACCCCCCCGGAATTGCGGCTGCAGGCGGTGACGCACGGGGTGGACCGGATTGATGCCATCGTGATGACCCATGCCCATGCCGATCATATATTCGGGCTCGATGATGTGCGGCGGTTCAATACTATTCTCGGCGCCCCCCTGCCCCTGTATGCCAACGCGGAAACGCTGACGGTCATCCAACGCTGTTTCGGCTATGCCTTTGCCAAGCCGGACTTTCCCGGGGTGTATCGGCCGGAACTGGTGCCGGAATTGATTCAGGGACCGTTTGATCTGCTGGGCCGGCATTGGCTGCCGGTGCCGATGGTGCATGGCCGTACGCTGGTGTATGGGTACCGGGTCGGCAACTTTGCGTATTGCACGGATTGCAATGAAATTCCGGACACGTCGCGGGCGCTGCTGAAGGGGTTGGATGTGCTGATTCTGGGGGCCCTGCGGCCCAAGCCGCATCCGGCGCATTTGAGTTTCTCTCAAGCACTGGACCTGGTGGCGGAATTGCAACCCAAGCGAACCTGGTTCACGCATTTATCCCATGACCTGCGACATGCCGAGATTGAAGCGGACCTGCCCGAGCATGTGCGGGTGAGTTATGACGGGTTGGAGATTGTGTCGGAGTAGGACCGACGCGGCCGTCCCCAAGTCAACGTGTAAACATCCACACCGCAAAGTCCCACTAAAATATCCCTATAAAAATAAAAAGACCCGCATGTTAGCCATGCGGGTCTCGTGGGCATCAATGGTATGGCGATTTACTTGGATTCGCCGGGAGCAATCAGATCGTAGTTCTTGCCGAACTGAGCTTCTTCCGCTTCGCGCTGGATGATGATCTTGGGACGGATCAGAATCAGCAGGGTGCGTTCTTCCTTGACATAGGTACGGTTGGTGAAGAGCCGACCGAGGCCGGGAATCTTGGACAGGAAGGGGACGCCGGTTTCCTGCTCTGCTTCGCCGATCATCTTCTGACCGCCGATCAGGAGGGTGCCACCATCGGGGATGGACACCATGGTCACAACGGTCTGGTATTGCACGCGGGGCATCAATATGTTAGAGCTTGACTGCGTGGCAGCGCTATTACCGGAACCACCATTACCGGTACCACCATTATCGGTACCACCATTACCGTTGCCACCATTATTAATCGTATTGGAATTGTTCGTGAAAGAATCCATACCGATCAATTGCGAGAATTGCGGACGAACCTGCATCACCACATAACGGCGATCCGCAGATACCGTAGCCAATACATCCAGCACCACACCAGTATTGAGGGTACTCACGGACAAGTTGGTGGCCACCGCCGCGCCATTAAAGCCACTGCCCGCAGCGGCATTTTGCGAGGAATTGGACACATAATTCTGCTGTTGCAGCAGGGCGATGTAACCACGCTGACCATTGAACAGGGTCACACGCGGGGCGGTCACCGTGGAAACACGGCGATCGGCCTGAGTGGCCCGCATCAGAAGATTGAGCTGATAGCCATCCAGAGTCAGATCACCCACCGAGGTATTGAGGTTCATGGAGTTATTGGACGAACCACCGCCCAATTGTCCAACAAGCGTGCCGGGCAAACCGGTAGTCTGCGGATTGTTGAAGATGGTAGTGCCGGTACCACTGCCCGTGGTCTGCGAAGTTATGCCGGTAGCGCCCAAGCTACCCAAAATACGGCTGGGGGCGAGTTGGAGATTCCAGCCAAAACCAAAGTCATCCATGAAGCTGTTGTCCACGAGCAACAACCGAGCTTCGATGGCGATCTGCACCGCCCGCGATTCGCGGAGCTGCTGGAGCAGATTCCACACGGCAACCTGATTATCCAACGACTGATTGACAATCAAATTGCCACCAAGTTCGCGGACCGAACCCGAGCCCCCGCCAGCATCCCAGCTGGTGGGATCCACAATGGCAGTCAGGGTTTCGTTGATTTCCTTGACAATTTCTTCGCGGGTTTTGGGCTGTGGTCCGGTCTGCTGTTGCTGCTGACCAAACAGTCCACCACCGCCACCGCCCTGCCCGGAAGTGCCACCGCTACCGCCCTGCCCGGAAGTGCCACCCTGTAAGGACGAGGTCAAATCAAGCTGGGGAGCAGCAACATTGGTATCGGGCTGGACCAGCAGATCGCGGATGTCATACACCCGGACCACGCGGTATTTGGCCGAACTCAAATCTTCTTTCGTGGTGATGGTGATGACCCCATCATCCACGGTGTAACTCAGGGCGTTGGGATTGGCCCCGCCCGCTTCGGAGAGTACATATTGCAGCGCCTTACGCAGGGGCACATCACGCAGCCCCACGGTGATGGCGATATTACGGTCCACACCTGCGGCGGTCAGGGCATTCCAATTCACGGACATGTTGACGCCGGTTTCTTCCCGCAGATAGGCGATGACGCGTTCGAAGGGCTGTTGTTCCGCGACCAGATCCCGGATGTTTTCATCCAATCGCTGGCGAATTTTCTGATTGGCGCCCGAGTCGTGCTTGAGCTGCTCGCTGGTGCGCTTGGCGGAGAGTTCCGGCCACTGTTCGGGGTAGATCAGCAAACGGCTGTAGGGTGTGAGAAGTTCTTCATTAGCAATCTGCTGCTGGACCATTTCCTTGGAGCGGTTCTTGCGCACCCGGGCCACTTCCACATAATTGATGCGATCTTCGATCAGATCAAGCTGGAATTTGGCGTTGCTGTTCTGGGGATCAATCACCAAAACCTGACGCAGGCTGTCGGCAGCCTGTTCCAGTTGCTGAAGCTTGTAGGCTTCGCGCGACTGGGTCATGAGCTGATCAACCTGTTTGCTCCGCTTGACCGCGCGTTCGGCGGCCTGCTGTTTTTCAATTTGTTCGAGCTTGGTATTGCGGTCTTTGGCGATGCCGTTTTCATAATTCTCGCGGCTGGCCTTGATCGTTGCGAGCTGTTGTTCGGCCTGGGCGCGGAGATTGTTGTAGTCGGTGTCCGAGAAGAAACGCCGATTGGTTTCCACCTGGGTCAGGGCTTCGTTGGTGCGGGCATCGGCCGCTGTGAAATCTTTGCGGTCCAACGCGCTCTTGCCTTCCTTGAGGGCGTGGTTATAACGGACCATCGCGGCCTGCTGATTGACGCGGAACTGGTTCACCAGTTCACCCATAATGTCACCGCTGGAGGCGGGCATGGGGGCGGCGGGAGCGGCTGCGGGGGCTTCCACCACGGGGCCGGGGGCGGCCACGGTGGCGGCATCGGAGGCCGTGGTCACAGCCACGGTGCTGGCGACCTGCTTCTGGGCCAGCAACTGCCGGAGCCGCGCGGGCTTGGCATTATCCTGCCAACCCAGATCAGCCCCGACCGCTTCCACGCCATCAAGGGCGGCAGTGGCATCGGGGTAACGACCCGCCTCAAAGGCGGTCTGGGCATCGGCCAACAAGGCCTTCATTTGGGGAATCTTGGTTTGCTGCTGTTCCCGGACGAGGGCCAGTTCGATACGGGCCTGCTGACGCGTGGCATCAGACTGGCTGGCATCATCGGCCACCGTCTGGAATTGCAGACTGGCTTGGGCCAGTTGCCCGGCCGACTGGGCCTGACGGGCACTATCCAGACTTACTTTAGCTGGTACGGTTTGACCCGGAGCCGCCACCGGGGCGGCCGCCCACGTCATACCAATGGCACCCACCAGAGTGGTGCCGACCAACGACATTGCCAAAATCCGCGAGCGAAGACTCGTACTCAAAGCCGTACTCCTAGTCACACGTTGGGACCTTTGGCTCCGGAGGTAACAATCCGAAACCGATCCGAATCAATTTAGCACACGACATCCGCGAAGCGTTATTTCCGGATAAGAACTGTCCGGCACGCTCCGAATTCCAACTCGATCTCAGCACGCACTCAGCACGTAATCCGTGCGATATGTTAATTTCACGACTTCGTTGTCGTGTATCCTAAAGCGGCGCATTTTTTCCTGCAACTACAATGCGCGGGAAAATGTTCAAACCCGCGTTAATTTTCCGGTCCCGGCTCAGAAGCCGCCCGACCGTCCACCTGCGGGCGACGGCCGCAGGGGATTTTCACGTTTGACCAACTCTTCCCGCCGGGGGTCGGCGGCATCAGCCCGCGAGGACCGGGTCACCAGTTTGCCTTCGGCGGTCTCAAACACCACCACCACATCCTGAGGCCGGCTGGGATTGGGGCGAAGCACATCCACCACCCGGTAATTGGTCACGAAGTCAACTTTGTTGCCATTGGGGTAATTGCGGGACATGTTCAGCGTGGAGCCGACATTCACCGTCTCGGGCACCATGTACCATTGGCCTTCCATCCACTTGAACAGGCTGACCGAAACACGTTCGCGGTCCGGCTGGAAGCCGTCAATGAACACATAAGCGTCCGGCGGTACGCGGTAAGTGACTTCGGTAATGGCCCAGGGCGACGTCAGAATCGGACGCGTGCGGGCGCTGTCTTCGGTCAGTTTCCAATATTCCGGCAACTTGTAGGTGGGATTGAACACCATATAACGCATTTGATAGCGATATTCGCCATCAGGTTTGATGGTGTCGTCAAAAATCCAAACAGGAACCGTACTTTGCGCCAGCAATTGGGGATTGGTCAATTCCATGCCCACGGGCAGGCTGCCGGGGGGTGTAGCCTTGACACTGCGCGGTGCGGGATCAATCGGGTCGATCCCGACGATCCGCGTATCACGCCCGAGTGTAGCCTTGACACTGCGCGGCGCGGGATCAATCGGGGCGGCTGCGGGACCGGTTTCGCCGTCGGGCGGGCCCATGGGGTCCTGCGGAACGTAGAGGCGATCATTGAGCAGGGGCGAAACGCTGAGAATCCGCAATTGTTCAAAATATTTTTTCTGAACCTCGCCCTGCCACTCGGTGTTCACTTTGGTCGTGAAGGCGCGGAGGTTTTCCACCTGCTTGACGGTGGCGTTGTCCTTGATCGGGGTGGCGGGCAGGGCCCAAACCTTGGTATCGTTATCGAGGGTATAGAACACGGGGCGCAACATGGGGCCAATTTGTTTGTTGGCTTCCAGCAGATATTCGCCCGCAGTGGCGCTGTCGGTGATATTGGTCAGGGGCGGGAGATTGGCCGAGGTGTTCAGCCGGGGCGTTACGGTGGCCCAGGTGCTCCAACTGCCATCGGGGAGCCGTTCCTGCCGTTGTACTTCCAGTTTGAGGATGTGCGGATTGCCGGTTAGTTCCACCGGCAGCGCTTCGTTGGGGGCAACCACCCCCACACCCAACATCTGTTCCCGCAAATTCAACACCGGCAGATCGGCAGCGACCTGCACATAGGTGATACCCTGTTTGACGGCGGTGGGCTTACCCGTGGGATCAACCGGACCGGGTGTGGCGACCACGACGCGTCCGCCGCCGGGCAGACGCGGTTTGACCAGGGCAGGGAGTTGGGGGACAGTGAAGGTCACCGCAATCCCCACCGGCTTTTCAATGCCGGGATTGACGCTGTATTTGGTGGGGCCGAAATCCGCCACGGTGGCCAACAGTTCGCGCGGCAGAGGAGACTCTTTGCTGGCCCGATATTTTTTCACAAAATCAGTGCGGCTGGTGGACGATGCGGCCTTGAGGGTATCCAGCTTTTTTTCAGTTTCCTTGGCGGAATTCTGTAAATCACGCAACGCGGCGCCGACTTTTTCTTCCACCTCGGCGGGGGTCAGGACCTGATTTTTGAATTCCACCACCACCGGCTGGCTGATCATACTGGTCAGCCCCAGATACGCGGCCCCGGCGACCGCAAGCCCGAATACGAGCTTCTCGGCGTGGCGTTCCAGCGGATGGACATTCTTAACCTTCATGACACGTCTCCATCAACAGCAGGCACAAAGCCTGTCGTTCATTGCCTGATCATTCTTAGGGTGCGGCCAATTCCTTCACACCCAGTTGCGTACGAATTCTCGCCGGCATCAGCGGTACGGTCCAGCCACGGAAGAGCAGTGCTTCCACGGTGAGGGTAACCCGGACCACCGAACCTTCGCCATAGTTGTAGCCGGTGGTCATGGCTTCCCAGGGATCCACCGTTTCAAAACCAACATTCAAGAGCGTGTAGCCATTATTCTGCCGATACAGTTCGTCCATAAAGGCATTGATCGCTTTGGGCTGTGCCACCATCACCACGGTGAAATGCACCGTATCATATTTGTCCGAGGCCACCCGACCGGTCATGGAACGGGCGGGGTCCAGCCCACCGGCCGCGTCAGCGTTGGCCACATTCACCACATCCCGGTTGACGGTCTGGAACAGATTACTGGTTGAGTTGACACCCTCGGTGGTGGCACGGCCGATCACGATACTGTTGAGGGCTTTGATAGGACTGCTGGTAACGGCCTTGGAATCCTTGTTGATCTTGGCAATCGCGGCCACGATATCCTGCTGCAGCCAGGAGTCCACGAAGGTTTCGAACGCGGCCGCCTCCGGCCCGGCGGCTTTGAACTTATCATCGTTGGAATACCGCGTAAAGAAGCTTTTGCTATTGACGTAGCAGCGAACTTCCTTGGAAAAATCCACAATCGCCTTGCGCGCGACCTGCTGTTTAAGCTGTTCTTTGTTAAGCAGAACATTAGTCGGTCCGGTCCCTGTGCCGGTTTCGGGAACCTGCCGAGCCACTTCTTCGGCCACACGGGTTTCGATCGGTTTTAAAAGTACATCAATATTGAACTGCGGTCCCACCCCGGCCAACTGCCGGACCCAAGCCGCTATCACCTCTTGCGCCTTAACCTGAACTTTGGGAAAATCCTGACCCGAAGCACCCACAGGCAGGAAGTTTTCAAACCGTGCGCCCATAAGCATGGGTACCGGCTCTTTGTTAACAATTTCCAATTGGCCGTCTTTCAGGGCGACGCGATTCTGCATATTCAAAATGCTGGCTTCGCTGACAATGCTGTCGGCCTGTTCTTTCATGTACTTCTGGGCATCGGCCCGCAGATCAATGGCGGTCTGGCTGATGACACCCTTCAAACCTTCCGGTCCCGTGACCCCGGCTATCTCAATCGTGCTGTTGCGCAGGCCCATAATATCGGTGGCCTTCTTGATCCGGGTCTGCATACCCTCTTCCAGGCCGGAATTGAAGTAGAACTTGATCGGCCAGATCAGGGCGATCAGGGCCACCACCACCACTGCGGCACAGATGACCAAAAAAAGATGTCGCTTCAGAACATTCATAGCTGCTCCATGCCCTACCGGGCAGCAGGCCTAAATCATCACTTCAACACAACCCGTAGCTTGAGCACAAAACTGTAAGCGCCGATCAAGGATTTCCGGGTGTCGGGATCTACCCGCGTATTTATCGACATAGCCGACGTGGAATTCTCCACCCCGGGAGTGGTATCGGGGTTCACCAGCAGAGGTAAATCATTGGGGCCGAAGTATAGTCTAAGACTGCCCGTCTTGGCACCCCAAAGCACCGGCACATTGGCACTGGTGGACCCACCGGTATCGCTCACCGCGTGGGCGCCGGATTCACTGATCACCGTGCCGCTGAAGGGCTGGGTATCGAGTTCAAAACTATAACTCTCGACCGCGCCTTTTTTCGTCCCGACTTTACGCAGCCGGTTGGCGTAATCCACCACCACCTGACGGGCCTGATCCGGGGTGTCCGTGGTGGCATAACCGACAATCTCAACATCAAAGCCTTTGGTCAGGGCCGCCGTGGCTGGCGTGCCGGACACTGGCCCGGGTCCCGCTTCCGGTCCGACCGGAGCAGCGCCCGGAGCGGACGAGCCATAGCGATACTTGGAGTCTAATCTTTTGACAATAATTTTATCACTGCCAGCCTTGTCGGTCATCTGCGGCAGGGCCTTGTAAAAGGCCTGGAGCACAGACGGCCAAATCTCCCGTTCAGCGGCCAGATTCACGAACGAATTAACCTGGGCCAAGTCGTTCTGATAGGTGCTCTGCAAACTATTGTACTTGCTACGGAGACCCTGCATTTTGTTGTATTCGGCATCATGCTGGATACGCTGGGGGGCACTGGTTCCGCTGGTTTTATCGAATTCGCCCTGATCCATCAGGGAACGGGTGCCGACCATCCCGACCCCCACCACCACAGCGGCAGCCGAGGCGGCGAACCACGGGCGTTTGGCCGCCCACAGGGTTTGCCGGCCTAATTCCGGCGGGACCAAGTTGGTATCAATGGCTCCGAGTTCCAAGCCTTGCAAGGCCAGACCATACGCGGCGGCCAACCCGAGACAATTTTGTTCCAAGCCGGTCTGATATTGCGGGTCGGAAACGGTTAAGCGGTTGAAATGTTCGATCTGGGTGACAGGCATCTGCAGGCCCTGCTCCAGATACTTGAGCAAATTGGGCAGTTTGACCGGGTTGCCCACGCAGATCACGCGTTCCAGATTGGCATCGCGGTGCGTGGTGCGATAGAAGCCCAGCGTGCGCTGCAGTTCCTGCACCAGATCGGCAAAGACCGGCCGCATGGCCTGGAAAATATTCTTGGCATATTTGCTGGTCGCGGCCCCCTGCTTGAGGGCTTCGGCCTTGACGAACGGATATTTGAAACTCTTGGCGAGAATATCGGTGAAGGCATTACCACCAAGATTGATCGTCCGCAGCCACAAACGGCCCCGTTCGATCACAATCAGATCGGTATGCTCGGCGCCCAAATCCAGCAGCACGGTGCCCTTGTTGTCCGGGCCGCAGAACCCGTCATACATCGCGGCGTTATAGACGCCCAAGGGCGCCATCTGGATGCCGCGAATCCGGATATCGCAGGCCAGGAAGTCGGCCATGAACTGGGCGACCTGTTCTTTCTTCATGGCGAAAATACCGACTTCCACATCCGGGCTGTCGGGTTGCTGGAATGTCTGGTAATCCCAGTTCACCTGTTCCAAGGGGAACGGGACCTGCTGGATGGCTTCGAATTTTACAATTTCGGGGACACGGTGGGGTTCGACGGGGGGCAGTTTGACGAACTTGGAGAAGGTGGTGGAACCGGGGACGCCGACCACGACCATGTCATTACGGTTGATTCCGGAGCGTTCAGCAAATTTACGCAGCGACTGACGGATCGTTTCATCACGATCCGCTTCGGGCTCAGACAAGAAGCGATCGTGGGCCACCACGTCAAAGCTTTCCAATGAAACCTGGTCGCCATCGCGACGCAGTTTCATGGCTTTGATCGAAGTCGTGCCGACGTCGATTCCCCAAGCTACCTGTGTACGTGCCATAAAACCTCCACAGGACCGGCATTTACGCTGTCACTGTTAAGAATGGTCAGGAACCGCCGGATCTGATCTTTTTCGCAGGTCTTGTTGCCGCACAACTCGGGCAGATTTGACAGCCCGCCGCTGGCGGCACGACCAACGGTTCCGATTCAATGCACGCTAATAAAACCGCCAAACGCGAAAACGTCAAGCGCGGGAGCCGAATCTAGTCCGATATTTTAGCTTTTTTCTGCTGGTCACGGCAGAATATTATTTTACTGCCGTGGGCTTGACAGGTGGCCCCAAGGCCGTTTCGAGCGCGGTAACGACCACCGCGTCATCGGGCTTGGTCCGTGAGCCAAACCGGGCCATCAGTTGTCCCTGCCGGTCCACCAGAAATTTGGCAAAATTCCACTCGATATCCCCGGCCATGGCGCCGGCGGTGGCCTTTTCGGTAAGAAATTTGTAGACCGGGTGCATTTCTTTACCCTTGACGGTGATTTTTTCCATCAGTGGAAAGGTCACATCGTAATTGAGGGTGCAAAATTGCCGGATTTCCGCAGGGGTACCGGGTTCCTGGCCGAGAAAATCGTTGGCCGGGAAGCCAATAATCACCAAACCCCGGTCCTTGTACTTGAGATACAGGGCTTCCAATTGTTTGTATTGCGGGGTCAGCCCGCACTTGCTGGCGACATTGACGATTAGCACCACCTGCCCCTTGTGCTGCTTGAGTTCGGAGGGTTTACCCTCCAAATCCCGGACGGTGAAATCCAGCACACTGGGGGCCATCTGGGTGGTTGCCGGACCGGTAGTTGGAGCGGTGGATGGGGCTTGCACCACGTTACGTCCCGCCGCATAGATTTTGGCCGCAATTAACCCTGCCAAAATTGCCCCCAGACCCAACCCGCCGTATATAACCCAATGCCGGAGCATAGCTAATCCTTTCGAAAGAATTAGCCCATTATAGGCCGTGCGCCGAGCGGTTATGTAGTCAAACCCGTCAAGTGCAGTAATTGGGTAGCCACCGCCGCGGGCGCGTGCCGGGTGGCCAAGAGGGGGCGTTGGATATGCGGTGGTGCGGCCAGACTGGTTGCGATGGCCCGGGCGAGGTCGGTGGCATTACCACTGGCGAATAATTGCCCCCCATACGACTGCACCCATTCCGGCATAGCGCCCGTGTCCGGAGCCACCACCCCCACGCCACAACTCATGGCCTCCAAGGTGGCCAAGCCCCGACATTCCGGGATTCGGCTGGGCACACAAAACACCCGGCTGTGCTGCATGAGTTTGATCTTTTCCGACCCGCTGAGTACCCCGTGGTACACCCACGGCCAGCGCTGCTGATCGAGCTTTTTTTGCACTTCCCGCATGTAGGTTTCGTGGCCGATGCGCCCGGCGATATGCAGGGTGATTTCCGTGCCCTGATCGGCCAAAATGCTGCAGGCATCCACCAGCAAATCGAGCCCTTTGGCGGGTGTAATCGTCGAAAGATAGCCAATGGTATTTCCCGCCGGAGCGCTCACCGGGGGTCTGAATTTGTGGGTCGGCACGGGTGGGTATAGGACCTGTATCTGCTCCGGGGGCAGTTGCAGCCGGGACTGCATCGTTTCGCGGTGCCAGTGGGAACTGGCGAGTGTGCCCGTCACCTGTTTTACGCGAGTGCGTAATAAATCCCACGCCTGCTGACGCCAGGGGTCACCCAAGGCGTCCAGAAAATGTTCCTCTCCCTGAAGTCCACAGTAAATCGGCACCCCCGGCCAGTCGGGGAGGCTATCCAGCAGCCCCAACAACATGCTGTTGCTGATACTCACCAGCCGGGGCACGGGCAGCGTTTTGAGGAATTTGCCGAGGCGCGCGAATTCTTTGGTTTGAAATCCGGCGCGGCCTTGCAGCATGGAAACCGTCATGGCCCCCAACGAGCGCGGATCGGTGGCGCTGGACCGGCGGGATAACAACCGCAGCAAGAACGAGGCATCCAAACCGCGGGTCAGCCAGGCCGGCAGGTGGCGGAACAGAGCGCTGGATTGACTCAGATAGACATTCAGCCCGCCCATATACAATGGGGCCAGATTTTCCGGTAACGTGCCGTCGGTGACCAGCGGGGTATACAACGGAATCAAACAGACATCATAGCCATGCACCTGCAGGGCCTGGGCCAGATATACATCGCGCTGACAGGCGCCGCAATGCGATCCACCCGCCCCAGCGGTGAACATGAGTATCAACTCACGAGTCATCCATACCTCCACGCCGCACAATCGCCCCGGTGGGACACACCTCGGCACAGCGGCTGGCACTATGCGTCAGGGCTTGGGCCCAACTGACCCCCAGCGGAGTCGCTAGATGAAAGGTAAGCCCCCGCCCCGCCAACGTCAAGCCCACGGGCTCGCGGGCCTGTTTGGTAACTTCCACGCACAAGCCGCAGCCGATACATTTGCTTATATCAATATCCACTTCCGGATGGCTGGTGATCAGGGGTGGGGGAATCTGGGTGGGGTTGTGGGTGGACCAGCGGGCACCATATTCTTCGGCATAATTCCGCAACCGGCAGGAATCCGCCACCGCGCAACCGCATTGCAGGCAGCGTTGGGCTTCCAGACTCATGGCCTCGGGGGTGTGGGTGGTGGTGGCCGGGGTCTGGGGGATAACGGTGATATGCGGATGGGGGCGATGAACTGAGAAACGCATAGGCTTCATGGTCGCTACTGGGTTCACGTGGGCCAGAAAATCGGCGTGAATCTGCTGGGCGGCTTTGCGGCCTTCGGCGAGACCTTTGACGGCCAGTCGCGTGGGGATGACCATCGCACCAGCGGCGTAAAGCCCGGTGGTCCCCAGCCGGTACGACTGGGTTAGTACCCCCTGCCCGCGCCAGGGCCAGCCATGGGCTTCGGCCAGCGCGGGAGTCATGGGGCCCAAGGCCAGCAGGACGGCATCGTATTGCCCGCGCAGATCGGCGGTGGTCAATTCGGGCCCGAAGGAGCAACCCAGGCGGAGTGTTATCCCCATACGGAGCAATACATCCAATTCGGCATCGAGCAGTTCTGGTGGCAGTTCGGCCGGGGGGACATGGGTCCGCAAGGCTCCACCCAGTTGGGTGGCTTTGTCTATGAGTGTGACGCGGTAGCCGCGCTGCAGGAGTTCGAAGGCAGCGGCCAGACCGGTGGGGCCGGTGCCGACGATGGCAACGGATTTGCCGGTGTCAGGGGCGCAGGTGGGCGGGCTGATGGGCCCGGAGGCCAGTTCCTGGGCGACCAGGCCGCGCTTCAAAGCGCACACGGCCAGTCCGCCGTCGTGGGCGCTGCGGTGACAACCTTTGGCACACGGCTCGGGACAAATATGACCTAGCACGCCCGGCAGGGCGATGGTCTGCCGTACCACGGCCAGGGCCTGGGCAAAGTCGCCCGCGCGGACCCAGCGGGCCACGCTGGGGACATCCATGTGGGCTGGGCAGGCTTGCGTGCAGGGGGCCACACAATCGCCGTAATGCTCGGAGAGCAGGAGTTCCAGACTCGCCCGGCGCGCGGCGAAGATAGCGTCGCTCTGGGTGGTGATGACCATGCCGTCCGACACCGGATGGCCGCAGGCGGGGATGAGATGATCCTGTCCGGCGACCTGTACCACGCAGACCATGCAGCAAACCTGGGGCGGGAGTGTGGGCTCGTAGCAGAGCGTGGGAATCGCGATGCCCAGCCGGGCGGCGGCGGTCACGATGGTGGTCGGTTCGGCAAGGGTGAGAGGTTGGCCATCAATGGTGATATGAATCATCGGCGCACCGCCGTACTGCCGGACATGATGGCAATCGCGTGTTCGGGACAACCGGTCCGGCACAAGTCACACTGGGTGCACAGGTCGAGATTAATTTTGGCTTTTTGGTACGGGAGCAAAGGAATGGCCTGCACCGGGCAGACCTGTGCGCACTTGCTGCAGCCGATACAGTCGGCGGTGACTTCGTAGTTGATCAGGGCTTTGCATACCCCCGCCGGGCATTGGCCGTTTTGGTGGGCGGTCCATTCGTCGGGGAAATAGCGCAAGGCGGATAACACCAGCCGCGGTGCATTGCGGCCCAAACCGCACATGCTGGCCTGCTGCATGTGCTGGCAGATTTGTTGTAGTTGGGCCACGTCGCCGGGCTTGGCGTTACCAGCCACGAAGCCTTCCAGCAGGGAGACCATACGGCGGGTGCCATAACGACACGGGATGCATTTACCGCAGGATTCCGCCGCGCTGAACCGGGCGAAATAGAGGCACAGGTCCAGCATGCAATCGGACTGATCCAGCGCGATGATTCCCCCGGAGCCCATGATACCGCCCAGCGTTTGCAGGGCTTCGAAGTCCACGGGGACGTGGCAATGTTCCGCCGGGATACAGGCTCCGGAAGGCCCGCCAAGTAGCACGCCTTTGAGTTTACCCCCGGCGGCCATACCCCCACCCAGATCGTGAATCAGATCGTACAGGGAGATTCCCATGGGGACTTCCACCAAGCCGGGATGGCGTAATTTTCCCGCCAGACAGAACACCTTGGTGCCAGGGCTCGCAGCCGTGCCGGTGGCGCGAAATGCGCTTGCCCCGGTGGCGATCAAACTGGGAACCAACGCGAGGGTTTCCACGTTATTGACGAGGGTGGGCTGACCATGCCAGCCGGATTGTGCGGGATAGGGAGGCCGGAGGCGCGGCACACCGCGCTGGCCTTCCAGCGAAGCGATGAGTGCGGTCTCTTCGCCGCAGATGTAAGCGCCCGCGCCGCGCTGCACCCGACAGGGAACGGCGAGCAATTGTTGGGCGTGCATCAGGGCCAGTGCGGCTTCGATCCGCGCGACGGCCATGGGATATTCCGCGCGAATATAAAAAATAATCGCCGACGCCCCCACCGCGTGCGCGGCAATCTGGGCGCCTTCCAGCACGCGAAACGGGAAGGACTCGAGCAACATGCGGTCCATGAAGGCACCGGGATCGCCTTCATCGCCATTGACGATGACGACCTTGTCGCCGGGGGCGGCGGCGACCAAGTCCCACTTGCGGCCACTGGGATAACCGGCCCCGCCGCGGCCGCGCAGACCGGCGGCGGTTACCTCGGTCCGGATCTGTGCGGGGGTCATGGTTTGCGCTTTGGACCAACCCTGCCACCCCCCGGCCTTGAGGTAACCGGCCCAATCGAGCGGATCATGGGTCCCGGCGGCGGCCATGGCATGGCGTTGTTGCTTGGCCAGAATCGTGGTCACCGGGCCCGCATGACTGATTTCGGCGGGGGCTGGGGTGTGCGTGCCGGTCAACCAGCGCTGCCCGAGTTGGGCGGCTTGCGTAAGTACTTTGCGCCAAGGTTGCAGCCGGCCCCGGGCCGCGGCCACGATGCCGGGGATCTGCTCGGGCCGGACCGAACCGAATAATTGTCGCTGGTCCCCCACCACCACTTCCACCATTGGCGCCGATTGGCACAGACCATTACACGCCACGGTTTGAATACTGATATTGCGCACGCCGCGCAGGGCCTGTTGCAAAGCTGCGTACAGCGCATCGGTGCCTTTGGCCACACAGCAGGAGTCTAAACAGACGCGCACCTGAACGGGGGCATCCATCGCCAGCATGGGTTTGAGGTCAATTGCAGCGACGGGTTCCGTCACGGTTTTCAGCAGCGCGGGCAGCGTGCTGGCTGTCTGCGTGCCATAAATCCGCGCGTCGGTTTGAATCACCGGGGCCATGCTGCAACAGCCCACGCAGGCTACGCCCTCGATGGTAAATTGCCCGGACGCATCAGTATCCGCATCGGGGTCCATATGCAGCAGGCGGCGCAGTTCCTGCTCCAGACGGCCACTGCCCTGCACATGACAGGCCGTGCCATGACACACACGCAGGATATGCTTGCCGGCGGGACGGCGCCGCCATTGACTGTAGAACGAGGCCACACCTTCGATCTGGGCCAAGGGGAAACCACCGACCGCAGCCAGTTCGTGCAGGACTTCATTGGGCAGATAACCCCAATGTTCATGCACGGCCTGCAGGAGGGGCAAGAGGGCCTCGGGGGCGCGACCCGTTTGGGCAACGCGTTCCTGTAGCCAAGTGGTGATGGTGGGTGCGGTGAGGTCGGGCGTCATGGGGCCGCCTCCGGGGCGGCTTGCCCTTCCTTGAGGCACCAGAGATGCTTGTCGCCCCGCACATACATCCGCCCCGCCACCAGCGCGGGACCGGCGCGGACAGGTTCGCCCAGCCGCCAGGTGCCCACTTCGCGGAACGTGTCGGCCATGGCGAAGATATGCACCTCGCCGGCATCGGTGAACCAGTAGACCTGCTTGCCTGCCAGCACCGGATTGCTGTAGGAATGCTGACCGAAGTCGTGCGTCCAGAGGACTTTGCCATCGGCCAATTGGTAACAGGTGATTTTGCCTTCGGAGGCGAAGGTTAAGAGCAATTTGCCATCGGTCAACGGGCTGACGGTATCGGGCAGGGACGAATCGCTGCGCCATAATTCTTTGGGCGGTTGGCCGGACGTGGCGGTGGCGAGATCGAATACCGCTGTGATGGCATTGGCGTTGCTGACGGCCAGATAATTACCCGCTTGTACCGGGGTGGTGGAGACATCGTTGCTCAAAACTTCCAAGCGCCACAATTCACGCCCGGTCGCCGGGGCGTAGGCAATCACATTGGGGTTCGCACAAGTCAGCAGCGCGGGCGTGCCATCGGCTTGAGTAATCAGGCGCGGGGTGCTCCACGATCCGCCCATGGTACGGGGCACGCGCCACAATTGCCGGCCCGTCAGCGGGTCCAACGCCAGCAACGCGGACGAAGTGGCGGCATCCTGATCGTATTGAATAATCAAACGTTCCCCGGCCAACAGCAAACTACTCGCGTAGCCGTAAGCATTATCCACTACCCCCAGCCGTTTTTGCCAGACCTTTTCACCGCTGACGCGCACACACACAACTTCACCAGTCGCCCACGTGGCCCAGACATAACGCCCGTCCGTCACCGCGGTGCTGGCGGCGCGAATGGTGGGCTCCAACACTTTCGGCGGTGGCGTCAGGCCCGGCCAGCTATGCGTCCAGCGCAGATTTCCGGTATCGGCGGCAAAGCACCAGAGGACGTTGGTTTGTTCGTCGGCGCCGGTCAGGAAGACATCATTACCCCAAACCACGGGGGAACTATCACCACCGAGGGGTAATTCCGCCTGCCAGCGGACTCCGTGACCAACAGGGGCATCGAATTTGCCCGGCCAGCAGCCGGGGGCGGCCACGCCGTTCATGTCGGGGCCGCGGAATTGGGGCCATTGCTGAGTCCAGATTCTAGCGTCAGGCGGAACGTATTGGGCGGGTGCGGTGGTGGCCACCGCGACATCGGTTCGCATTACAGGTTGATAAACCACCAGCAAGACCAGCCCCATGCTGACCAACCCACCACCCGCGCCAATGCCCCAGTAGGTTTGGCGCAGCCATTGGGGCCGTTCGTCGCGGCGTGGCAGACGCAGGTCGGGCAGATCACGCTGGCCACGGCGACCCAGCTTCCACAATATCACCGTCAGGGTCACCCCGAGTAACAGGGCGCCGCCCGCATTGGTGAAGAAGGTCACCCGCCATTCATATTCCTGACGCAGTTGTACATCGAGGGTGCGGATTTCCGCACGCAAGGTTTCGGGGTTGGGTGCGGTCAGGAGTTGGGTTTGCAGGTTCGCAATTTGCTCGGTTAGGAGCGGACTTTTCAGACCACCGCGCAGATACACCCCCAGCATGAGCAGTGCGAGGATCACGGTGAGTGTCAGGGTGACCATGGCGCTGCGTTGCCAGGCCAAGTGCCGGGGCGGGAGCGCCACCGGGGCGGACGGGGTACCCAGTAATACCACTTGCGCACCGGGTTCCACGGTCTGGGGGCAATAGTCATAGCACCGGCCACAGGCGAGGCAATCCGCACTGCTGGCCAGATAATCCGCCTGGGGCTGACCACGCTGATATCGCCACCACCACGCCAGCAGAATCAGCGCCAGGGCCGCGCCTAGAACGGCGGTGGCGCTTTGCATACGGGTTTGAATCTGCCGGGCGGCGGTGAGTAACAGACCACGGTCTTCACCCAGCGCGGCAAAGGCTGCCATTGCGGTGCCGGGTTTGGGTAATGCGCCCGGAGTTTGTGCCTCCACCTGCGCGGCCAGTTGCACGGTGGGATGCCACTGGGCGAGTGTCAGTCCACCCCGCCAGCCCAGACCGGCCCATACGAGTACCGCAATCATTCCGCCCAGCAGCCACCAGACCCGCCGGGAGGAGCCGGTGGGGTTCAGCGCTTTTTCTGCGGGTAATTTAATCGCCCCAAATGGACAACTTTTTTCACACAACCGGCATTGGATACAGGTGGTCGGGGTCACGGTCACCGGCTTGCGGGCCAATGGCCCCAGCGCGCTCAACAGCGCCCCATACGGACACAGCCACCGGCAATAGGGCCGACCCACCCACATACTCAGCAGTACAAAGCCCCCCGCCACCAGCAGCATTCCTACCCCCGCGTAACGGCGGAAGACCACAACAAAGGGATCGTATTCACAAATCAGCCAGCGCGTGCCGGTGTAGGCGAGAATAAACGCCAAGCCCAAATACACCCACGGCAACAAGCGCAAAACCCGGTCCACAGCCACCGGGACGTTCAGCGGTTTGAGCAGGACCAAATCCTGCAAAGCGCCCAGTGGACACACGCCAGCGCAAAACACGCGGCCATAAAAAAGTGTCCACACCAACGGCAAAGCCACATACACCCCCACCGCCCACGGCAGGGAATATTCCGCCGACCCCAGCGCCAGGGCCACATTCTGCAGACCCCCAATGGCACAGACGCAGCCGCCACGATAAAAACCGAAGTACAACACCGAAGCCAGACTCAGCCACGCCAAGCCGGTGCGCTGCCGCCGGGCATGCACCAGCCAGGTCGCCACCACCATAAACGCCACCAGCATGGCCACATCCAGCACCACCATGCCCGACCAACTTAGCCGCGCCCCGGCGGGTAAATCCGTGGCCGGGATGGTATAGCCGGTGGAAAACTCCGGCGGGGGAAAGCGCGCCTCCGCCCAGAGCGGGAGCGCCGTGGCGAACAAGACGAGGATGGTCAGGAGCTTGCGCATCAGTCGCCGCGGGCTCCGGTGAGTTGGTTATAGGCTTTATCCGCATCTTTGCGGCTGATGGCCCCGGCGGGGCATTGTGCGGCGATGGCACATTGGTTGCACTGCTGACATTCCGCATGACTGATCTGCAGGTACAACGAGCCATTGCCGTAATCCTGACAGCCTTGGACACAGCGGCCGCAGCCGATGCAGCGGTCCCAGTCAATGGTGTAAGCGTAATACGGGTCTTCGACGCTCTTGCGCACAATCGCATTCACCGGGCACAATTGATTTTCCGCGCCGGTGTTGAATTGCTCGGGCTTGGGGGTGAAATAACCGGAACAAATATTGCAATAACCACAGGCGGAATAGGCGTGCACACACTTCACCGCGGAGGGGGTTTTGACACAGGCCGAGGCGCAGCGGCCACAGCGGATGCAGCGGCGCGGATCGATCTGCCAGACTTGGGCGCCTTGCAGGCGCGCGGTACGCGTGGCCAGATAGCCGGCCCCGCCGGCGATGGTCACCAGCGCGGCGCCGCGCAGAATCCAGTGCATAAATTCGCGGCGTGAGGTGGGCGTGGGTTCGTCTGCCATGTTACACCTTTCGTCCAAAAACTTTGACCACGCCGTGATCCAGGGCATACACCCGCCCCTGGGCATCCACGGCCAACGCTTCTGGTCCAACGCGGGGATCGGTAAAATCTTCCGGTCCGGCGACAACTTCCAGTAATTCCCCCGTCATACTGTAAATTTTGATCATCGCGATGATCTTCTGGGCCACGACGATGTGCCCTTCGGGGGTGAAATCCAGCAATACGGGGTTGCAGCAGCCGGGGAATTGCTCGGTGGCGATGCCGGGCTGGCCCCAGCGCCGGAGCAATTTGCCGTCCGCACTGTACGCCTGTAATTCATGCTGGCCGGGATTGGTCAGCCAGATTTCGCCGGCTTTGCTGACCCGCACCTGCGCTGGGGCGCGATACACCACCAGCCCCTCGGCCTTGGTAGTCACATCCGGTCCGCCGAGATGATTGAGAATCTGCCCGTTGGCATCGCGCTGGATAAAACAGCGTCCCGGCGCGTCATACGTGAAGGTATCGGTACTGATCGCCTGAGTCGCGGATACTAGCGCCGTGGTGGCGGGTAATTTCTCCAGCAGGACAAACGTACGCCATTTCGGGTCAATGCGGGTATCGGGAATCTGTTTGGGGGTAGGCTCGGTATTCTGGGCGTTCTGTTTCAGCAGCACGCCGGTGCCCACCGCCACGACGGCCACGCCCGCGAGGATATACAGCTTTTTGTTATTTTCCATCTCACGGCCCCTCCGGTAAATCGTAACAGACCATCTCATCAAGATCGCGCACGATCAGGCCCCGGCCACTCACGGCCATGGGAGCCCAGCTTTCATGCCCCTGGAGCAAACGCGCCTGGGCCCGCACAGTAAAGCCATCCGGCCGTGCAGCCATGACGGTCAAACGGCCACGATCGTCCAAGGCCCAGAGGCTGTCACCGGCCAGAAAATAGGGCCCCAGGCCAAAGCGTACCGCGCCGCTGCTCCACTTGCGTGTGGCCGTCAGGGGGTCCAGACAGACCATCTCTCCGCCGGGCACCACGCCGTAGACGTGTCCATCGTGAGTGATGGGGGTATGTTGCTCGGCGCCGAATTCATTGGCCTTGAAAGTATGCACCCGCTGCACCTGCCAGTGGTCTTCGACCAGCGCGAGTTTGATGACCTGTGCCCCCGCGCCGTAACCGCCGGCGAGTAGCAGATGATCTTCACCTACCACCACGGGCGAGGCCACGACGGCCTGAGGAATCCGCCAACCGGGATAGGTCCATAATAACGTACCGTCGTTACTGATTCCCGCCACGCCGCCGGTGTAACAGGCCACGTACATGCGTTGGCCCGCGAGGGTCAGGGGCGTCAGACTGGCATGGGTCTGTTCCCATCCAGCCAATTCCGCCGGGGCATCCAACTGCCAGAGCACCTTGCCGGTTGAAGGGTCCAAGGCCAGCATGAGCACCTTGCCCCCGACGGCGACGAGTAATTTGCCATCATCCGCCAGCAAGCATTGACCCGCATACCACTCTGGCACGCGCGCCTGATATTGGGCGCATAAATCCAAGCCCCACAAATAAGCCCCAGACTTTATATCCACCGCCATCAGATGTAATTTCGGCCCCAGCGTGATGACCACATCCCCCACCACCATCGGCACGGTGCGCGATACGCCGTGATTGCTTTTGGTCTTGAGCGTGTAACCCCGCCGCCAGAGTTCCTGGCCATCGTGGATATTCCAGCAGCGCAGGACATCCCCGCCGGTGTTCTGCCACTTGGGATCGTAATCCAGCAGCATGACGCGTCCCTGCGCCACCACCGGCCCGGCATAGCCCGGCCCGAGCATGGGCACCCGCCAGCGGACCTGAGGACCGGCGCTGGGCCAATGGTAGGACAGTGCTTCGGAGTGTACCCCATCGCGTAATGGCCCCCTGAAGCCGGGCCAGAGCGGTGTGACGGCGGGGTCCGCGCTGGCAAAGGTCTGTAAGGTGCCGGTGATATCCAGCGGCTTTTTTCCCGCCCCATCGGCAACACCTCCATCCAAGCCCGGCACCCGCAGAGCGGGCGCAGGTCGGGAAGATTGCCATACCAGTGCCACCATGGCCAAAGCACAAGCCAAACCGACCACCAGTGGTATCCCGTACGGCGCGAAGCGTAATTGGCGCGTGGGCATCCGTAACATAATACCGGATTTTAATGTCTTATTTTGTTATTTCCAAGTTTTTAGGTATCATCAGGCTACATTTTATGAAAGGTTTAACCATGCGACGGATGGGATTGGCCGTATTAACTACACTCGCGGTGGTCTCTTTGGCCCCGGTTTACGCCGCTTGGCCGCGCTATTTGGGCCCGCAAGGCAATGGTTTTGCCGATGATGTGGGGATCAACAAAGACTGGAACAACAAAGCGCCCAAGAAGCTGTGGACCATGCCGTTATCGGATAATGGCTATGGCGGGCCGATCGTGGCCGATAAAAAAGTATTCATCATGGACCACACCGGCGGCGGTGGCGGTCAGGATGTCATCCGGGCATTGGATTTGGAAACCGGGAAACAGGCATGGGAATTCGCCTTTGTCTCCAAGGGCAGCAAAGACAATTATGGTTTTACCCGTCCGAGTCCCTGTTATGCCGGGGGGATGCTGTACATCTCCGGCAAAATGGGTGAGATTGCCTGTCTGGATGCCAATACCGGCAAGGGGGTGTGGGAAAAACATTTGGTGAAAGACTTCGGCGGCAATCCCCCCAAGTGGGAATTTTCCGCCTCCCCGGTCGTGGATGAAGACCGTCTGCTCATTCAGCCCGGGGGCAAGACTTCGCTGGTCGTGCTGAACCGTAAAGATGGCAAGACGATCTGGCAGGGACCGGCATCCAATGGTTCGGCGGGTTATGCCGCCCCGGTCAAAGCCAAAATCGGCGGCGTGGAGCAGTACGTCATCATGACGGATGCCGAATGTTGGGGTCTGGATTACAAGACCGGGGCCAAGCTCTGGAGTTTTGAGTGGAAAACCAATTTCGGCGTCAACGCCTGTGTGCCGATTGTGATCGGCGATCAGGTATTGGTCTCCAGCGGTTACAACATGGGCACCGGGTTATACCAGATCACCGATAACAAAGCCACGCAGGTGTGGTTCACCAACGAGGCAAAATCGCGTTTCAGCACGCCGATCTACCATAATGGCTTTGTTTACAGCACCGGCGATCAGAAAACCCTTGCGTGTTTGGATATCAAGAACGGCAAGCCTGTATGGACGGTCAAGGGTTTTGAGTGGGGTGGTCTGCTGGCGGCCGATGGCACTTTGATTGTGATGGATGCCAAGACCGGCGCGCTGGTGCAATATGCCCTGGACGGCACGGCGGCCAAGGAACTAGGCCGGATGGAAAAACCGGTTGGCGGCAAGAATAACTTCTGGACCGCTCCGGTACTCAGCGAAGGTCGGCTGGTCCTGCGCAGCCCGGTGGAACTGGCCGTCTACGATTTGAAATAAGTCCGCAAGGAACCCCATGCTAACCTTGCACGCGGTCAGTAAGAGTTACCCCACGCCGCAAGGCGCACTGGCGGTATTGGATGGGCTGGACGCAGTATGGGGACCCGGCACGTATGCACTGATGGGCGCATCGGGTTCGGGCAAGAGCACGCTGCTGAATCTGATTGCGGGACTGGACACCCCCACCGCCGGGGAGATTCGGTTTGAGGGGACGGCATTAGCCAGCTACACCGCAGCCCAAATGGATGCCTATCGGGCGCGGACCATCGGACTGTTGTTTCAAGAGCATCATTTACTGGGTCATCTCACGGCGCTGGATAATGTGCTGCTGGCCACGCTGGCGGTGGATGCCCCACAACCCCGCGCGGTGGCGCTGGAATTATTGGCGGAGCTGGGGATTGATCGACGCATGGCCTTTGCCTATCCGCACCAACTCTCCGGCGGGCAGTGCCAGCGCGTCGCGCTGGCTCGGGCCCTGATCAATCAGCCACGCATGTTACTGTGCGATGAACCCACCGGCAGTCTGGACGCGGCCACCGCCCGGCAAGTCGCCGCGACGATTACACAAATCGCCCAGCGCCGCGGCCTGATCGTATTGGTCGTCACGCATAATCCCGATCTGGCCGCCCTGATGCAGCAACGGTATCACCTGGCGGATGGCCACCTGACGCGACAGACCTAGGAGTATGCGATGGCCGGAACCGCTCTTGTGTTGCGCGCTGTAACTCCGCCGTTCCGCCTGCTGCTCGCCAGTGCGGCGGTAGTGGCGCTGATCACACTGGTAATCGGCGGGGCGCTGCAACTGGGCCACCAGTTCAATTCCATGTTGCTGGAACAGGCGCGGCGTAACACGCTGGATCTGGGTTGGTATTGCCTAACGCCGGATTATCTCGACGCCAGTATCACGCAGGCGTATCCGGCGGATACCGTCGCCCCGCTGGTCTGGTTGCCGGGGGCGGCGGAAACGGCGACCAGCGACATTTCCGTGCCGGTACAGATTCTCGCGGGGGATGCCACACTGGCCCAAGTCACATTGCCGGCACCGCCGGAGCAGCAGGCCTGGGTGCATCCGATTCTGCTCCAGCGGTTGGGCCTCAAGGCGGGGCAGGAAATTCTGTTGACCGTCACCCGGCCCGACCAACTTCCCCAGCATGTACTCATGGCCACCCGTCGTGATCAAAAGCGTTTACTCACGCTCCGGGTGCAGGCGATGGAATATACCACGCTGCCAGCGCAGTGTGATCTGGGGCCGCAGGGCGGTGGGCTATTGGTGGTGATCAACCGGGCCACACTGGTGCAGGCGGGTTGGGATGCCATGCGGATCAATATGTTGGCCGCAACCAAGCCACCTGCACGCAGCGCCACGGCAGTTGATCTGGCGACTTTTGGCCTGCAATTACGGCCGCGCCCTGAGCATGGCGACACGTTGCTAATCGGGCACGATTTCGCCCTGCCGAAACTACCGTTTGGTGATTTTGTTCTAACCCCACGCGTACTGTATGTCGCGGACCGAGTAGCCACCGGCACGGGCGCGGAAATTTCCTATGCGACCATCGGCAGTGAGACCAAGGCACGCGGCTGGTGGTTGACGCCCTGGACGGCAGAGGCGCTGCGTGCCCAAGTCGGGCAGCCACTCACAGTGACCTTGCTGCGCCCCGATGCGACGGGACAATTTATCGCCAGCACCCACACGCTGCCGGTGGAACGCATCCTCACCCCCGCAGAATGGCGTCCCGACCGCGACTATGCCCCCGCGCTGCCCGGTCTGACGGATGCCACCAACATCACGGATTGGGATGTGCCTTTCCCGCTGGAGGCCCAGCGCATCACCCCCGCCGATGAAGCCTATTGGGATACGTACCGCGCCAGTCCCAAACTTTGGGCTCCGCCTGCGTTACTGCAAACTTTACTCTTACCCGCACAGGCACCACCAGAGGCCACGCTCTACAGTAGCGCCACGTCCACACGTACAGATGAGGCCTCGCTGGTCCGGCAAATTGCCGACGAACGTTGCACCCAACTGGAGACCCAGGGGGTGCAACCGCAATTGCAGTTGGCTCAACGGGCCACCACGGCCATGAACTTTACCGCGCTGTTGGTGGCCCTGAGCATACCACTGCTGTTGGCCCTGTCGCTGCTGCTGTGGAGCCTGCTGCAATTAACCATCCGCCGGCTAGCACCCCATATCGCGCTCTTGCGTACGCTGGGTTTTTCGCTCTGGCGTTGCCGCATGCTGACGCTGCTGGCACTCCAGCCGATGTTGCTGATCGGCATTGCCTGCGGACTGGCTTTTACGCTGGGTTATCAGAATATTCTGGGGCAATTCTTCCTGATAGTGGGTGGCCGATCCCTGCTGGGGATCACCAGCGGGTCCATGATGATCTGGCCCGCGCAGGGGTTGAATGGCATGAGTGTGTGGGTAGGAGTGGGGATGGCACTGACGGCCAACCTGATGTTGCTGCGGCAAATCTGTGCGCTGGGGTCCCGGCCTGAAGTGGCGGCCCTGCGGCAGAAGTCGGAATTGCACGCGCCGCGCCGGCTAAGTCGCTGGTTGCCCGGCCAGTTGTCCAGCCTGCCGCAGCTCGCGCTACGTAACATGACGGCGGGGATATGGCAGGGGCTGGGGATTTTTACCAGTATGCTGTTCGCGCTGCTGCTGGTGACCGCGTTGCTGCTGCATATCCAGCGCAGTGCCACACCCGCATCCGCCACGGCGGGACTATTTAATGGCCAATATCGCGTGATCACGCAATTGGATTTACCCGCGCGCTGGCGCGACCCGCAACAGCGTACCGAACTGCTGGCCGATTTCCCGGAACTCCAAACGCTGCGTCTGCAATCCCTGTTGCTGGGTCCCGGCCAGAGCACCGACTGCACCACGGCCCTGCGGCCACCCCAGCCGCGTTTGTTAGGGATTCCGGACGCGTGGTTTGCGCAACTGGCACCGCAGGCGGTCGCACTCCCCGCCGGGGTCGTCGCCTGTATTGCCGACAGCCAAACATTGCAATGGACATTGCACACCGCACTCGGTGGTATCTTGCCCGATAGCGCGCCGCGCCCCCTGCAGGTTGTAGCCACCACGGAAAACACGATCTGGTCCGGAGAACTGCTGGTCCGTGAAAGTGACCTGTTGGCCATGTATCCTCAGGCCAGCAGTCAGCGGTATTGGCTGGTGGATGCCCCACCGGGTCAAAGTGCCGCTTTGGCACGGCTGTGGGCACGCTATGGCCCGCAGGTGGAGACCACGGAAGATTTGCTCGCGCGGGTGCTGGCCGCGCAAAAAGTGTATATGTATGTGCTGCTCTTGTTGGGTGGTTTGGGGGTCATCATGGGCACGCTGGGCTGGATGGCTCTAATCTGGCGGAATGTCGCGGCCCGACAGAGCGAACTGGCTTTATTACGTGCCCTGGGCTTCAGCGGGCAACGGATTCTGGTTATGTTGCTCTGGGAATATGGCACACCGTTGTTAGGCGGGGTGATTTTGGGAACGGCACTGGGCGTGCTGGTTGGGCTGCCGGTACTTTCCACCCCAACGGCCCTGTGGCCCCCTATGATTCTGGCGGTGGTACTGGTGGCAGGCAATCTGGTTGGACTAAGTTTCCTGCTAGGACTGCACCTTCGTGGCCCGTTGTTAACCGCCCTGCGGCGGGAGTGAACCTTGCGTTACGCTGGTTATATCTGCGGATTGGCCCTGCTCCTGATTATGGGGGTCTGGGCCGCTGCGCCCACGCCTCCGACCACCCGACCACTAAAGCCGGAAATCGTCTGGTCACAAAACTTTGGCAAACGACTGAAAGCCACGCCGGTCATGACGCCGGCCGGGCTGATCCTGCCCACCGATGCGGGACAGGTCCATTTGCTTGATCCCGCCACCGGCAAGCCGATCTGGTCCGCCCCCGTCGAGGGCAGCGCGGGGCAGGCGACCTGCACCGACAAGCTGGTTTATCTGGGCGATGAAGATGGGTTCATGCGTTGTCTGGACCTCGCCACCGGCAAAGAGCGCTGGCAATTCGCCACCCAGCAAACCATTGTCGGCGCCCCGCTGTTGGCGGATGGCCGGCTCTACTTTGGCTCGTATAATCACAAGGTCTATGCGGTGGATGCCGTCACGGGCAAGGAGCTTTGGAGCTTTACCACCGATGCGGAAGTACATGCCCCACCCCGGCTGGTGGACAATATGCTGCTGGTCGGGGGCTGCGATGGCTTTGTGCGGTGGTTGGATCCGGCCACCGGCAAGGAAGTGCAGCAATACAAGCTTGGACAGAATGTCGCCAGTGCTCCACTGATTGATACCAGCGTCAAACCCCCACTCGTGGTGGTCGCGGGCATGACCGGCCAAGTGACCGCCCTGACGGCAGCGGATAAAGTGCTCTGGCAATTTGATCTGAAAAAGAAAATCCAAGCCGACCTGATTGCCCTGCCTGATGCGGTGGGTTTGTATACACTGGATGGGTTGTTTATGGTCCTCAATCGCGACACCGGCAAGACGCTGGCGCGGTTCAAACTCGAGGACGGCGAACGCTGTGCCCCGCTCCTCACCGCCGATACGATCTATCTGATCGGCGATAACGAGCTTAATGCACTGAACCTGAAAACCTATAAGAAACGCTGGGATTTTAAACTTACCGGCCAGCCGCTGGCCACCCCCGCCATCACACCCGAGGCGCTTTATATCGCGCAGGAAAACGGCACGCTGATCAAGCTGCGTTTGCCCTGATAAAGCTTATGATTTCTTCCACACCCGGTATAACGTGCCGCATTGCGGTTGGCCAGCAAAGTCTTTGCCTTCCAGCGGTTCGGCTTTGATGGCAAAACCCGCACTCACGGCTTCCAGCGGAAAATCTTCCGCGCTGCGGCGCTGCGGATCGGATACCCAGGCGACCCCGCCGGGGGCCAGTAGCGCCTCAATGGCACCCAGCAACAACGGATGTAAACGCCGTTCATACAGCACATCCGAAGCGATAATCCAGGTAAATTTTTCCGCCACGGGCGCACGCCAATCCATCGGTGCGGTGCGCACCTGCTGGGGGGAAATCCCGTTCCGCAGGGCATTATGTTCGGCAAATTCCACGGCTTTGGCGTCGTAGTCCGTGAACAGAACGTCCCAACCGCGCTGAGCGGCGGCTATCCCTGCCAGCCCCAGGCCGCACCCCAGTTCAATCGTCCGCGCCACCTGCCCCGGTATGATTACCGGCGGCGCACTGGTGGCACTCAGGATGTAATTTGCCATCATCAGACTGCTGGGCCAGATTACCGGCCAATAGGGCATGTAGTTATCGGCTTTATACCGGGCATGGGTCTCGGGGTCATCTAGCAGGGCATCGGGATTGGCCGGGGCCAAGAGCTGCACCTGCCCCGCACAGGTCTCCAGCAGATGAATCCGGGTGGCGATGTGCGCGGATAAACGGGCGGCACCGGCGGTGATGGCATCGGGTTGGGCGTTGGTCACAAATCATACTCCTTGGCGGGTTTCCTGCCCGCCGCTTTGGCGGTATCTTACCGCATACACGCATGATGCACGAACCACCGCCAACCTCGCCCTTGTGTAATCGTTCCGCCACGCGCTGGCCGTGGCTGGCGACCGGGCTCGTGATGGTAATTTACTTTTGTGTGGTATTACGTTGGATCAGTGCCAGCACCGCCATCCCCACGTTTGATCAGGCGGCTTATGTCGAGCAGTCCTATTATCTGGCCGATTTGCTATACCATCGCCCCCTGCAGCTACTTAATCCGTGGGCGCTGATCGGCGGAGATTGGGCCAACCGTCCCCCGCTGTTTCCGTTAATCACAGCGCCCTTGGGGATGCAAGCGGATCCGCGTCTGCTGGCCATGGTTTGGCTGGGTGCCCGCATGGCCGTGCTGGGTCTTGCGCTCTACGCATTAGCCCGGCGCATCGGCCCCGGCTGGTGGTTGCCCGCGGCCAGCGCGGTGATTCTGGCCCATCCCAATAATCTGACAGTCTATCCGCATCTGCTCATGGCCGATCAGATGTTTGAGATGGTAGGGCTATTGGTCTGGGTTATCGGCTTGTATTATCTGGATCAACCCACCTGGCGCCGGGGGATCGGCTTTGTCTTGAGCATGATTGCGCTGCTCTTGATCAAACCCGCCGCGCTGGCGTGGGCGTTTCCGCTGGTGATGATCTGCGGTTGGGTCTTGTACCGGCAACATCGGTTATCAGCCAAGTCCCGGCAATGGTGGGTGACCACGGTCCTGATCCCCGCCGGGGTGGGGCTGGGATTACTGGCGTTGCTGGCCACCACGCGGTATCTGCCCTCAGTCGTGGGGCAATATGCCGACGGGGCCCGTGGTTACTGGGCCACCAAAACCAGTTGGATTGAGCAGGCCCGGATGGCCGGTTGGTTGCTGGCGCCATGGCTATTAGTCCCGTTGCTAATGATCCTCCGCAAACGCCAGCTTAACCTTATGTTTATCAGTGCCCTGCTGATGGGGCTTTGGTGGTGGATTTTCAATGCGTATATCACTTACACCCTCGATGCCCGGATCATTTCCGCCATGTCGACGGTGGTCGTCGTGGGCATCCTGACCGCAATCACCAACCGCACTGGGCAGATCATCACGACTCTGGTGGCATTGGGATTTTTCACACTCAGCCTGCTGAGTGCCACGGGCCACTTGCCGGTGGCCATCCGGGATCGATTGGCCCCGCTGTGCCCGTTGGGCGTTGTGCAACAGCCCAGCGTGGAAGTGGGCTTGCTCCCGATGGCGGTCAATACCAATGCCACCATCGGCATACTGGCCCCGGAGGCACCGCACCGTCTGATGCTGCTGTGTCACGATGATTTCACCGAGACCATCGCGTTCCGTCTGGCGCTGCGCCGGCTGGGGGTGGCGGACCAATATCGCTTTGAATACTTCTGCTGGCATGGCACGGATCAGGACCTGACCCACACCTTCGGCCCCGGCGGGAACCAATGGTTTATCACCAAACAACATCGTCAGGCCACCCCGCTGCAAGGGGATGCTTTTCTCAATCTTACGGCCCTGCATAAATTGGCAACTAATCCCGACAGCCCCATCGCGGCGCGGTTTGTGCGCGTGCTGGAGCAGGAAGTCCAACTGCCCGACCACCACGACACACTGACGCTCTGGCAGCTACCCACGCCGCTGAGTCCCGCCGAAATCCGCGCCGCGGCGGCGTACATACTACCGCTGTACACAGGTAAACCGGGCGCTGCGGGCATTGCCCGGCAGGCGCAATAAGCCTATCAGTTAACCAGCGCATCCATTCCAGCGCAACTGCAGACCAGATTACGGTCACCGTAGGGATTATCAATCCGCGCCACGGCGGGCCAGAATTTGTACGCCTTCAGCCACGGGGCGGGATAGGCCGCCTGCTGGCGGGTGTAGCCATGGGTCCAGGTATCCCCGCAGACCATAGCCGCAGTGTGCGGGGCCTGCTTGAGGGGGTTATCGGTGCGCGAAAGCTTGCCTTCGGCGATGTCCTGAATCTCCTGCCGGATGGCGATCATGGCGTCACAGAAGCGGTCCAATTCCGCCTTGGATTCACTTTCCGTGGGCTCGATCATCAGCGTACCGGGCACAGGCCAGCTCATGGTCGGGGCATGGAAGCCATAATCCATGAGTCGTTTGGCCACATCTTCAGGCTTGATCCCGGCGCTGGCCTCGAAGGGCCGCAGGTCAATAATGAACTCGTGGGCACACAAACCGTGCGGGCCTTTGAACAGAATCGGATAGTGGGTTTCCAGCCGGTGCCGCATGTAGTTGGCGTTAAGGATCGCCACCTGCGTGGCCATCCGCAAACCGGTGGTGCCCATGGCACAAATGTAGGCATAACTGATCGGCAAGATGCTGGCGCTGCCAAACTTGGCCGCAGAAACCGCCCCGGCGGTTTTGGCATCATACGCCAGCGGATCGCAGGGCAGATACGGCACCAGATGCTTGGCCACGCAGATCGGGCCCATGCCCGGACCGCCACCACCGTGGGGGATGCAGAACGTTTTGTGCAGGTTGATATGGCAGACGTCCGCGCCAATTTCACGCGGCCGGCAGACACAAACCTGCGCGTTCATGTTGGCGCCGTCCAGATACACCTGTCCGCCGTGGGCGTGGATGGTGCGGGTCACTTCCTTGATGTTGGCCTCGAACACGCCGTGTGTGGAAGGATAGGTGATCATCAGGCACGCCAGATTATCGGCGTGGGTCTGCGCCTGGGTGCGCAGGTCTTGTAGATCAATATTGCCCTCGCTGTCGCACGCCACGGGCACCACGGTCAGCCCCGCCACCACGGCGCTGGCGGGATTGGTGCCATGCGCGGAGGTGGGAATCAGACAGATATTGCGATGCCCCTGCCCTTTGGCTTCCAGATAGGCGCGGATGGTGATCAGGCCGGCATATTCGCCCTGCGAACCGGCGTTGGGTTGCAAGCTGCAACCCGACAGGCCGGTCACCCGGATCAGCGCTTTGCTCAGGGCATCGAGCAATCGGGTATAACCGCGGGCCTGCCGTTTGGGGGCATAGGGATGCAACTGACTGACTTCCGGCCAGGTCACCGGAAGCATTTCCACCGTGGCGTTGAGCTTCATGGTGCACGACCCCAGCGGGATCATGGATTGGGTCAGCGACAGATCGCGGCTTTCCAGCCGTTTGATATAACGGAGCATCTCGGTTTCGCTGTGGTACGAGTTGAAAACCGGATGGGTCAAAAACGCACTGGTGCGTTGTAAGGCGGGCGGGATAAAGCTATAGGTACGGGTGGTGACCGAGACCGTCGGGTCCAGCGCCAGCCGGCCTTCGCAACACAGGCGGATCAGATGATGCGACTCATTGGCCGTGGTGGTTTCATCAAAACTCACTCCGACGGTGTTATCTGCAAACAAGCGGACATTGTAGTTATTTTTGCGCAGGGTCTCGACCATTTCTTCCGCCGTCACCCCGATGGGTTCGAAGCGCACCGTGTCAAAACACTGCCGGGTTTTCATGATGTGGCCGAAACCGCGGATGTTGGTGGCAAATTCCGCCATCAGGGCCTGAACGCGCTGGGCAATGCGGCGCAGCCCGGCGGGGCCATGATACTGGGCATACATGCTGGCCATAATCGCCAGCAGCACCTGCGCGGTGCAGATATTGCTGGTGGCTTTGTCGCGCCGGATATGTTGTTCGCGGGTCTGCAAACTCAATCGCAATGCGGGCTGGCCGTTGGCATCTTTTGACACCCCCACCAGCCGGCCGGGCATCTTGCGTACCAATTCGGGCCGGGTGGCCATAAAGGCCGCGTGCGGCCCGCCATAACCCATGGGGATACCAAACCGTTGGGCGCTACCGACCACGATATCCGCGCCCCACTCGCCGGGGGGTTTGAGCAGCGTCAGCGCCAGCAGATCCGTGGCCACGACCACCAAACCGCCGACCGCATGCACCGCGTTCACCAGCGTGGTGTGATCAAAAATGTTGCCCGAGGTATCGGGATACTGTACCAACACGCCACATACTTCGGGCGTGATGGGATAATTCAAGATATCCGCCACCACGCGGCAATCCACGCCCTGCCAGCGGGTACGGGTTTTAACCACGGCCAGCGTTTGGGGATGGCACTGGTCCGAGACCAGAAACACCCGCTTCTGCTCCACTGCATCCGCAACGCTGCCAAAGACCATATTGATAGCTTCCGCCGCGGCCGTGGCTTCGTCCAGCAGCGACGAATTGGCCATGGGCAGACCGGTCAGGTCGGCAATCATAGTTTGAAAGTTCAGCAGCGCTTCCAGACGACCCTGGGAAATTTCCGCCTGATACGGGGTGTACTGGGTATACCAGCCGGGATTTTCCAGCACATTACGCAGGATCACGCCGGGCGTGCTGGTGTCGTAATACCCCTGACCGATCAGCGAGCGCATGATGGTGTTTTGGCTGAACAGGTACTTCATTTCCTTGATCAGTTCCCGTTCGCCCAGCGCCGGCCCCACGGTAATGGCATCGCGCCGGCGGATATCTTTCGGCACGGCGGCATTGGATAGCGCATCGAGATCGCGGTAGCCCAGTTCGGTCAGCATCTGGTCCAATTCCGCCTGGGGACTGCCCAAATGGCGGAAGAGGAACGTATCGCAGGCTTCTACATTCGCGGCCGGGGCCTTGTCGTAGTAGTACGCGGTCATCACCCCACCATCGAGCGCGAGCGAACGGAAAGCCGGATTAAATTCCATGAGTTACAGTCCTATTTATTTGCCAAAAGAAACGGCCCAAACATAAAGTTGGGCCTGCAAAATGTCAGAGTTTACCAAAAGCATCTTAAATGTGTTAGGGGACGGGGCATGGTATAATCCTTAAACATCTGCATGATGGCTACTTACGTACTTTTATTCATGCTTTCGTGGTGCGGAATACATTCTGATTCGATCGCAACCTGCGGTTGAACGTCTTTCCCGACGCGTAAGGACGCGGCTATAATATTGAACGTTTAATAAATAACGCCTTGAGGAGTCTATTTTGATGTCCCTTATTTTTCCCCCCATAACCCCATGGCACCAGCGTCCCTTGTGGGCCTGCAGTATTGGCCTGTGTCTGTTTTTATCGGTCGCGGGTTGCCGTGAACATAAAACTTCTGCGCCCGCGCCGGAGGCGGTGCGGGTGGCCAAGTTGGTGCCGGAAGAGATCACCCTCGCCACACGCTTCAGTGCTACGGTACGCCCCCGGCAGAGCGTGGACCTGGCCTTCAAAGTACCCGGGCGGGTGCAATATTTGTATAAAACCGATGGACTGCGTTTTGTCCAAGAAGGCGACCGCGTGGCCAAGGATACCATTCTGGCGAAACTCGATACCGCCGATGCCCAGCGCGATGTGGATGTGGCCAACGCCCAATTGGGTGCGGTGACCGAGGCGGTGCGCAAAGCCCAGTCGAATCTGGACCAGGCCCAGCGTGATTTTGAACGGACTGCCGGGCTGTATGAACGCCGCGTGGCCACGCAAAAGGAATTCGAAGACAACCGTACCCGGCTGGATGCCGCCAAAGCGGATCACACCGGGGCCCAGCGCAATTTGGAAGCAGCCGCAGGCACGCTGGCGCAGGCCGGGGCGCGGCTGCAGGACTGCACGCTGCAAGTCCCCATCAATAATGCCACGATCGTATTGCGCGCCATCGAGCCCGATGAGGTGATTCCCGCGGGCCGGCAGGCGTTCCGTATTATGGATGTTTCCGAAGTCCGGGTGGCTTTTGGCGTGCCCGATACCATGCTGGGCGGGGCGCTGGCGGGAGAAAGCGTCAATACCGTCAGTCTGGGGCAGGAAATTGAAATTCAAGCCGACGCGTTTGAAGGCAGTCGGTTTACCGGACGCATCACCAAAATCGCCGCGGCGGCGGATGCCGATTCGCGGACCTTTCTCACCGAAGTCACGGTGCCCAATCCCGATGGCCGACTGAAATCCGGCATGATCGTCACGCTCTCGGTGGGCCAAAAACGCAGCAATATGCTGCTCGTACCGATGCATGCCGTACAACGCGGGGTGGGGCCGCAGGATACCGTGCTCTATGTCATCAACGAAAAAACCGGCAACACCGCCCAACCGCGGCAGGTCCGGCTCGGGGCGGTCTATGATCAACGCGTCGAAATCCGTCCCGGCAGTGAAGTCAAACCCGGCGATCGGATCGTCATCAGCGGCGCCAACCGCATCGTGACGGACCAGCCGCTGATTATTCTGCCCGCAGACCCCAGCCCGGCGGTGCGGCCATGACCACCAGCCAATTCTTTGTCTATCACCGTCCGATTGCGTGGGTGGCGCTGCTGGCGTGCCTGCTCTGGGGGGTGTTTGGCTATCTGCGTATGCCCCAGCGGCTGGATCCGATCATACCCATCGGCAATGCCGTGGTGGTCACGTCGTATCCGGGCGCCTCGGCGTTGGAAGTGGAACAGGAAGTTTCCCGCAAAGTCGAGTTGGCATTGGGCGAGGTGGCCGGGGTTAAACGCACCTATTCCACCAGCCGGCCGGGCTTTTCCGCGGTCTTTGTCGAACTGCATGATTCGGTCCGCGATACCGACCTGCATTGGCTGGAATTACAACGGCGTCTAAGTGCGATCCCCGATCTGCCGGAGGTGAACGGGGTGCGGGTACATCCGCTGCTCAACAAGGATTTTGGCGATACGGTGGCGGTTTTACTGACGCTGAGTGCCCCGCCAGTATCGGATTTCGAACTCAACCTGCGCGCCAACTCGATCATCGAAACCTTGCAGCAGACCCGCGCGGCTCTGCCGGAAGCTACCCGCGCCCGGCGTTGGGCGGGGGTACTGGTATATCCCGATACGGTGGCGCGCTCATACGTCCTGCGCATCGGGCGCAACTTGCTCCAGCAGATGGCCAGTGCGGGGATGCTGGTCGGCCCGGCCCATATTGTGGAAGCCCCCGGCGCGGGGTGTATTGATTTTGAACTCGCCCCCGGCTTCACGGTAGCCGATTTGGAGCACCTGACGACCAGGCTCCACGCCCAGGAAGGCAATGGCCGGGTGCATCCGGACATCTGGCCGGGGTTGTGGGTGCAGGACCTTACAACCTTACCCCAGGCCCTGCGGCGCGTCGCCAGCGACCGTTACACCTACCGGCAGTTGCGTGATTTCGCCCAACACACCCGCGACCGGCTGCGTCAGTCCCCCACCGTGGCCAAGGTGGACCTGATCGGTGTACAGGAAGAACAGGTTACCCTCTATTACAGCGGTCAACGCTTTACGCAATATGGCCTGGCACCCCATGACGTGCTGACGCGGTTACAGGCCCGCAACACCAATCTCCCCGGCGGGCGTGTGGAACTTCCCGAACAGAACATCATCGTCAAACCTTCGGGACGTTTTACCAGTGCCACCGAGATCGGCGATGTGGTCACCGGCACGGTGAGTGAGTTTGGCTATCCGCTGTATCTGCGCGATTTGGTGGAGGTGGTGCGCGGCTATCAGGACCCGCCGGATGTGATGAATTTCCGTACGGTCAAAGCGGACACGCAAAAGCCCCTCACTGCCCTGCTGCCGGGAGAAATCCAGCCCGGGACGTTTTCGCTGCATCTGAATACCCCGCCACCGGCGGAGTATCAATTGCAGAATGGCCGCGCCATCACGCTGGCGATCCAGCAGGTCAAGGGCAGCAACATCCACACCTTTGATAAAGATTTAACCCAGGCGCTCACCGAGTTGCAGGCCACACTGCCCGCCGATCTGCGGATTGAACGCACCAGCGATGAGCCCACGCATGTGGTGGAACGGCTGTCGGAGTTCAATAGCTGTCTGATCGAGGCCATCCTGATTGTCATCGCCTGTTGTGTGCTGATTATGGAATGGCGCAGCGCGGCGTTGGTGGCGATTTCGATTCCTCTAACCATTGCCATGACGTTGGGTATGTGCCAACTGATCGGCATTGATGTCCAGCAGGTTTCGATTGCGGCATTGATCATTGCACTGGGTTTGCTGGTGGATGATCCCGTGGTGGCGGCCGATGCGATTAATCGCAGTCTGGCCACGGGCAAGACGCCCGATGTGGCCGCCTGGTATGGTCCGGACAAACTGGCCCGCGCGATCATGTATGCCACGTTGACCAATTGCGTGGCCTTCCTGCCGCTGTTATTGATTGAAGGCAAGACCGGGGATTTCGTCTATTCGCTGCCGGTGATGGTGGCGACCAGTCTGGTGGCCAGCCGGATTGTCTCGATGACGTTTGTACCGTTGCTGGGGTATTACCTGCTGCGCGGCCAATCCAGTCTGAACAGCCAGACGCACAAGAATCTGGCGGCCCGGGGCTATTACGCGCTTTGCCATTGGTGTGTGAATCACAAGGCCGTGGTTTTGTCCGGGGCGTTAGTGGCGTTGCTGGTGGGCGCAGGTCTGACCACGCAAATCGGTTCCGCCTTCTTTCCCAAAGACCTGCAACAGGTGTTTGTGGTGAATGTATACCTGCCCGAGGGGGCGCCGATCCAACAGTCCCAGAAGGTGGCCCAGCAGGTCATCGCCCGGATGGATACGCTGGAAGGCAAGCATCTGCACAGCTTTACCACGTTTGTCGGGGCCGGGGGACCGCGCTTCTGGTTGAGCATCGCACCCGAACAGCGCGCGGATAATTACGCCCAGATTCTGGTGCATACCAATGACCGTTGGCAGACCGCCGCCGTGGTGGGTCGGCTGAAACAGAGCCTGCCCAGCGGCATTGCCGAAGCCCGGGTTACGGTCCAGCAACTCGAAACCGGCCCGCCGATCGGCATGCCGGTACAACTGCGTATCATGGGTCCGGAGGTGGGCACGCTGCGCCTGCTGGCCAGCCAAGCCAAAGAACTGCTGCGTCAGATTCCCGGCGCCGACAATATCCATGACGACTGGGAACCGGAAAACTTCCAGATTCCCCTCGCGGTCAACGCCGACCGGGCCAATCTGGTGGGCATTTCCAATCAGGATGTGGCCGCGATTGTCGGCACCGGACTGGCCGGCGCCACGGTCACGTACATGCAGGACGGAGAATACAGCATCCCCGTGGTGCTGCGGTTGCGGCCTTCGGAACGCAGCCAACTCAACGACCTGTTCAGCCTGAATGCCATGAGTGCCAATGGCAAAGCCCGGGTG